>CALRCE010000011.1 GCA_943354505.1 Candidatus Peribacteria bacterium
CCTCAACGACCTTTACCGTCGTGTGATCAACCGTAACAACCGGCTCAAGCGGATCATTCAAATCGGAGCTCCAGAAGTGATCTGCCGAAATGAAAAACGTATGCTCCAAGAAGCCGTTGACACTTTGATCAACAACTCTGCTCGTCAAGGAAAGACCGTCTTCAATTCTGGAGACAAGCGCAAGCTCCGTTCCCTCTCCGACATGCTCAAGGGTAAGCAAGGACGTTTCCGTCAGAACTTGCTCGGAAAACGTGTGGATTACTCCGGACGTTCCGTGATCGTGATTGGACCTAAGCTCAACCTCGACCAATGTGGATTGCCTAAGCTCATGGCTCTCGAACTCTTCAAACCTTTCGTCATCGGAAAACTCATCGAAGGCGGATTCGCTCACAACATCAAGAGCGCTGAAAAAATGATCCAAAACAACGACCGCGTCATTTGGGACATGCTCGAAGAAGCCACCAAAGACCGCTACGTGCTCCTCAACCGTGCTCCCACTTTGCACCGTCTTGGAATTCAAGCCTTCCGTCCGGTGCTCGTAGAAGGAAAAGCCATTCAAGTTCACCCTCTCGTGTGTGCGGCCTTCAACGCCGACTTCGACGGAGATCAGATGGCTGTGCACGTTCCTCTTTCTCAAAAAGCTCAACAAGAAGCGGGCGAACTCATGTGTTCCGCTAAGAACCTTTTGAAGCCTTCCGCTGGAGAACCAATCACCGTTCCAATTCAGGACATGGTCTTGGGTCTTTACTACCTCACGGCAGATCGAAACGGTAAAAAAGGAGAAGGAAAAGTCTTCGGAAGTTTGGAAGAAGCCCTCATCGCGGAACAATTCGGTGAACTTCATTTGCAAGGAAAAATCAAACTCCGCATGAATGGAGAATTGGTGGAAACCACCCTTGGACGCGCGATCTACAACACCGTGGTTCCAGAAAAAATGGGCTACCAAAACATCACTCTTAAGAAAAAGGAAATCTCAGAAATCGTGGCCCTCGTGTTCGAAAAATGTGGAACCGAACCCACGGCTAAATTCTGTGACGACCTCAAAGCCCTCGGGTTCTACTACGCGACTCGTTCCGGTATTTCCATGTCCAGCGCCGACCTCATCATTCCTAAGGAGAAAGCAAAAATCATGAAGGAATCGGAGGCTTTGATCGAAGAAATGTACGACTTCTTCAACAAAGGGTTCATCACCGAAGACGAACGTTATCGCCAAGCCATCAAGATTTGGTCCAAGACCAAAAACGAAATTGGAAAGGCCATGCAAGCCGGCTTCGATCCCGAAAACGATGTCTACTACCAAGTGGACTCTGGAGCTCGTGGTAACTGGGGACAAATCACCCAGCTCTGTGGAATGAAAGGTCTCGTGGCCAACCCTGCCGGTAAAACCATCGAGTTGCCTATCAAATCCAACCTTAAAGAAGGGTTCTCGATTCTAGAGTACTTCATCGCGACGCACGGAGGACGTAAGGGTAAATCCGACACCGCTCTTAAGACCGCTGAAGCCGGATACCTCACCCGTCGTCTCGTGGATGCCGTTCAAGACATCATCATTAAAGAAGACGATTGTGGTTCCGAAAACACTCACTTGGTCACTCGTGAAGAATCCCAGAAGATTGGGGAACCGTTTGAAAACCGCATCTTCGGACGCACCCTCGGGGCCGATGTACTAGAAAAGAACGGTAAAAAAGTGGCTCTCACCAAAGGAACTCCTATCGACAAAGCCGCTGTGAAGATCCTCAAAGAAAACGAAATCAGCGAAGTGCGTGTGCGCTCCGTGATGACCTGTCTGACTTTGAACGGAGTTTGCCAGAAATGTTACGGACGTGACCTCGGTTCCAGCCAAGAAGTAGAAATGGGAACCGCCGTCGGAATCGTGGCCGCTCAGTCCATCGGAGAACCGGGAACTCAGCTCACCATGCGTACCTTCCACATGGGAGGAATCGCGAACGAAGACGACATCACGCAAGGTTTGACTCGTGTGGAAGAACTCTTCGAGGCTCGCACGCCTAAAAAGCCTGCCGTGCTCGCCGAAATCGATGGAAAAGCAGAAGTGGTTTCTAAGGGTAACCAAATCCACATCACGCTCACTCCCACCGATGTTCCCACTGAAATCGTGGAAGTCGAAGAAGGAATGGAAGTGCTGGTGAAGAAAGACGACAAAGTCAGTCTCAAGGATGTGCTCGCTGAAAAGAAAGGTAAAAAGCTCCGCTCCCCTATGGATGGAGTCGTGGTCAAAGCCGGCAAGAAAGAAATCGTCATTCAACCCGACATTGCACCTCAAATCTACAAAGTGGACGCAGGTAAAACCATCAAGGTCAAAACCGGCGACCTCGTCGCTCGTGGAACACCACTCAGCAGTGGACACCTCAACTTGCGCAAAGTGATGAAGCTCACCGGCATCTACACCACTCAAAAATACATCATGAGTGAAGTGCAGAGCATCTACGCGTCTCAAGGTCAGTCCATCAACGACAAGCACATCGAAATCATCACTCGACAAATGTTCTCCAAGGTACGCATCGCTGAACCTGGAGCCAGCAACTTCCTCCCCGGTGAGGTCGTGGACTACCAAACCGTGTTTGAAGAAAACAACAAACTCGAATCCGAACGAAAAGAACTCATCAAATTTGAACGTCTGCTCCTCGGACTGACCCGTATCGCCCTGCACACTCGAAGCTGGCTCTCCGCCGCTTCCTTCCAGGAAACGATCCGTGTGCTCGTCGAAGCCTCCACCACTCACCGCGTGGACATGCTCGACGGTCTCAAAGAAAACGTCATCATCGGCCGCCTCATTCCTGCCGGAGAAACCTTCCGCAAGAAGATGCGTGGCGAAGCGATCGATACAAGAGAAGATTAATCCTCGAAACGGGACAACGTCCCAGTTTCGAGTCTCTGTCACTTTGAGTCTATACCATCATAAAATCCAAAAGAGCGCTTCGAAAGAGGCGCTCTTTTCAATGCCAATTCCTGTAGAGAAAGTTCTGAGGATCATGAATTGCACTTTCATCCTGGAAACGCGCAAAACCGCTCTTGTGAACTCCGAAAGCATTATTGAACACAGCAACACTATGGGGAGCCACCGTCCAATCCACTTGAATCACCCCATCTTGAGCTTTTAAGGTTCTACATTGCCCTAAAGCGGTTTCAACTTTAAGAAGTAAGTTGAAACGGTCTTCAAGCAAGTCCTCTCGGTCCGGATCTAAAATACCTTCAGGAAACCCGTTTAAAAAAGCAGGATCTCTTGAACTCAAAGCCCTTACTGCATGCATGAGGGAAATCCAATCCGTTGATCCACGTTGATTGTTCAGAGATAAGTTCGCCAGGCTAAGCATTTTCCTACCTCGATCAAAGTGCCAGTTCAAATCAGCATGAGGACGAACAGTATCTCCTACAAGCCAAGTCTCATCGGGAACCAAGGATGCAAGTAAAACTCTTGATCCCAACTGATGCAGTTCCACATGAGTATCTATCCACTTGGGATCGGGAATTTTGACTTCTTTATCCTTAGGAACAAGCAAGCCTCCTTTTTCCACGAATTCAATGGTCCCTATTTCCATAAAACAAAATAGGACACATTATCCCATTAGATAGAGGGAGTGGCAAGTCCGGGCTAATATAACGAGAACAACGATGGAGAGATAGCCTGCGAATCAATGGTCACAATCGAAGAATAAGGCCTGTTGTTGACGCTCCAACAACGCATTTTCAAACCACCATCTTGAATTACTTTACCACTGTGCTATCCTGTTAATTGTTCAGGTGCTGTTAACTACAGTCCTCCTAGGTGTCACAGAGCCCTTTCCAAAAGAAAGGGTTTTTCTGTTACGCTTTTTCGGCCTGGTGAAGTGGGGCCGTAGCTTAACGGTAAAGCACCTGAATTTGACACTTAGGGGATGCGGGTTCAATTCCCGTCGGCTCCACCAGGCACTTTAAACGTGCTAGACTGAGCTAAACCCTTAACCCTCAACCTATGGATCCCGTCGTACACTTTGAAATGGCTTATACCGATCGTCAGCGCGCGGCCGATTTTTACTCAAAAACATTTGGCTGGAAGGCTCAGATACTCGGCCCAGAAATGGGCAACTACGTGGTGATGCAAACCAGTGAAACCGACGACAAAGGCATGATCCAAAAACCTGGCGCGATCAACGGTGGATTGTACGAAAAACCAGCAGACCCCATGGGCCAAGCCCCCTCAGTCGTAATCGCGGTAGAAGACATTGATGCAGCCCTCAGAAAAATCACCGCCAACGGAGGCCGTACCCTCGGTGAACCCATGGCCATCCCCGGCGTCGGAACCTACGCAAGCTTTATAGACACGGAAGGCAACCGCGTCAGCGTATTGCAACCTTTGCCGATGCAAGCTTAGGACACGCATCCAATGCGACAATGGCATGTTGACTAAAAGCATAACAATGTTAAAATAAGCTTATGCTCCATCTGGACAACACCTACACGGCAAGCTCTCTCCGAAGACGCAGCATTCCAGCCGAAGAAGAAGCTTTAGTCATAGAGACATTGGATAGAGTACGCGCCATTATTGAAAGCCTAGATGAGGACGAACACGAGACAGATATATCAATACGGGAAAACAGAAATGACTTCTTTATTCGTGGACCCAAACCACGCAGTAAACATCCAAAAACGTGTGAAATAGACAACATTTTGAACAATCCAGGAGTTTACTCTGGCAGGAAAAATTTCCTAGAGATTCCAGATCGCTTCGGAAGGTGGACCCCCTCTGAATGGCTCTTCGCCGCAGGAAAAGGGACTGCCTTAAAAGAGGGGGAACGTAACTCGCCCCTGGACACATGGCATACGGATAGCGATTGGGAAGGCGATATCCGTGCTCAAGCTCATTATCTACAACTGCTATGGATCCCCAGAACAAACCAAGGTGATCCTACTCAAGTTTTAGTCCCTAAATCTAAGAAAACTCAAGATTTAAGAAAAGCGAAAGCAATCACTGTGCTCTGTGGTAAAAAAGGAAGAAAATTATACGGGGAACCCACTTTTGCAGAATGGACCCCTTTCGACTTAGAAGCTGGCTTTTGTTACCTCTTCCCGCCAGGTTGCGTCCATCGTAGAAAACCACGCACTGAAGAGGACCCCATCGATACTCAAAATTTTGCCTTGGATCCAAACGCTTGGCGTTATCGACTGCGTTATGATTTTCATAATGGCGACCCTGAAAAACACGGCCAACTGAAAAGGGAATAGTCATTCTCACCCCAATAAATTCATAAAAATCCTCTTGCAATAGCCAATCTTATCCACTAAACTGCTCCAGCTAATCACCTGTTTAATGCCAACGATCAATCAACTCATTCGTAAGCCTCGTAAGGCTCAAACTCGCAAGAGCAAAGCTCCAGCGCTTCAAGTCATTATGAACACGCTGAAGACCGTCAGTCGCCCTCTCAACTGCCCTTTCAAACGAGGGGTGTGCACAAAGGTAACGACCATGACTCCTAAAAAGCCTAACTCTGCGCTTCGAAAGATTGCTCGTGTACGCTTAACAAATGGAATGGAAGTCACTGCTTACATCGGAGGAGAAGGTCACAACCTTCAAGAACACTCCATCGTTTTGGTGCGTGGCGGACGTGTGAAAGATCTACCTGGAGTGCGTTACCACATTGTTCGTGGAAGCCTCGACACTCAAGGTGTACAAAACCGACGTCAAAGTCGTTCCCTTTATGGAGCTAAGAAACCTAAAAAGTAAACAGTAAATCATGAAAACGAAAACCACTACTTACGTTCCCCCACACTCCGACTTCACGAGTGAAAAATTCATCAACACCATCATGTTGGATGGAAAGAAGACCGTGGCTCGCCGCATCTTCAACAACATGCTCAGTGAACTCGAAAAACGTGGGAACAAGAATCCTAAAGAGACTTTTCTTCGTGCCATCGACAACACCAAGCCTGCAATGGAAGTTCGCCCCAAACGTGTGGGTGGAGCTGTGTACCAAGTACCTTTCGAAGTTCCAGTGAAGCGTCAGCAAATGCTGTCCTTCAGATGGATCCTCACCGCCGCCCGCGGTCGCAAAGGGATGCCGATGTACAAACGTTTGACCGCTGAAGTATTAGAAGCTGCTGAAGGAACAGGATCCGCGATCAAAAAAAAGGACGACGTAGAAAAGATGGCACTCGCCAACCGTGCATTCGCTCACTACGCTCGCTTCACAAAAAAGAAATGATAAGGCTATCAATTCAAATTCAAAGCCCTGCCTTGCGCAGGGTTTTTTAGTACAAAAAACATTTTGTAGAATGCGCACGCTCGAGTAATATAAACACACATTCACCGCCATGAAAAAAACACTCCTCCTCGCCCTCACCGCTTCTTTGCTGCTCGCCTCGTGTTCCGTTTTTGGAAAATTGAGTGAAGTGGAATACAACAACACCGTCGTCGATCAAATCAACACGGTCTCGACCGCCATCGAAGACAGCGCCACCCTGTACAACGAAACCATCCCGGACCTTGTCACCGAAAGCTCAACCATAGATTCCACCGAAATGACAACGAGTTATGGCGCTGCAACAAATGCCCTAGTCGAAGTGGATGCCCTCCTTCTTTTGGAAAGTCGAAACATTGAACAACAAAACAGCGTGCGCACCGAAATTCAAACCTACCAAAGTGCCGCAAACGAATACTTGGACCTCTACAAACAAATGCTCGACTACTACATCTCAGCCTCTTACGCTCAAGACCTCAGCAAAGTCCAAAGCTTCGACGAAGGCCTACACACCAGCTACACCACCTTCATCCAGGCCAACAACGACTTGGTGGATATTTTGGACGGCTTTGTGAGCAACGAAGAGTAAAGCGAATCAAGGAAATTCAGTTCTCTTGACCCAAATAGGAAGCACCACAAAATGATGAAGAGCATCCGACAAAAAAAGGGCACCGCCCAAAATCAAAAACACCTCTTGCGGATAAAACCCGTAAAGCAAAATGAGAAGCAAACCAATGTAACCATGGTGAATACGAACTTTGTAGCGGAATTTTATTGTTCTGTACCTGTCTTTCATGGAACCAAAAACCACCCGACTCACCACCGTGAACAACTCGAGAAGAAGACTAAGGAGCAAAATCTTGTAAAGCATAAACAACAAAAATAAAGCGCCAGCAAAGGATACTTCTCCACACAAAGACAAGCAATCCTTACCTTGACTTTCGCGCTTGCTTCCCTATAATGCGGGCGCTTTCAAATCAGCCTTTTTAGTTCTTTTTTAACAATTTTTATGGCCGACCCCACAGGACAAACGTACGACACCGCGCATATCCGTAACATCGGTATTGCCGCGCACATCGATGCAGGAAAAACCACCACCACGGAACGCATCCTTTTCTATACAGGACGTTCTCACAAAATTGGTGAAGTGCACGAAGGAGCCGCAACGATGGACTGGATGGAACAAGAAAAAGAACGTGGAATCACCATCACCGCAGCCGCAACAACTTGTTACTGGAAGGACATTCGCATCAACATCATCGACACTCCTGGTCACGTGGACTTCACTGTTGAAGTGGAACGTTCGATGCGTGTGCTCGATGGAGCCGTCGCCGTATTCGATGGATCTCAAGGTGTAGAACCTCAATCCGAAACCGTATGGCGCCAAGCCGACAAATACGTCGTGCCTCGCATCGCCTTCGTCAACAAGATGGACAAGATGGGAGCGGACTTCTACATGTCCCTCACTTCCATCCACCAACGTCTTTCCAAGAAGGCCTTCGCGGTTCAACTCCCCATCGGACAAGACAGCACCTTCAGCGGAATCATCGACCTCGTGGAACGCAAGGCCTACCGCTTTGAAGGAAAACATGGAGAAACCATCATCGAAATGCCCATTCCTGAAGACATGAATGACTTGGTTGAAAAACACCGCGCCATCATGGTGGAAATGGTGTCCGAACAAACCGACGAACTCATGACCAAGTACCTCAACGGAGAAGAGCTGAGCATCGACGAAATCAAAGCAGGAATCCGAAAGGGAACCATAGAAGGAACTCACTACGCCGTGTTCTGTGGATCCGCACTTCACGACATGGGAGTTCAGCTCATCATCGACGGAGTACGCGACTACCTCCCTTCCCCCAACGATGTGGGTTCCATCAAAGGAATCAACCCTGACACCGATGCAGAAGAAACTCGTACCCTCGACAACGACGCTCCTTTCGCCGCTTTGGCCTTTAAGATTGCGACCGATCCTTTCGTAGGAAAACTCTGCTTCTTCCGTGTTTACTCCGGAAAAATGGAAGCGGGTTCTTACATCTTGAACACCCACACAGGTGAGAAAGAACGTGTCGGACGTCTCGTTCGTATGCACGCCAACACTCGTGAAGAAATCAAAGAAGTGGAAGCTGGAGACATCGCTGCGGCCATCGGTCTCAAGCGCACCTTCACCGGAGACACTCTCTGTGACGTGGATCATCCTATCGTTTTGGAATCCATGACCTTCCCCGAACCTGTGATCCAAATCGCGATCGAACCCAAAACCAAAGCCGATCAAGAAAAGATGGGTATGGCCATGCAAAAACTTGCTGAAGAAGATCCTACGTTCCGTGTGACTTCCGACGAAGAAACGGGACAAACCTTGATCGCCGGAATGGGAGAACTCCACCTCGACATCATCGTGGATCGTATGAAACGTGAATTCAAGGTTGAAGCCAACGTCGGAGCGCCTCAAGTGGCCTACCGTGAAACCATCCGCAAAGAAGTGGATTGTGAAGAAAAGTACTCCAAACAAACGGGAGGACGTGGACAATATGGACACGTGAAGATGACCCTCAGCCCCAACGAACCTGGAAAAGGCTACGAATTCATCAACGCTGTGGTCGGAGGTAAAATTCCTCGTGAATTCATCCCTGCCGTGGACAAGGGTATTAAAGAAGCGCTCACTCGTGGAATCATTGCTGGTTACCCAGTGGTGGACGTGAAAGTGGAGCTCTACGATGGATCCTACCACGATGTAGATTCCTCCGAATTGGCATTCAAACTCGCCGCTTCCATCGCCTTCAAAGACGGTGCTGCCCGTGCCAACCCTGTGATTCTCGAACCAATCATGAAAGTGGAAGTCATCACTCCCGACGATTACTTCGGAGACGTGATGGGAAACATCTCTTCCCGCCGTGGACAAATTCAAGAATCTGGAAACCGTGGAATGGCCAAAATCATCAACTGCGTGGTTCCTCTTTCTGAAATGTTCGGATACGCCACCGACCTTCGTTCCATGACTCAAGGACGCGCAAGCTACTCCATGGAATTCAGCCACTACGCCGATGCTCCTGCCAACGTGATCGCCAAGATCAAAGCAGATCGCGGAGTGAAGAACTAAAGACTTGATCCCTCTATCGATTTCATCTTACAACAGACAAATCACAGAGGGATTTTGTGTAACAAGTCAAATAAGTTTAAACTAGACTAACAGTAAAGACGTTCCCACAAACTTTGGATCTGGGCGAAACTTAATTTTTTTGCGACACCATGAAGTCTCCTAGAAATCGAACAATCGTCCAAACTGTCTTCACCTGGACCAATAACGCAAGGCCGAAGATCCTTATTACTGAGAGACTTCTCTCTTTGTTTACTGGCAACCTTTCGACCCCACACGCCAGGATCAAGAATAAATAAGAGCTCAAATTGTTCAAGACTGAGGTAGGCCAAACTGGAAAGAACTTCTACAAGTTTAGCCTTACCTAAAGCGGAAACATCTACTTTGGGCGCTGCAAACCCTGCTAAGTCTGCAACAAAAGCCTCAGGAGCAATCTCACCAACTCGTTCACTAATCTTCGCAAGAAGAGTCCTAAGATCGGTAGTAGTTCGAGCAGCATCCATTAAAAAACCATCTGATTGACTCTCCTGGGCCACGGCAGCAAAACGACCACTAATAACATCACGAAGTCTTGTTTCAAAAAGAAGATGAAGGCGGCGAAGCAATGGCTCAAGAGTACGCCGCATCTCATCTATCACAGGAGCATCCACTCTAGTCTCAATTCCACCATCAGCCATAACAAAACCTAAAAAGAACTTAGTTTACGTCTAAATTTTAAAATCAGTCAAATCAAAGACTACTAGGACTCAAAAACTTCCGGTATAAAACATAGCTCTTATGAATTAAGGCCGTCACAATAAGACTGTAGAGAATAAGTAGACCAACATTCAAAGCAACATTCCCCAGCGTGAGATACGAAGATCCCATGGCTTCCAAAAAGGTGGATCGCACAAGTTCTATTCCTCCGTTAGCCCACTCCTCACCATCCTCCGTCCATCCCCATTCTTCCCAAAAACTACATTTGGCAAACAGTGGAGCCCACGTACCAATCACAAAAACGGAGATGAAAAAACCACTAAGGAGTCCCCTGCACTTCAATTTTTTGGAATCAAAGAAATTCATAAACCAATGATACCGAGAACGACATAAAAAGAAAACTTGCAGAATTGGCTTAAAGCTGCAAAACTTTTGCCATGGAACCTCTCTTCTCCACCACAGAAGTCTTCCTCATCTCCATTTTTTTTGCATTGAGTGTGTTCGTTTTTTTTGTATGCGGGGCGCACGTGTCTGCAAGTAGAGTCCTTCAAAACCCTGCTCGACGACCTAGCCAGTGGAAAGGAAAAAAACATTCTTTTCAAAATAATGTTCATGGGTTCAAACAACATTTTTAAGTGGTATTACGACTGGGAGCTTAAAATGATCGGCGACAAAGGCATGACCACAATGATGCACCTCCTTGGGTACATCGCTTTTTTTGCAGCAGGTGGTGGACTCCTTGGGCTCGCCGTGTTCTTGATTGTAAACGCATGAAGAATCACACCAATGCCATCTGTCCACTGTGCTGGGGTCTGACTTACACCGAAGAGAAAGAAGACCTCTGCGGTTTCTGCAACAGTGAATTGTGCGCGCATTCTTTTTATGAACCCTTAGACTCATTTTTAGAGGACCACACGCTCGAAGTCTTGGAAGCGCAGCGTCAGCAACAAAAAGACAAGATCAAAGCTACCCACTGGTGGAAAGATCGCCGTCATCGCTTTTATCTCAAAGATTTCTTACGCAGCATAGAGAAAGTCATCAACCTCAAAAAAGAAAGTTTAAAGAAATACCGATGGATACTGCTCTACAACGACACCTTCAGCGGAGAATCCTATCGACTGCCGAAGCAATATAAAACAGAAGCGGAAGCCAAAAGGGCCGCAGGAAAGGAAAACCAATCGATCCAAAAAAAGAACCCAGATTCTAAAGATTGGGTGACCTGGCAACAGATAATCAAAGGCTAAAAAGCAGGTGACCTCGCAAGGGGCTGAGGCAAAATCACCCCCCGCATCGATTTTCATTTTGCATATGGCATTCGCTTGCACTAAAATTGGTTCGCTTTTAAATGGCTATCAATTTTTTTTAACCCCCCGAGGCTATGACAGCTTTCGATAGATCAAAACCACACGTGAACGTGGGAACCATCGGTCACGTTGACCACGGAAAAACAACTCTTTCCGCGGCCCTAACCGCAGTGGCTGCTGCTCACTTCGGTGGAGACAACCATGCCGTTGCATTCGACCAAATCGACAACGCTCCTGAAGAAAAGGCACGTGGTATCACCATTGCTACTTCTCACCAAGAGTACACCACCGACAAACGTCACTATGCGCACGTCGACTGTCCTGGACACGCCGACTACGTAAAGAACATGATCACTGGAGCCGCTCAAATGGACGGTGCCATCCTCGTGGTTTCTGCAGCAGACGGACCAATGCCTCAAACCCGTGAACACATCTTGCTCGCTCACCAAGTGAACGTGCCTTACATCATCGTGTTCTTGAACAAGATGGACATGGCTGATCCTGAAATCGCTGAACTCTCCGAAATGGAAGTTCGTGATCTTCTCAACAAGTATGGATACCCTGGAGACACCACTCCTTTCATCAAAGGATCCGCTCTCAAGGCGCTCCAAGATCCAAAAGGACCTGACTCTGCAGCCGTTGTAGAACTTCTCAAGACTCTCGACGAGTACATCCCTCAACCAGAACGTGAACTCGACAAGCCTCTCCTTATGTCTGTAGAAGACGTGTTCTCCATCAAAGGACGTGGAACCGTTGCTACCGGACGTATCGAACAAGGAGTTGTGAAGATCAACGAAGAAGTTGAAATCGTTGGACTCCGCGACACCAAGAAAGTCGTTTGTACTGGAGTTGAAATGTTCCGCAAACAACTCGATCAAGGTCAAGCTGGAGACAACGTAGGACTTCTCCTCCGTGGTATCGAACGCGAAGACATTGAACGTGGACAAGTGATCTGTAAGCCTGGATCCATCAAACCTCACACGAAGTTCGAAGGTGAAATCTACGTCCTCAGCAAAGAGGAAGGTGGACGTCACACTCCTTTCTTCAAAGGTTACAAGCCTCAATTCTACATCCGTACAACTGACGTAACCGGTTCCATCGAACTCCCAGCTGGAGTCGAGATGGTTATGCCTGGAGACAACATCAGTGTGACCGTTGAACTCGGAGCTCCAGTAGCTCTCGAACACGGAACTCGTTTCGCTATCCGCGAAGGAGGACGCACCGTTGGATCCGGAGTAGTAGGAAAGATCGTTGCGTAGTCTTCGAAACGGGACAAAGTCCCAGTTTCGAATCTACACTTTGAGTCTATACCTCTAGACAAGATCAATAGAAAAAGCCCCGCAGACTGCGGGGCTTTTTCGTTGCAAGTGTTTACTTTATACTCAAACAAATGAGCCTACTCAAAAAATCCGCCAGCCTCTTCCTCACCGCCCTCTCCCTCAACCTCATTTGGGAATTTTCGCACTACTCTCTCTACATCGACACCTCCACCATCCAAGGAAGCCAACATCTCGTGATTGCCTCCGTGTTTGACGCACTTTTTATTCTAGGAATATTTGGCGTGATTTCCTGGCACAATCACAGTCCAAACTGGATCTTCAAACCCAGCAAAATGGATTACGGAGCTTTTTTATTGATGGCCTTAACCATCGCCATCCTCATTGAAATCATCAACCTCCATTTGGATCGTTGGAGTTACACCACTGCCATGCCCACTCTATTTGGAATCGGGCTCAGTCCTCTCGTTCAGTTAGCCATCACCGGAATGCTGACTTTGAATATAGTGAAGCGCATAGTAAAATAAAATCCACTTCTCTCACTGCATGAAAAAAACTTTCTTAATCCTAACGTTCCTCTCAATCACCCTCCTCACCGCCTGCAACAACTGGACAGGTTTTTATTATAGCGGGACAAATGAAGTCGAAACAAAAAACTTCAAAACAAAAGAAGCGTGTGAAGAGTGGGGCAAGGAAAAACTAGCCAACTCCAAGCAAGAAGACGCCTACGAATGTAAAGAATGAAAACTCAGCTCTCTAACTTTCTCTTCATGCAAAACACTGAAAAACCAATCCTCACCGTTGAAGTCAGTCTGAATCTCCCCATCGAAAAAGTGTGGGAAATGTGGACCAAACCCGAGCACATCACGCAGTGGAACGCCGCTTCCGAAGATTGGCACTGCCCCAGAGCAACCAACGATATACGACCGGGCGGAAAATTCAACGCTCGCATGGAAGCCAAAGACGGCAGCATGGGCTTTGACTTTGAAGGCACTTACGATGAAGTAAAAGAACACGAGCTCCTCGCCTACACCATGGGGGATCGAAAAGTCCGCGTGATTTTTGTCCCTCTAGGTTTTGCGACTTTGGTCAAAGAAGAATTCGAAGCGGAAAATGAAAACTCTCTCGAATTACAAAAGAACGGATGGCAGTCTATTCTGAACAACTTCAAAAAGTACGCCGAGAGCCTTTAAATTTCTCCATGGCCATCTACAAAAGAAATCCAGCCAAAACCATCGATGAGTTCATCGCTGGATACCCAAAAGAAACGCAACTGCTTTTGGAAGAACTCCGCGAGTGCATCCACAAAGAAGCCCCCGAGGCGACCGAAACCATCAGCTACGGGATTCCTACCTTCAAACTCAACGGCAACTTGGTGCACTTCGGCGCATACGAACATCACATTGGTTTTTATCCGGGCTCCAAAGCCATGCAAGTCTTTAAACAAGAAATGAAACAGTACAAGACCTCCAAAGGCGCAGTCCAATTTCCCTTGGATCAAGCCCTGCCCCTAGACTTGGTGAAGAAAATCGTGAAGTATAGAATGGCCGTAAATTTAAGAAAGAACAAATGAATAAAACCCTCAAAGCCAAGCTCAAGTACCTGCTGCCAGTCCCGATCAAAAAACTCCTCAAATTCGTCCTCTACACCTGTGAAGACTTCGTTTCAACACTCAAAGGAACGCGCGACAAAGACTATCCACCCAAACGGCTCAATTTTGTGGGTAGCAGCGAATTCAAAAAAGTGGGCGCCGAATTTTTGGGACATTTTTCAAAAGCCGGAGGCCTCGAAAAAGACAACACCGTTCTCGACATCGGCTGTGGGATCGGCCGCATCGCCATTCCTCTCACCAAGTACTTGAACTCGGATGCCCACTACCACGGCTTCGACATCGACAAACGCGGCGTGACCTGGTGCCAAAAAAACATCTCGAACAAACATCCCAACTTCCACTTTGACTACGTGGACATCTACAACAAGTACTACAACAAAAAAGGCAAAATCAAATCCGAAGAGTTCGAATTCCCTTACAAAGACGAAACCTTCGACTTCATTTTTGCCACCTCCGTTTTCACACACATGTTGCCCAAAGAAGTGTTGCAGTACTTCAAAGAAATCAACCGTGTGCTTAAAAAAGGCGGCACGCTCTTCATCACTTTCTTTTCCCTCGACAAAGAAGCCCTTGAAAACATCACTGCCGGCCGCGCAAATGCCCAGTTGACCATTCCTTTTGATGAAAACAAAACCTGTTTCTACTCCCACAAAAACGTACCCGAAGCAGAAATCGGCTACTTAGAAGACTGGATCACCGACGAACTCAAAAAAGTCGACTGTGCTCACAATTTAAAGGTGCATCACGGCAACTGGGACGGTCGCAAAGAAGCCCTCTCCTACCAAGACATTTTTATTTCCATGAAGGCATAACCGTCTTTGATGAAATTTTTCTCACAAACTCAGTGGAATTTAAAAAACTGCGTCATCTTCTTAGACGTGGACGGCACCCTCGTGGGTGAAGGTGGGTCCAAACTCGACAAGGCCAGTCTCAAAGCTTTCTCGAAACTCAAGAAAAACAACACCCTCATTCTCTGCTCCAACAGTCCAAAAAAAGAGCGCACGCAAAAACTCGCCGAACAATTGAACGTAGATTGGACAAAAGGCAGCCATAAAAAACCGCACAAAGAAGTGCTGGGCGAACTGAAGTTCCCAAAAAACAAAAAGAAAGTCATGATCGGAAATTTATTTTGCATCGACGGTCGTTTTGCAAAAAACATCAGTGCGCAATTTTTTCCAGTAAAAACTGTAGTAAGCCCCCACGAAGCTTGGCCCAACAAATTCTTCTACATCATAGACCGTTACTTTTTCTCACTGTGGATTTAAACACTCTGCGCAAATTACTAAGGATAGAGCAGTGGTACAAGAACGTGCTGATCCTAACCGCAGCGCTCTTCACGAACAATCACCTCAGTCCAATCCAACTTCTTTTAGGATTTTTCGGCCTCTGCACGCTGTCTTCCTTCACCTATATTTTCAACGATTGGATGGATCGTGAAAAAGATCGTCTCCATCGCAATAAAAAAGATCGCCCTCTCGCTTCTGGAAAAGTTTCGGGACTTCAAGCTTTTTTGATCGCAAGTGTGTTGCTAGGTTTCAACATTTTCGCCTGCTCACAACTCGGCAGCCTCTACACTCTGAGTTCCGGTCTCTACTTCCTTGCCACCAACGCCTACTCCCTTGGCTTGAAGAACATTCCCCTGCTCGACCTCGCCCTGATCCTTTTCAATTTCAACCTCCGCACGCTCGCCGGCTTCCAAAACTTTCCTCATTTAAACGACAGCGTCTACTTTTTACTCCTCAGCGGCTTGGTGCTGTTCTCCATCACTTCCAAACGCAAAGCGGATCGCAAACTTTTGGGCGAAAAAGCCGTGGCCCACAAACCCGTGCTTGCCTTCTATACACAGACTCGCTGTCGACTGCTCATTGTATTTTCCTACGGTCTAGTACTTGGAGGTGTTTTATTTCTGTCCCTCCAAAACGACAAGCCTTTGATCGCACTCTTCTTCATCCTCATGGTGCTTTACACCAACCTCTATTTCAAGAAAAATCCCAGCCTCGCCGTGAAACCTCACTACCTTTTCCGAAATCCAGTCTGGACACTGCTCTTCTTGCTGTTGCTGACATTGCCCCTCTTTAGCCAGAGGATTTGACAAAGTACAAGGTTTAAACTAAAAGAGAACCTTATTTTAGCTCATGGACCTGAGTGACAAACCATCTCTACCTCAAAGATTCGGCCGTTTAAGTACGGCCTTGCTCTTCCTTGGAACTTTAGTCGGCGGCGCTGTTCTTGAGGCCAGGACTCACACCGCTGGAAAGTTATTTGCAGTAATAAGTCTAATGGTGGATGACCCCAAAGAAATAAAAGAGGACGCAGAGCAAAGCTCTATGATTTCGCTGTGTGAGGCTCCAGAGTTAAACATCAAAGGACCTGAAAGTAAAAATATTCTCACAAAAGATCTCGCTTCAGAAGTCGTGAACAAAGCGCTTCATACAAAAGGCCTCTCCAACTCAGAAAAGTGGACCAGCTGGGTTGTCGAAGCAATGCAAGAGGAAGAGTTCCCACTCACTCCTTCTAAAATAGCAGCCGTGCTCGCCATCATTGAACAGGAATCCAGTTTTGAGGTGGATCCAAAAACATCTGGGATCTTACGCAAACTAGATGAAAACGAAGCGGAGATTAAAAAAGAGTATCCATGGGTCGAGACCCTGTTGAGCAGTGCAGGAATCAATAAGTTATTTCTAAGACATAGAACAGCAGCAGGAAAAGCAAAAACAGAAGGAGAGGCCGTGCATGTGCTCCATGCAGCAATTGAAGATTTTAAAACGAGCTATCCGGAGGCAGCTCGCGAAGTAGCCTTTCACAACCCAGATTGGGAGCTGGAAGCTTTAGTGAGCATCGGGACTCTAGGCCCGACTCAAATCAGCGTTTTATCCACTTTTGATGGAGAAGAACGACAAAATTTGACCCCAGAAGCCTACCGACTGAGACAGCTTGAAATGGTGAGAGACCCAAAACTCGCAATCCGTCACACCATACGACGCTTAAAAGAAGGTGCTCTTGTGAATGGAACGAATTTTTTACAAACCGTGGGTGATTATAAAGGTGGCCAAGATGCACACTTCAAAGCCACCGTTCAAATGGCACTCCGTTTAGTAAACCCCAACGTAGCGATCGACGGTGATCTACTTCGTTACGACTTAAGAGGTTTACCACTGGATCAAGATTCACAAAGTCTACTTACAGCAGTTGAATTCAACAACCACTACGAACTGGGCTTCAGCAAAGAACAAATTCAAAGAGCTTTTGCAAAAACAGGAAAGGACCTGACCGAAGACTGCGTCATACGAAGCATCTTAGAGAAAGCGGGAGAAAAAGAAGACTACGATTTAGAAGTAACCCTAGACACAAGTAAAGGCGGAAACGACGCCAAAGGCAAAGAAACCGTCAGCCAATACGTTAAAAGCGTGGCAAAGCGATATGAAGCATGGCGCAAACAACTTGAAGACCAACTGAGGCTACTTCAAGAAAAAGCCGCACCACCTACAGAAGAGAAACAAGCTTTAAAAGAAGATAAAACTGTCAAAAAAGCACCCGAGGAAAAACGTCCACCCAACCCCGTCGTAGAAAAGTCAACAGTAGCAGCTGTTACAACGATCCCAGACTCACCTCCAGTGTCCGCAAAAGCACTCCGCTTAAAAGCGTTTAGGACTGAAGTCGAAACAATTTTCAAGAGCCAATGTAAAGGGCAGTTCAGATTAGAAGTCAATGAAGGCTCCACTGAGATCGGCCCTTATCTAATAATAAAGTTCATTGGGGACACCAGCTTTTCCAACATAACCGTACAAGAACACGAAAGCGACGAAGGCGTCTTTGTTTCACAGAAAATGAAAAAAGCATCTTCACAAGAAATAGAGGAAGTTCGAGGAGATGTCGAAAACATGGATGTCATCAAAACAAAAGTAGTGTCCTGGATGAAATCGCAATGCCAATAGCATTTGACAATCCTTCCTCTTTCCATTAAAAAGTGCACACAACAAATTGCAGTGAACTGTTTTTAGTTCACTCCCCGGCCACCCGCCGGGACATCTCGTTTCCTTTGACACAGCCCAACTCCGTTGGTGCTCAGAAGACCGAGATGCGAATCTCGGTATTTTTTAACAACCTGTTCCTATGGCTAAGCAAAAGATCCGTATCAAAATCCGTTCCTTTGACCACAAAGTCATTGACGAAGCCGCTCGTCTTATTCTCGAAACCGCAGAAAAGACCGGTGCCATCGTCATGGGCCCAATCCCCCTTCCTACGGACATCGAAAAGTTCACGGTGCTCAAGTCCACCTTCGTTCACAAGAATGCTCGTGACCAGTACGAAATGCGCACCCACAAACGCCTCATCGACATCACCGAAACCACTTCTGCAACCATCGAAGAGTTGTCCAACTTGTCTCTTCCTTCTGGAGTGGACATCGAAATCAAGATGATCATGGAAGCCGGGGAAGACAGCGCTACCAAAAAACCTGCTAAGAAAGCGACAAAGAAAGCTTCCAAATAAGCTTTTCTTTTCCAGAAAAACTCACATAATGGGTCTATCCTAATCACACCATGAGAAAGATAGACCCATTTTATTATCTGCTTCGAATCATCCTTCGATCCTTTTTCAAATCCAACCTAACAGAAGAGGAAAGAATAATCATCGAGGAAAACATAGACAAACACCGATTCGTTCAGTGGGTGAACTTGGCAGCCTCCATTCTCGTGGTCTACGGCCTATCTCAAGCTTCTCAAGAAGAAATCTCCAGCCTCATCAGCATTCTCATCGCCCCCGTCATGGTCATGGGTGGAGCGTGGTTTGCCATCAGTTTTGGCGGCATTCCCGAAAAACTCATGCTCATCGCCATCAGCACCACTCGATGGATGTTCATCGCCTTCTTAGTGTCCTTGTCCACCATGTTTCTCGGCGTGCTGGCCCTCACTCCCTACGTACTGTGGCCAGTTTTCATCCTTATTTATGTGGCCTCTTTGATCAGTTACATCACCTACGACACAGCCGACTCGCTCAAGATCGGTTTAGACGAATTCTCACTCAAACATTCTCGCGCCGCTCTCCGCTACTACAAGCAGAAAGAAGGCATTGATGTAGACAAGTAGAAAAATCTCTTGACTTAGCCATCCTAGGCCATTAGTATCTCCGGGCATTTATCTTAGAAGCGAAGCAAAAGGCTCCCTCGTGGACCCCTCTGGGGACAAGACCAACCGCTTCAATTCACACTAAGCACTAAATTATGCCAGGAATACTCGGCAAAAAAATCGGTATGACACGTCTCATCCAAGACGACGGTCGCGTGATCCCTCTCACAGTAGTCGAATGTGCCCCCAACGTGGTGGTACAAGTTAAGACCACTGAAAAAGACGGATATCCGGCGTTAGTCCTTGGGTTCGATGCATTGAAAAAACCGAGCAAGAACAAAAAATTCCGCTTCAAGCGCGAATTCACTATCCAAGATGGAAGCGACTACAAAGCAGGTGATGCAATTTCTCTCGACCTATTCGAGGTCGGCGAAAGAGCAAAAATCACCTCCACTTCTAAAGGTAAAGGTTTCCAGGGAGTTATGAAGCGTCACCACTTCCGTGGAGGACCTCGTACTCACGGTTCTCACTTCATGCGTGAACCAGGAGCCATCGGAGCTCGTGCTCGTCCCGGTAAAGTCTTCAAAGGAATGAAGATGGCTGGACACATGGGTCTCGACACCATCACCTGCGAAGACGTAGAAGTTGTCTATGTAGATAGAGAGAAGAACCTCCTCGGTCTCAAAGGACCGGTGGCAGGATCCAAAGGTTCCCTCGTAATCATCAGAAAGAAATAATTAAACAATGAAAGCACCACTTTACAATCAGGCTGGAGAAAAAACGGGGGACGTAACCCTCGTTAAAGAAATCTTCGAGGTAGAAGGTTCTGAAGGACTTGTGCACAGTTATCTCATGTACCAACAGGCCAACGCTCGTCGTCCAGTGGCTCACATCCTCAACAAAGGGGACGTACGAGGAGGAGGTAAAAAACCTTTTGCTCAAAAGCACACCGGTCGCGCTCGTCAAGGTTCCACCCGTAATCCTCACATGCGAGGAGGAGGTAACGCCTTTGGTCCTAAGAAATGGCAAAACTTTGAAAAGATGATGAATAAGGGAATGCGCCGCAAGGCTCTGTTCCAAATTCTTTCTTCCAAAGCAAGTGATGGAAAGGTTCTCGCTCTCGACAAGTTCGAGCTCGATGCACCCAAGACCAAGACTTTCTTCGACTTCGTAGCCAAACTCCCTGTGAACCGAAACGTACTCATTGTACGCAGCCGTGATGAAAAGACTTTGTTCTTGTCTGCTCGCAACTACAGCCGCAGCAAGACCATCCTCTCTAGCTATCTCAACCCAGCGGACTTGCTCAAGTACGACAATGTACTGTTCACGACCACTGCGTTGAAAGAAATCGAAACCACCTACACTAAATAAGCTTATGAATCTCGCTCAAATCCTTCTAAAACCGGTAATGACTGAGAAGACTGTAAGTCAAGAAGTGCAAAACAAATACAGTTTCATCGTTCACGAAGACGCTACAAAAGTGGACGTTAAGAACGCAATGATGGAACTCTATGGAGTGAAAGTGGCAAAAGTGAACATCCTTCACGGATTGCCAAAGTTCCGCCTCGGTAAAGGACGCAAGCCCATGCAAAAGCGAGCAGCCAACCGTCGCGCTATCATCACTCTCAAAGCTGGAGAAAAACTCGACCTTGCGAAAACAACTAAGACTTCTAAATCCAAAGCCGCTGCGGCTTCCAACTAAACCTTATGCCTCTCAAGAAAGTTAAAAAAACGGGTAACGCTCGACGCGAAATGAGTGTCCTCACCTACGAGGAAGTTACAACCAACAAACCTTTCAAGAAGCTTCTCAAAGCTCAAAAGGAGTACGCTGGACGCAATGCTCGTGGAGTGATCACGGTTCGTCACCGTGGAGCCGGAAACAAGACCAAGCTTCGTGTCATGGATTTCAAGCAAACCGACAAGATGAACATCGAGTACACGGTTCGCACCGTGGAATACGATCCCAATCGTAGCGCCTTCATCATGCTCGTTTGTTACAAAGATGGAGAATACCGTTACCACTTGGCTCCAGAAGGAATCAAGGTTGGAGAACGTCTCATCACTGCTCCAAAGACTCGTGCTCGTCTCGGGAACCGCATGATGCTCGAAAACATCCCTGTTGGATTTGAAATTTACAACGTGCAAGTGGATTTGAACGGACCTGGGCAATTGGCAAAGTCTGCAGGAGCTTCCGCAAAACTTGTTTCCCTGGAAGGAGAGTACGCTCAAGTACAACTCCCCTCTGGAGAAGTGCGTTTTGTACAAAAGAAATGTTTCGCTAGCATCGGACGTGTGTCCAATCTTGACCATGGCAACATCTCGATCGGTAAAGCCGGTCGCAGCCGTTGGATGGGTCTCCGCCCTGAAGTGCGTGGTAAGGTTATGAACCCTTGCGACCACCCCCATGGAGGAGGAGAAGGAAACTGTCCTATCGGTATGAAATATCCTAAGACTCCTTGGGGACTTCATGCGCTGGGTGTTGCGACTCGAAACCGCAAGTACACAGATCGATGGATTGTGAAGACTCGTAAAGGTAAGATGCTCGCTGAACTTAATAATCTTTAAATTCTATGTCTCGAAGTAGTCTCAAAGGTCCATACGTTGAAGCCAACCTCATGAAAAAGGTTCTGGCTTGCGACGGAAACACGAAAAAAGTGATCAAGACTTGGGCTCGACGCTCAGCGATTGCTCCTGAATTCGTTGGATTCACCTTTGCAGTCTACAACGGCAAAGAACACATCCCTGTCTTCGTCACTGAAGCCATGGTTGGGCACCACCTCGGAGAATTCGCTTACACTCGTAAGTTCCGTGGTCACCCCATGAAGACTAAAGAAGCCGCAGCCGCATAACATTTATACAAGAACCTAAACAATGAAAGCTCTACTCAGTAACATTCGCATCTCACCAGAAAAAGCCAACCTTGTGGCTGGAATGGTTCGTGGAGTCATGGTCAACGAAGCTCTCGAACAACTCAGTTTCACACCTAAAAAAGGAGCTAAGATTCTCTACAAAGTGATCGCCTCTGCTGCAGCGAATGCTGAGCACAACCTCAAGCAAAACCGTGACACTCTCTACATTAAAGAAATCGTTGTGAGCAAAGGACCCACCTACAAGCGTGGTGTCTCTGTATCTCGTGGACGTGTGCACCCTATTCTCAAACGAACCGCTCAAATCCGCGTCACTGTGGATGTAAAAGCTTCTGCTCCAGCTAAAACGGCTAAAGCAAAAAAGACCCCTTCTAAACCCTCTTCTACCAACTAATTATGGGAAGTAAAGTAAATCCAATTGGGCTTCGTACTGGTATCATCCGCACTTGGGATTCCAGCTGGTATGCAGGAAAGAGAACCTTCGGCAAAATGCTTGCTGAAGACCTCAAGATTCGCGCCTTCGTTCGTTCCAAATTGAACGACTCCGGTGTGTCTCGTATCGAATTGCAACGCAACGCAAAAGACATCAGTCTGAGCGTCCACTCCGCTAAACCTGGAGTGATCATCGGACGTCAAGGAGCAAGCGTAGAAGATCTCAAAGCGGCTCTCGAAAAAGAATTCGGACACAAGTTCACTCTCAACATCAAAGAAATCAAGAAGCCTGAACTCGATGCTTGGCTCACTGCTGAGAACATCGCAATGCAAATCGAACGTCGTGTTTCCTACCGCCGTGCCGCAAAGATGTCCGTTAAAAAGGCTCTCGAAGCAGGTGCAAAAGGAATCAAGATCCGTGTCGGAGGACGTCTCAACGGAGTAGAAATCTCTCGAAGTGAATTCTACGCTGAAGGACAAATCCCTCTTCACACCTTCCGTGCAGACATCGATTACGCACTCGCTGAAGCAAAGACCACTTACGGTATCATCGGAGTGAAAGTTTGGATCAACCGAGGAATGGTGTTCAGTAAACAAACCCCTCAAACTAAATAATAAGATATGTTACTTCCTTCAAGAGCAAAATATCGAAAATCCCAACGTCTTCGTGGATCCTTCAAAGGGAACGCTAAAGGAGGTTCAAGCCTCGCCTTCGGCAACTACGGACTCAAAGCTCTCGAGATCAAAGAATTGTCTTCTCGTCAGATTGAATCCGCTCGTCGTGTCCTCGCTCACCACATTCAACGCGTTGGTAAGATCTGGATTCGCATCTTCCCCCACAAGCCCATCACTGTGAAAGCAGCTGAAGTACCAATGGGATCTGGAAAAGGTACCGTGGACCGCTACACCGCTATGGTGAAGCCGGGAACAATCATGTTTGAAATGGATGGAGTGGATGAAAAGACAGCTCGTGCCGCCCTCAAAATGGCCGGTTACAAGCTTCCGATCAAGACTCGTGTCGTATCTTCTAAAGATCTTTAATTCATATGGCGAAACAAGCTCACCCCATCGACGAACTTAAAAAAGAATTGGGACACATTCGTATCGATCTCAAGACTGGTAAATCCAAGCAAGGCCACAAAGTGAAAATGCTCAAAAAGCAAATTGCACGGATTTACACTCTCAATAACCAGAGCACTAGCTCCTCTAACAACTAAATATGCGAAGTAAGAAAGGCGTTGTCGTCTCAAAATCCGGACTTAAGACCATCGTAGTGGAAGCTGAAACTTCCAAGACGCATCCTAAGTACAAAAAGCGTTACACCGTTCATGCAAAGTTTCATGCCCATGACGAAAACGACACCTACAAGGTTGGAGACGAAGTGACGATCTACGAAACTCGTCCCCTCTCAAAGATGAAGCGTTGGACAGTAACCGAACCTACTCAAAAGTAATTAATTTATGATTCAGCAACAATCAAATCTCACAGTCGCAGACAACAGCGGTGCCAAAGAAGTCATGTGCATCAAAGTCCTTGGAGCTTCCAAGCGACGTTATGCCTACATTGGTGACGAAATCGTCGTCAGCGTGAAGAAAGCGGCTCCAAAAGGTGCAGTGAAGCAAAAGTCCGTTCAACGTGCAGTGATTGTGCGTATGACCAAGACGCTTCACCGCAAAGATGGATCTTCCCTTCGCTTCGATGAAAACGCTGTGGTGATTGTCGGTAAAGACGGAGTGCCAAAAGGAACTCGTGTCTTCGGACCTGTGGCTCGTGAACTCCGCGAACGTGGATATCAAAAAATCATCTCTTTAGCACCTGAAGTACTCTAACCCTCGGCGTAGCCGAGTTTCTCTATCAATATGAAAATCAAGACTGGAGACACTGTCGTCGTGATTGCTGGAAAGGAACGCAACAAAACCGGAAAGGTGATGCGCATCCTTGAAAAGAGCAATCGAGTGGTCGTAGAAGGCCTGAACATGGTCGTGCGCCACGTGAAGAAGACCGCAAGCAAGAAAGGTTCCAAAGCCACCTTCGAAGCTCCTATCGCCGCTTCCAACGTGATGCTCCTCGATCCTAAAACCAAGAAAGCAAGCCGAATCGGTTACCGTGTAACTAAAGACGGTAAAAAAGAACGCATTGCTAAAAAAAGTAACACCGTCATCTAAATATTATGCCTGCAAAGAAACCTGTACAAAACGAGACAATGTCTGAACTCAAAAAAGAGTTGGGACGTTCAAACCCTCATGCTCTCCCTATGCTTAAAAAGGTGAGCGTGCATGTCGGGATTGGAAGCATGGTCACCGGGGGTAACAAAGACTTCTCCCATGTTGAAAAGACTTTACTCGACATCACCGGTCAAAAACCTGTGGTTCGTAAAGCACGTATGGCTATTTCCAATTTCAAACTTCGTAAAGGTCTCCCTGTAGGTATCCACGTGACCCTTCGTGGGGATCGCATGCGAGACTTCATTGGACGTCTTGTAAACATCGTTCTTCCCCGTGTGCGTGACTTCCGTGGAATCACCGTTCGTGGTTTCGATGGAAGCGGTAACTTCTCTTTGGGCCTCGACGATTGCAGTATTTTCCCTGAAGTGAATCAAGAAAACATGACCAAGAGTCATGGTGTCCAAATCAACGTGTGCACTTCCGCTCGAAACAACCGTGAAGCTTACCTTCTTTTGAAGGCTCTCGGTTTCCCCTTCCGCGACGAAGTCAGCGTTGAAGGAAAAGTCACTCGTAAATCCCAATAACTAACTCTTAGCAAACAAATGGCTAAACTCTCGATGATCAATAAGGCAAGCAAACGCAAACGTGCAGTCGCACACCGTTTGGCTCTCGGCTTAAAACCAAAGCCCGGACAGGCAGTTAAAATGTACAACCGCTGTGGAAAATGTGGACGTGTACGTGGATACATGCGAAAGTTCGACCTCTGCCGTATTTGTTTCCGAGAACTCGCTCGTAAAGGAGCCATCATGGGTCTCACTAAATCATCTTGGTAACCTTCGAAACGGGACAACGTCCCAGTTTCGAATCTCCCTCAATCAACTCTATCTCAACTTCTACCATCACACTGACCTCAAAATGACACTCACCGATCCCATTGCTGACCTTCTAACAAGAATCCGAAACGCTGCACACGCTCGCAAGAACTTCGTGCACGTTCCTCATTCTCGTCTCAAAGCTGACATTTGCGCAGTGCTCAAAGAAGCAGGTTACGTTCGCGAAAGCAAAGTAACAGGTGAAGGAGTTGCAAAAGAAATCATGATCGAACTTCGAGAAGATCGCCGCGACCTCGTCCTGACCTTGGTCAGCCGTCCTGGTCAACGCATCTACGTGAAGACAAACGAAATTCCAAAAGTGCTCAACGGACTCGGTCTCGCTATCCTTTCCACTCCAAAAGGAGTGATGAGCGGTAGAGATGCTCGCAAGGCCAAGCTCGGTGGAGAACTTCTCTGCGAAATATACTAGTAAACTCACTTTCAACTAAACTCTCATATGTCTCGAATTGGTAAAAACCCGGTGCTCATCCCTTCTGGCGTTACTGTCACAAGAGATGCAAATGGAACCCTCGTCGTGAAAGGCCCAAAAGGTGAACTCAAATGGACACCTCATCCTATGATCACGGTGACCGTCGAAGAAAACCAAGTGGTCGTGACTCGTGACGATGAAGATCGTTTCAAGCATGCTCTTCACGGTCTGACTCGCACGCTCATCCAAAACATGGTGACCGGAGTAACGAAAGGCTTCTCTAAAGTTTTAGAAATCAACGGCGTGGGTTACCGCGTTTCCATCGGTGGAAACAAGCTTGTGCTCAATCTTGGATATTCTCATCCTATTGAATACCCCACCCCAGCTGGAATCACCTTCAAACTCGACGAAGAAAAAAAGAACCTTCTCACCATCTCTGGAATCGACAAGCAGTTGGTTGGACAAGTGGCTGCAGAAATCCGTGGATTCAGACCTCCTGAACCTTACCTCGGAAAGGGTATCAAATACATCGATGAACACATCCGCCGTAAGGCAGGTAAGACCGCTTCTAAAGGCGCATAACAAGCACGCTAGTGCTAGACAATAACCGTCGCGCAAGCGACATCAACTCTATAAGACATGAACTCTCAAAAAGCTAAAAATCTGAAACGAGCTCGCCGACACGTGCGCATCCGCGCTCGAGTGTCTGGTACAGCTAAACTGCCACGTCTCATCGTGTTCCGCAGTCTTCGCTACATCTACGCTCAATTGGTGGACGACACTTCCGGTAAAATCCTTGCTGCTGCTCACGATATGCACTCGTCGGAGACGAGCTCTACAAAAAAGCTAACAAAAATTGAACGTGCAACCGCTGTCGGTGGTGAAATCGCTGCAAAAGCAGAGAAAGCCGGGATCAAAGCTTGTGTTTTCGACCGCAATGGTTATCAATATCATGGCCGTGTTCAAGCGGTCGCTGAAGGCGCCCGTGAAGGAGGCCTCAAGTTCTAATCACTCTATTACCTACCTATGCCTAAACCTGGAAAAAGACCATTACCAAAAGAAACCAAGGAATTCGAAGAAGCCGTGGTTGAAGTGGCTCGCGTGACTCGTGTGGTTAAGGGCGGACGACGTATGCGCTTCCGTGCAACCGTTGTGATTGGAAACAAGAAAGGCACCGTAGGATACGGAATCGGTAAAGCCGTTGAAGTGCAACTCGCGATTCAAAAAGCAGTGGCTAAGGCTCGCAAACGACTCATCCGCGTTCCCATCTACAAGGGAAGCATTCCTCACCAAACTCAAGTTAAATTCAAATCTTCTGTGGTGTTCATCAAACCTGCAAGCGAAGGTACTGGACTCATCGCTGGAGGTGCCCTTCGTCTCATTCTCGAGCTCGCTGGAATCAAAAACGTTCTCTCCAAATCTCTCGGATCCAACAACCCTGTGAACACCGCTAAGGCAGCTTACAAGGCACTGACCACTCTCCGCGAACGCACCGACATGGAAACCGATCGTGTGAAAGCTGAAGTGTCCGACGACATGGAACGTTCCGCTCCTGAGGTTAAGAAGATAGGAAAAAGCGAAGCGAAAGAAATGGTGAATGCCGACAAACGCATGATGAAACCTGCTCACAAATCAGATTCTAAAAAACCAGCTCCTAAGAAAGCTTAATTCGCACCTCTCGTACACTTAAAACACTATGCAGCAAAACACTCTCAAACCAACAACCGGAAGCACTAAGTCTAAGATCCGACGCGGACGTGGAGCCTCTCGTGGCAACTACTCTGGACGCGGAATGAAAGGACAAAATGCACGTTCCGGAGGAGGAGTACGTCCTGGATTCGAAGGAGGTCAAACCCCTTTGATCCGCCGTATGCCAAAACTCAAAGGGTTCTTGAATCCCAACAAAGAGATCTACCTCCCCATCAACTTGGGTGACCTCAATGGTTTCAAAGACGGTGAAGCAGTAGACGTAAAAGTGCTCAAGGCAAAAGGCCTTGTGAAACGCCTCGGAAAAGTGAAATTGCTTGGAAACGGAGAATTGACCGTTAAAGTGAAGCTCACGGTGGATTGTGCTTCTGCCTCTGCCTTAGAAAAGGCAAGTAAAGCCGGCGCAGAAGTCACTGTTCTAGAAAAAAAAGCTGAGTAACCAAGCACTTCCATGAACGCACTTAAACAAATTTGGAAGTCCAAAGACCTACGCAATAAGATCCTATTCACGGTAGGAATCATTTTGGTTTACCGTTTGCTCACGCACATCACCATTCCCGGTGTGAATCGTGAAGCTTTGGCGTTTGTATTTGAAAAGAACTCCCTCCTCGGAGCCTTCAGTCTCCTCACCGGAGGAAGTGCCGAGAACTTCTCCATCGCTTTGATGGGTCTTTCTCCTTACATCAACGCATCGATCATCATCCAACTGCTCACCGTTATCATTCCTCGTCTCGAAGAAATTTCTAAAGAAGGAGAACAAGGACGCAAACGTCTCAACCGCTACACTCGATGGTTGGCTTTGCCTCTTTCCTTCCTTCAATCTTACGGAATGATCGCTCTCATCAACTCTCAAGCTCAAGTGGAAATCATCACCAACATGACTGATCCCATGGTGATCCTCCCCATCATGCTCAGTGTGACCGTGGGAACCCTTGTCCTCATGTGGCTCGGTGAACTGATCTCAGAAAAAGGGATCGGAAACGGAACCTCTCTCATCATTTTCGCAGGAATCGTGGCCTCCATTCCACCGATTGTGGGACCTTCCCTCAAATTGGCTCAAGCAGAACCTGAGCGCCTCCTCCCTTTCTTGGCCGTGGTGCTCTTCAGTCTTCTCTTCACCCTCTTGGTGGTGCTCTTCACCGAAGGACAACGACGCATTCCCATCACCTATGCAGGTCAACGTGGACGCGGTAAGGCCGAACAATCTTTCTTGCCCATTCGAATCAACCAAGCCGGAATGATTCCAATCATCTTCGCGGTTTCTCTCATCACCTTCCCTTCCATCATCGGGCAGTTCCTGATGTATGCCGATTCTCCTTGGGTTAAAAAGATCGGAGAACTCGCCACGACTCAACTCAACACGCAAAGCTGGACCTACACCCTTCTCTACTTCTTCTTAGTCATTGGATTCACTTTCTTCTACGTCAGCATCGTCTTCAAGCCTGAAGAAATCGCCGACAACATTCAAAAACGTGGAGGCTTTGTTCCTGGGCTTCGTCCTGGAAAAGAAACCTCAGACTACCTTTCTAAGGTGTCCAACCGTTTGAACCTCTTCGGAGGAACCATGATCGCGTTTGTGGGAGTACTGCCCATTGTGATGCAACTCATCTTCAGCGAACTGAGCATCGGTGGAGTGCCTACCTTGATCAGCGGAGCCGGAATCATCATTATTGTGGGTGTGGTCTTGGATTTGATCCGTCAAATCAACGCTCAGTTGCTGACCCACCACTACGAGCGTTTCTACAAAGGGTAACAGACCGCAGCGAAGCCAAGGTCCCTTAAAAAATTTACCATGGACTTAGTACTATTCGGAATGCAAGGCTCTGGAAAAGGAACTCAAAGTAAGGCCATCGCTGAGCATTGCAATCTTGTCATTTTCGAAACCGGTGCAGAACTGCGCCGCCTCTCCAGCGAAGACTCTGAATTGGCTCAAAAAGTGAAAGCCATCATCGAATCAGGGAACCTCGTTCCCACCGAAGTCGTGATGGAAATCATCACTGATTTCTTGCACAAACTTCCAGCCGGCAAGAGCGCTCTCTTCGACGGCATTCCTCGCAGCGACGACCAAAAACAACAATTCGATGCCCTCATGACCAAAGAAGGACGCTCCTTCAAAGGCTTGCTCATCGAACTCACCGAAGCCGAAGCCGTGAAACGCCTGACGACTCGCCGCATGTGCCCGACCTGCAAGACCATCTTCCCCGCCGCTTACGAAAAAGAGACCTGTGAAAACGACGGCAGCACCCTCATCACCCGCCAAGACGACACCCCGGATGCCATTCGCGTACGTCTCGACACCTTCCTGCAAAAGACCGTGCCCGTGATTGAAGCTTACAAAACCGAAGGAAAAATGCTCGTCGTGAAAGGAGAACAAGCCATCGAAAAAGTGACCGTAGACATTCAAGAGGTCCTTAAAACGGACTTCCAATGGGCATGACGAAGGTAAAAACGCCGGAGCAAATCAAAGCCATGCGGGAAAGTTGCCGCATTTTAGGTTTGATTCTCAAAGAGTTGGAAGAGATGACAGTGCCGGGAATCACCACCATGGATCTGGAACGTCGCGCGGCCGAACTCTGTGAAAAATACAAAGTCCGCCCCGCCTTCAAAGGCTTCCACGGCTACCCTTACATTTTGTGCACCTCCGTGAACGATGAAGTCGTCCACACCTTCCCCAATGAAATTCCTTTGGAAGAAGGCGACATCCTTTCCATCGATGGCGGCGTTGTGGTGCAAGGCATGGTCAGCGACTCGGCCGTGGCCGTGGTCGTGGGAGGAAAGACCAGCGACGTCGCTCAAGGCCTCGTGGACACTTGCATCAAAGCCATGTGGGCCGGCATTCGCCAGGTCAAAGATGGCTGCCACATCGGAGACATCGGCCACGCGGTTCAAACCGTGGTGGAAGGAGCCGGCTATACTGTGATCCCCGACCTCACTGGGCATGGCATCGGTGAAGAAATGCACGAACAACCCTACATCACCAACTACGGAGAACCTGGCAAAGGCTTCCAACTCAAAGCCGGCATGACCATCGCCATCGAACCCATCATTTGCGTGGGCAAACCCGAGATCGAAACCCTGGACGACGACTGGACCATCGTGACCGTGGACGGCAGCCTCTCTATGCAACACGAACACACGGTACTCGTGACCAAAACCGGTTACGAAGTCCTGAGCTTGAGACCGGGTGAGAAGATGCTGTAAGCTGCAAGCACTTCACACTTTTTATGAAAAAATCACTTCTCATTCTCAGTCTCGCTCTTTTGCTGAACGGCTGCACCTACAGCGTGGATCACGTCACCGAAGAACCCACCACAACTTTTGACAACACCGCGTGGATTGCCATGACCATTGCAAGCGCCGCAAAAGACGGCCTTGCAGTCACCGAGTGGGACACTCCTGTTCCTTGCCAAGAAGGAGTAGCTGCCTCGTCCCTCACCGACGTACACCCTGAACAAATCACGCGCTGCTTTTCCATAACAGACCTCACGGTTGCTTTTGTGACTCAACCCAATTCCTGGAATGCCCTAACCGAAACCCGAGCCTGGGAAGCCGAAGGCAACACTGCTTGGAGCGGCCTCCTCGCTAAACCCATCAAAGGGGAATGGGAAGTGCTCTACAAAATCCCAGACGAAGATTTCAACCCAGTGAACCTCATTTTAGAAGGGGATCAATTGATCTTAGATGCCGCCGACGACTCCGGAGCCGGCAGTGGCGAAGGCACTTTGCAACGTTACGTCTACCCTGTTGCAGGAGTTGTAGATGAACTCGTGAACTCCTGGCAAAAACTCAAATGCACCGGCTACTACGTACCTGAGACGTACAAGTACGAAGCATTTTCGTGCATGTAGGCGCCTAAACCTTCTTCTTTTTTTTCTTTGAAGGCTCTTCAACCTGGTATTTTTCTGCAGCCTCCCAGGCAAGCTCGAAAACCTGCTTGAACAAATGGGTGATTTCTTTGCTTTCAATGATGATGCCCAGTTTCTCCTTCCAATCGGCAATCATGATTTTGTCGTCAAAAAAGTTCACTTCAGGAGTGAAGTCCAACTTTGATTTGGGAATGATTCGACTCGTTCTCAAATGCAAAGCATCTTTTTCGTGCAAATCACGATCCACTGGTGTGTCCATCAAGATTCCTCGAATCGGGATCTTCTTCTCAGCACGGCGTTCGTAATACCGCGGGAAATACCAACCCAAAATATCTTGATTGACCTCGGCATTCGCAAAAGCACGGATTTCTTCTTTGGAAGTGAGCGTTTCTTCGTACACACGAACCAGTCCTTCTTCCCCCTCATAAAAGTACACGCGCGGTCGATCCGACAAAGCGTGATAATGAGTCGTCAATTCAGGCAATATGCTCTTTGCCTCGTGAGAAAGCCTTAAGAAGCGATCCGCCTCCTCTTTGAGATAAGTGATAAGCTTCTCGGGCGGCTGCGCACGGTAACTGCGAAAGCCTTTATGCTCAGAAGAAACCAAAAGCCCCCGCTGCACTAAACTTTCCAAAATATCGTAGGACGTGGTCCGGTTGATGCCCGCTTTCTTTGCGAGCGTCGAAACCGGTGAGGCCTCCCCCATTTCTAAACTGACCAAATACAGTGCCGCCTCCTTAGAATTGAGTCCGAGTTTTTGCAATTGTTCCATCATAGAACTGTGTGGGAAAATTTCGTCAGAATTGCAATTAGTATACATTTGCAGATTAAAAAGATCAAGTATTATGTGGACATTCTGCGACAGACGGTTGACGTAAAACACAATATATGTTAATTTACGCTCCATTAATTCGCCCCATGAATGCACTCAAAGACAGCCTAAGGTCACAATTGGAAGGCACCCGTCGCATGAAAGAAGACGGAAAAAGCGAGAAGCTTGAGCCAGACCTGGTTCAAACGATTCTCGAAGCAATAAATGACGAAAGACTGGAACGTCTTCAAGCGCTAGAAAATCCGCTCTGCGTTGGACCCACAACAAACGACGAAATTTTATTCGTAGATGAAAAAAAACGCGACCTTTACCGAAGGGAGGATCCTACGAAAACAAGTGGCGAATATGTTCAAGTACGAGAACAAGCTTTAAACGAAGGGGTTCGTCTCCTCACACCAATAGAAGCACGACTCATAGAACGGGCAACTCAAGAAGATTTCACACCTTACAGTTTTAGCTTTGCGACCTCCCTACTCGAAAGTGAAGGGTACAAATTCGTTTTCTCCACCCACCCCACTTGGGAGTACGACGGAGGTCACTTTGTAGTGGCAAACGCCGGAGGATCCCATATCCAGTTTCGAGACATGGACTATGGAGCATGGACAAGACGAGGAGTCTCTTTGCCAATTGAGCTGCCCGAAAAAAAGCGCCAAGAGCCTGAGGGGACCTGCATTCAGATTGAAAGTATCCTTGAGGGGTATAAACGCC
>CALRCE010000012.1 GCA_943354505.1 Candidatus Peribacteria bacterium
AAAAGTACACCTCATCATGGATGAGATTGGCCTCAACTGGTCGAGACTCGAAAAAGACTTCGCCCCTTTAAACAAGCAAGAAACCGAAGAAGTGTTTTCTCAATGGGTTTCTAGAATGGGGAAGGAAGGCAGCAGCAACTACATGTCTGTTGAAACTCAAAAAGAATTCGTTGGACAAAAAACACGAGAGAAATACGGCCTTGCAACCCTAGAACCGCTCAAGCCCGAAATCCTTCAAGGCTACCTAGTGCCCAAAACAATAGAAACACCACAACAAAAATAAACCATGTTACTCACCGAAACACTCAATCAATGGAAAGGTCTACTCGAACGCGAAATGCGTGGGGAAAGACTGAACCTCGAACCCGGCTATGCGGAGGCGTATGCAGAGTGGAAAAAAACAAAAGAAGAAGTTTTGCCAAAACTCTCTGCTGAAGAACGAGTTCAGCTGTTCTCAGACGATCTCGCCGACATGGCTCAAAAGAAAATGGAGCAACTCATCTCAAAAAAGTGGATGGGTGGAGAACAAAAACAAACCCTCAAATCCGCAGCACAACATGGAGACCTCTGTTTGGTGAGCATGGACGACGGGAAGCATTTCGACAAAGCGCTTACTTTAGAAGAACTTCAAAAATTGGATCCTCTTCAACTTCGATTCTTGTCACCCACCCTACAAAGTGTCACGAACAAACCCGAACAACTGAAAGAAGAGCAGAACTTGCTGCACGTTTCCAAGAACTTAAGAGCCAACCACTGTCTTGTGGAACGCGGTTACGTTGAAAATCACACCGTGCATGTGGACGTGGTGCATCAAAAATCAGATGCTTCCGAAGTCGAAGTGGATTTGCGAAGCCCATCGACTATTTGGAACTACGTCTTTACGAAGAAAGACGGTTCAAAAGAAAACGTGCAAGAAACTCAATTGCCAGAAAAGTTTGGAGTCATCGCACCCGATATTTCACCGGACTTGATCACACCCTTGAACTCCATTTATTTGATGGGCAAGAAGAAAGAAGCCAACACGGAACAAGCAAACGCTGCCATGAAAGCAGCGGCCGCCAGTTACAGCACAGTGCTGGCCATGGATCAAATGCAAGCCGCCCAATTCAGGAACAAGGAAGCGCAAATTTTGGCTTTAAGTCAGAACGGAGCCACTTCACCCACTCAAAACCCAGATTTGAAACGCGCCGTTGCACAAGAATTGGTCTTCAACAAAGTACAAAACCTCACAGCAGCCGCCAATCGATTCACTACCAATGTCATCGAGTCCAAAGCGGCAATGGTGGCGAAATTTGCCGAACAACAACAAAAGATGCAAGACCAAAAACAACGCTACGCCCAAGCCGTTCAAGCTCAGGCCATCGCTCAAAAACAAATGTGGGACAAACAACAGGAACAAAAGAAAAAACAAAAAGAAGCCTTCGCTTCCGCACAAAAAGTCAGAAAAGTAGCCGCTGCCGTAGGGTCCGCCGTAACAGGTGGAGCCATCGGTGGATTTGGATTTGTAGGTTTTTGGATCGCTCACCTCAACGCAAATTAATATGACTAAAACTTTGAAAAAAATCGGGAACTGGATGTGGAACTATAAAAAATTATTGACCATATTTGTAGTCACATTTGCGGTAACCTTCGTGCATCCTGAGTTGGCTCACGCCGCAGAAGAAAGCGACACCGTGAAATCCATGGCCGAACTCGCCAACTTAGTCGTGAAATTCTTGAACACACTCTTGTGGCCTCTCCTCATTATCATTGGGGACCTGCTCGACGTGGACATGATCACCGGCCCTGGAATGGAAGAACGCCTCATCGCCATTTGGGTGGAGATGCGAAACCTCGTGAACATCGCCATTGCCCTCGTACTGGTGGTCGTGGCTTTCTACAATGTCCTCGGTTTAGGAGGAGGGGAAGGAGAACTCGCCATCAAAACCGCGCTGCCAAAAATCGTTTTGGGACTCATTCTGGTGAACTTCACCTACGTGGGAGGAAAAGTGATTTTGGACGTGGCCAATGTAGGTACGACCATTGCTTTTGCTCTGCCCCAAATCATGGAACAAAGCTCAGACAGCCAGTTCCAGGTGGACGATCAATTGGACAGTTTTAAAGAAGCAGTGTGCTACCCAGCCGTCACCAAATTGAACAATGGTACCAAAGACGACGAATCCGACGACTGTGAATACCAAAGTTACTACACCAAAACCAATGCTCCCATTCAAACCAAGCTCTTCTGTGAGTTGATTGAAACAGGCACTGAAGCCACCACTACCGAAGCTCCAACAACGTGTTCGGCCGTAGAAAAAAGAGACCCAGGTAAAGATGAGTATGGTGGGATTCGTGAATCGTTAGAATCGCTTTACTTAAAAGACCTCAATAAAAACAACATCGCCATTGTGATGGCCGTGAACATGGGTTCCTTAGGTAGCTTAGAACTCTTCAAAGCCGGTGCGGTGGAGAACTTCACCGACCTCACGGTGAACAGCATTTTTGCGCTGGTGATGTACGCCGTGTTTGCTGTTTCATACATCGTTCTCGCCGCGGTCCTCGTGGTTCGCCTCGTAGTCTTGTGGCTTGCTCTCGCCCTTTCACCCATTGCGGTGCTCACCTACGTGGTGCCTCAAATCAAAGAATGGTTGGGGGGAGGAGGAGACTTCGCACAAAAAGTCATCAAACACCTCGTGGCGCCCATCATCATTGGGCTCACCCTCAGCATGGGCTTCATGCTCATGGATGGATGGAGTGTGATTTCCAAAGACTCAATCAGTGTCTACTCCGACACCAAAGTCAGCGACGTGATCAGCAGTGAATTCCTCGTATCAGGAATCGACGACTTACCAAAACTCATCTTAGCCATCGCCAGCGTGGTCGTGATTTGGATGGGAGTCTTTGCCGCCGCCAGCGACACCTATGCCGCTGGAATCACCGACAAAGTCAAAGACTTTGGAGGCACAGTCAAAGATGCGCTCTTCAACGCACCAATGCTCATGCCTATGCTCCCCATCAGTGTGAGTGGAGAAGACAAAGAAGGAATGTCACCCATGGCCCTCAAGACTTTGCTCACCGGTGCAGTGGGTCAATTCGCCAGTGGAAACTTGCTGCCCAGTGAGTTGAAACGCCTCAGCGAAGCCGACAGTCCTTTGGTGCAGTTTGCTTTAGGGAACGGTGGAGAAAGAGAGAATCCAATGAAAGCCAAGACGAAGGTGGAAGAAATGCTGGGTGAATTGAAGGATGGCGATGACATAAGCAGCACTAAAGCTCGTGAATTGGCCGGCTATCTAGCCAGCACCATCATGGGAGGTACGATGGACAAAAAGGACAAGGATGATATGTCCAAAGCATTGATTGCACTAAAAAATAACCCAACCGCCCCAGGTAGAGAGGATCTTCAGCGCATTATAAATACCTATGCTGAAAAGAAAGGTGAGGATGGCAAAGTCTACGGAGCACAAGGTCTAAACTTCAATCCTTCTGATTTGAGGGAATTAGGAACTCTTCAGATCAAACCAACAGAGGAATCCGATAAACCTAAGGAGGAAAAGCCTAAGGACGGAGAAAAGCCAGCAGGAGACAAACCCAAAGGTGATGCACCAGCCGCAGACAAACCAGCAGATCCACCAAAGGCGGATAAACCGGTAGACAAACCAGAACCACCTGCACCTCCGGCTCCGCCTGCACCACCAGAACCACAAGCACCGGCTCCAGCAGAAAAACCAGCACCCCCTGAAGCCCCAGTAAAACCAGAGCCAGAATCTAAATAATAAAACCAAAACTTTACAAAAATAAACAATGATGGTACAGTCACCCTCCCACGAAAGTGGATCCATGGACGGTGATTGCGAGGCGAGAGTCTGCTCAGTACGCACAAAGTGCGCAACTAGAAAACTGAGCTACTCCCACCTCTCGCTCGAGAGGGCACCATCACCACAAAAGCCATGATCCGACTCCGCCATCCATATCGGGACTTCCAAAAAAACCTCTTCCTCGGGGAAGAAATGGTTTTGCATATGGCCGATACACCAGATAGCGACGACGGTGACGACACAGAACCACCCGCAGCTTCCGGCGGAGGTGCCGGCGGTGCAGGAAACCCTCCAACAGCACCCGCTGGACCCGAAGAGCCGATTTTCGAAGCACCAAAGGATGGAGCGCAAGCGAGTACAGGCACCGCCAAACCTAAATTCCAACCAAAAAAGAAGCCTTTGACGAAAAAGGATTTGGAAGAACAATTTGAGGATGAACAAGAATTGGCCGCCGCAAAAGCCAAGGGCACAGGAGAAGAGAAACAAGTGGTAAAAAATATATACGAAAAGGGTGCTGAGAAAGGTCTTTATAGAAATTTAAAAAACGTAGTAAAAGACTCACCCGAATTGGATGCAAATGAAGAATTTGAAACCCACTGGATCAGTAAGTTAGGGGACTACAACGGAATCCAAAACCAAATCGACAGTCTAGTAGAAAAGAAGAAAGTTTTGTCGGATCCAAAGTTTATAAAAGACAGCCCTAATTTCCAGGCTGAATTCAAAAAAACTTACCAAGAGTTGTTGGCCACCATGGATCAAGGTGGGCTAGAAATCAGTCCGGAAACTCGTAAGTTGTTCAGTGAACAAGCCAAGGGTCTTGCTTTAGAACACGCAAAAGTGGATGGAGAGGATCAAGATCTAAAGGATCCAACTGACCCTAGAGGAAAACGATTAGTCCTTGAAAAAGGACCCGTCATCAAAGCCATTGATGATGTGCTTAAAGTTCTCATGGAAAAACGACGAAAACAGTTTTTGGAATTGATGGACTACATGCTCGACAACTTAAAACGTCGCATCATCTTCTTGATTGAAAGGTGGCAGGTGGACCCTCCAAAAGGCTACGAAGACGTTCAAGAAGAATGGATCGAATACTGTGTTGAACTTTTAGAGACTTTAGATAAAACCGATTTTAAAGGCATCGATCTAAGCAAACCCGACTTTCCAGAAATGGATAAACATTTCGGGTTGGCCAAGGATTGGTGGTATTCCGTTGCACTTTTTGAAGACACCTACAAAGATTTTCACAATGCAGGGAAAGAAGAGGTCTCAAGAGATACTCTCCAAGCACAATTCAGAGACCTTGAGAAAAATGCTCAAGAGAAACTAACGGAAGAGAAAGTCCATCAGTACCAAGAGAGGCTCGATGCAGTGACGAGTGAGATCGACAAATTGATTCCTGAATTGGAAGCAAAACTCAAAGACAAGTCTCTCGACAAATCGGAAAGGGAAATGCGAGTAAGTGAAATTTTCTCCATGAAAAAAACGAAGGAGACTCTTTTGGAGAAGAGAGACATTAAAAAACTGGTCAACGACACACTCTACAGTGAAGACGTTCTAACGACTTTTGAACGATCAGGACAAAAGATTGATATTAAAAAAGGTTTGAAGCATCAATTGGCTTTCTTCGATTCAGCTCCGCTGGATTCTCAAGAACGCCGTCTCTTGTTGCGTTCCATGAACGATGGAATGAAAGAGATGAAAACTCAGTTCGAAAACATCGAAGTGGAGTCCAATGTTCAATTCGTCTCGTCTCTCGAAAATCTAAGACTCTACCGTCAGAACCTAACCAAAATAGAAGGACCAGTCAGCAACGAAGTCATTTGGATCAATCCTTTTGAAGCCTGGGGTCACGTGTGGCATTCGGTCACCACCACTATTAAGGGGAACGTAGAAACAGAAGCCAAACGTGGCGCCGGTTACCTGCAAAAGCAAGGGACCAAGTGGATGGAGAAAGTGCCTAATCCGACCAACAACCAGGTCATCAAATCCTTCAAAGAATTCTCTGCAAACGGAGAACAAGAAGCCGAACACGCCGAACATGGACGTGTGGGTGACATTCAAAAAGGGTACGAAGGTTTCAACACGGAACATCTTTACCACCTTGCCAAAGAAACAAACGATCGTTGGGAATTCAAAGCCTGTTTGAACTTGCTTGCAGATCGTGGACGTATCAACTGGTACGACGACTGGATTTATTCTCAACTCAACAAGTGGCAAAAAACCGTCAAGCTTCCGACCGATCCGAACTGGCACCGAACTTACATCACGGCGTCTGAGGACATGCTGCGTCAGGCCTTTGTTTATATCTACCGTGTCACAGATGACTTTAAGAACCTAAAAAACAAAAACACAGGTTCTTGGGAATCCAAGAAAGGAGAATTTAAAAAAGGATGTGGACTCTTAGCGGCAGAAAAAGATGGATTGAAGAGAGAGGCAGATAAACTGATCGATAAATATAAAGAAGATCACAAAAATCATGTGCATTTCTCAAAAGCAGATCCCATCAAATATGAGGCCATCATTGAATATGCGATTGAACAAGGAAAGATGCAGGGAGAAGATCGTATGTACTACATCAACCAAGGGATTGCAGAAGGCTTCTTGCCCTTCGACCGAGGAGTCGAACTCACCAAACTCAACAACACCTATCCTCCAGTCGATCGTTACGATGCGCCCACTGCCCGTGGTCAACGTCCTAGTATCTTTGACGTGAAAGAATGGGCCTGTCACGACAAAGTCACGAATATTTACGATGTGTTTGAAACACTCAGTGACAATGCAGCAGCCAATCAGCGTGCCAACAAAACTATTTCTCAAGGACAAAACAGAGTGGATCATGACGACGCTCCAATGCTCGCAGGTCACATCGATGCAGAAACCTTGCAGCGTATTTTGAGCGCCAACGGACAAGGAGGATATGGGTTGCCAGCCACCGGTCTACAGAGTTTGGTGGTGGGACACGAACTGTGGCTCGATATGTACGCTCATCGCTTCAAAGACAAGAAAAAAGAATTCAACGATGCCCAGCTCAGCCGTTTCGTGACGATGTTCATGCGTTTCGATGGGATCACGAGTCGCCAAATGTACGCCAATCAAACAACATTCTGGCGTTTGGATGACAGTGTGGCCAAAAGTGAAGAGCCTCGTGCAGTTGGTGCCTATACGAATCTGTTCGGTCACGAGAACTCGAGACCATCGAATAAAATCAACGACTACATCGGTTCAGTAAAGGGTTATTTGGAAATCTTAGATTTTGATCCCAACTTTGCTTTAATCAAAAAACTCAATAATAAAGAACTCAAATCCCCCGATAAGATCCGCTCATTCATTGTAGGCTTCAAGAACGAACATGGAGACGAAGCAGCCAAGAAAATTTTTGGAGAACCTCCAATCGATAACATTGATAAACTCTATGAAGTGGCCGTACCTGCCTATGTAAACTACATCACAGAAAAGCATTCGAGTCGTATACAAAAAATGGTCTCTAAAATCAACAACGACCATAAGAAGGTTTGGGATGCTCAAGATGTAGCACGAAAAAAAGCCGAACACGATGGACGAAAACCATCCGACAGCGAAACCTCTTTGACCTATCGTTTGCAACAAGTGGCAAATAAGCAAAATGCAATTCGCCAACAAGCTTACGGTCAAGCTCAAGGTAAAAAGGACGATGGACATGGTCATCACGGAGATGATCACGGGCATGAAGAAGCAGGCCATGGAGGCGCAGCTCACCATCGTCAACAAGCCTACGACGACGAAGACAAAGAGGAGGCAGCACAACGCAGAAACGGAAGATGGTCCTTCAGTCGAAGAGACCACCGATCTTCAAGAGCCACCTACTAAGCCGCAGCAGCCTCAGGAGGCAGTCTTCGTTCCAGGACTTCTTGGGCCACCATGGGTCCGAAGTCGGCGAGCGCAAAGACGTCTTGTTTTTTGCTATGGTAGTTGCGGGCTGAAACGGTTTTTTCACCCATTTCTTTTTCGCCGACTACAAGCATCCAAGGAATCTTTTTAGCCTCGGCATTGCGGATTTTTTTGCCCAAACTTTCGGAGCTGTCGTCGATGCTCACTCGCAAATTCTTGGCACGCAATGCTTCAGCCACTTCGTTGGCATACTCCATGAATTTATCGGACACCGGCAAGACAGAAACTTGCACCGGCGCAAGCCAAGTGGGGAAGGCTCCGGCAAAGTGCTCGATCAAGAATCCGATCAAACGTTCGTGCGTTGAAAGGGGTGCGCGATGCACACAGAGCGGCGTCTTGTCCTTGCCATCGCTGTCCACATAAGTCAGATCAAAACGCTTGGGCACCGCAAAGTCGAGTTGGTTCGTGGCTAAAGTGAATTCGCGTCCAATCGCTGAGAAAATTTCCACATCGATCTTGGGTCCATAGAACGCCGCCTCGCCGGGAACTTCCACAAAATTCACACCCGATTTCACCATCACTTTGCGAACTTTTTCTTCCATTTCTAGCCAGAGTTCCGGCTCGTTCACATATTTTTTACCCAGGCCTTCTTTGTCGTGCAGCGAAAGCCGCATGATGTACTTTTCGATGCCGAAAATGTCGAAGTATTTTTTGTAGATTTCAAGCACATTCAGGAACTCACTTTCAAATTGTTCGGGCGTGCAATAAATGTGGGCATCATTCATGCACATGCTGCGCACGCGCATCAATCCAAACAAAGATCCGCTGTCTTCAAAACGATAACAGTGTCCGTATTCCGCAAGACGCAAAGGCAGTTCGCGGTAAGAACGTTTTTTGTTCGCGTAAATCAAATGATGATGCGGACAGTTCATCGGCTTCAAATAGTATTCTTCGTTGTCGAGTTTCATCGGTGGGAACATCGAATCGGCATAGTAAGGAAGGTGTCCCGATTTGTGATACAAAGTTCCCTTCGTGATGTGCGGCGTGCGCACGCGAACGTAGCTGTTGTCGAACTCCACTTGCTTGGCGAGTTTTTCGATTTCTTCCACCAGCACCGCACCATTGGGCAGCCACAAAGGCAGACCCGCTCCCACTTCTTCGGAAATCATGAAGATTTCAAGTTCCTTTCCAAGTTTTCGGTGGTCTCGTTTCTCCGCTTCCACGAGCATAGCAAGATGAGCGTCGAGCTCTTCTTGCGTGTCGAAACACAGTCCATAAATGCGTTGCAATTGAGGATTTTTTTCGTTCCCACGCCAATACGCAGCTGCAATTTTATTGAGCTTGAAGGCGCCGATTCCTTTCGTGCTTTCCAAATGTCCTCCACGGCACAAGTCGATGAATTTGGTTTCACCCGCTTTGTTTACGTTTTTATAAAACGTGATCACCTGTCCCGCTTCCGCAAACTCGGTGGCCAGTTCCACTTTGAAAGGCTGCTCGGCTTTTTTTAAAAATTCAATCACACGTTCAGGCTCTTCTTCCATGCGCTCAAAACTTTGAGCCTCCGCAATGATGGCCTTCATTTTTCCTTCTAAAATCTCCAAATCTTCTGGCACCAAAGCGCGGGGAAGTTGAAAATCATAATAAAATCCAAAATCAATCACGGGTCCCACTCCGAGTTTAGCTTCGGGAAACATGTCCAGCACCGCTTGCGCCAAAACGTGCGCCGCCGAGTGTCGAACCGCGTACAAAGGGTCTTTCAGTTTTTCTTCGAGAAGTTCTTTTTGCATGATGCAGTGGGGGAAAAGGGGCCTGCAGACAAACGCAGGTGATTAAACTTATAGAGAATACAAAAAAACCTGTCAACGGGGGTGTACTCATTAGAGGTGACCGCCAGGCTAGCCCGCGATGGAAATCCCACCGTCCACAAGAAAGGTTTGACCCGTCACAAAGCTGGATCGATCGCTGCACAGGAACAAAATCACTTCAGCAATCTCTTCAGGTTCAGCGATACGGCCCAAAAGAGAACTTTTAGCTTTTTTGACTTGTTCTTTGCTCCACGTCTTGCTCATGTCCGTGCGCGTGAAACCTGGTGATACGGCATTCACACAAACTTCAGGGGCAAACTCCTTGGCCAAAACACAGGTCAGATTGATGATGGCAGCCTTTGAAGCGGAGTAAGGAGCCCGTCCAGAAGTCACTCCATAAGCTCGGATGGAAGAAATGTTGACCACGCGTCCGCCCCCTTGCTTTTTCATGGTGGGGAGCAGAGCTTTGCACACGTTCGCTGTGCCCATCACGTTCACTTTATACACATCCAGCCAATCTTTTTCAGTGGCCTCCATCGTAGAGTGCGCATTGGTGATGCCCGCACAATTCACCAAGGCATCGATCCGCTTGTGTTTTTTCAGAAGAATTTTCATCTCTTTTTCCACAGCTTTTGCATTGGAAACGTCGAAAATAGTCAGATCCGCTTCCAGCTCTTTCGCCAGCATTTTAAGCTCACGACTCATCTTGCTGCCGTGCAAAATCACCGTGGCCCCGTAGCCCTTGGCTAGTTGAGCGGTCGCAGCTCCGATCCCTCGTGAGGAACCCGTGATGAAAAGTGTTTTTCCTTCTAAAAAAGTGCGCATGCACCAAGTATAATCTAAGCGAGCAGCTTTGCAATGACGCGAGCTGGAGCACTGTCCGCGTCCCATTTAGCAGGCAGGGCAGTGAGCTCAAAGTCTTTGCCATCGAGTGCACTCAAATTCACGAGATTTTCAAGAATCAGAATTTCTTTTTGCAGCAAAACACGATGCACGGTGTAAGGCTCTCGATCAGGGCTTGGGCTGTCTAGGCCGATTATTTTAACCTGCAAATCCACCAGTTTTTCAGCCAAGGCTTCGGTCAAGACAGGAAAAGCTCCATAATAGTCTTCAGTGCCAAACTGTTCTTCCCAAGCGGTCCAAAAAAGCACAATGTCGCCAGCCTGCAAATTCTTGCCCACCAGCAAATCCATATCTAAACTTTTTCTCCCGCGCGCATCGATGAGTTGCCCACGCCCCACGAAACGATCCAGTGGCAGCTCACACAACTTCCGCCCCTCTTTGATCATATGCATGGGGCCATCCATGTGAGTGCCCACATGCATGCTGCCTTGGAATTCATGATTCACGCACTGGTGTTCGTCAAAATGCACGCTCTCCAAAAGCCGTGGAGGAGTGTCCCCAGGGTAAACGGGCATGCCGTGAGTGGTGAGACGAGTGAGATCAATGAGCATGAGAATCGCTTAGTTCATCCCGATGATAACAATGGACTTCGAATCAAGCTAGCGGTAAGATGATGAAGACGAGTCGCTCGGGACAGACTACGCAAAAGGCCCACCATTGGTGAGGCCTTTTGTTTGTTCGGTGGTGGAGGTAAGGGGAATCGAACCCCTCCCGAGCAGGTGACGAGTCGCTCGGGGTCGCCAGAACTACCCCCTCGTCATCCATCGAACACCAATACGGTAGACTACTGACCTTACAGAAATCCTGAAATTTTTCTGACAAACCGCAGGTTTGTGCAGAGGGCACCATCGCAGATGGTCGAGCCATTCACCTTAAATTTTTCTTACAAAGCGTAAAAAATCCGCTACACTAAGGCAAACTTGTGTAAAAGTCCGCCACCCAAGCCCACCCATGAAGCTCAATTGGATCAAACTCGAAGGATTTCGCAACTACCACGACTTGGAGTTGACCTTACAAACACCCATCACCGCCCTCGTTGGCCTCAACGCCCAAGGCAAAACCAATCTTTTAGAGAGCATTGCCTTTCTCGCCCTTGGCAAATCCTTTCGTGCCTCACGGAGCCTGGAAACCTTGCATTGGGAACGTCCGCACGGACGCATTCGAGGCCGTATCGAAGAAGATGGAAAAGAAGTGGAACTGGAAGTGTTCATGCAACGTGAACCCGAATCCAAAAAAGTGAAAAAAGCTGAAAAAGTCACCACACCCAAAAACTTTTTAGGGAGTTTACGCGTCGTTTTATTCACCCCCGACGACCTCGATCTCGTCACGGGCAGCCCCACTTTACGGCGCCAATTCTTGGATAGGCTACTCTTGCAACTCAACGGCGGTTACGTCGAAGCCTTCAGTCAATACCAACGCATCCTCGATCAACGCAACGCCCTCTTGAAACGCATCCAACACGGGCAAGCTCAAACCTGGGAACTCCACCTGTGGGACGCGCGACTGTGTGAAGAAGCCCAGCGCATTTGGGAGCGACGCCTCACGTTCATGGAGGCACTCAAAGGTCCCATCGCCAAAGACTACCAAGGCATTTCGGGCACCGAAGAAGTGCTCAGCTTCAACTACCAAAATCATCAAGCTCGTTTTGAAGAAAAGCTCACGGCTGCACGCGACCACGATCTTCGCACCGGCTCCACGTCCGTAGGCCCTCATCGCGACGACTTCGTCCTCTTTTTGGACGGACGTCCTCTGCACGAATCAGGTTCTCGCGGGGAGTGTCGCAGCGCCGTGCTCGCACTAAAAATCGCCGAACTGAGGTACATGGAAGAGAAATCCGGTGAAAAACCCATTTTGCTCCTGGACGACGTGTTTTCGGAACTGGACGCCCTGCGCCAAGAAAAACTCGGTGGACTCCTGCAAAATTACCAAACCATCCTCACCACAACAGGTTTAGAACACGTAGCAAAACTCAAGAACGCCACGATTTACGAGGTGAAAGAAGGAGGGCTCACGCTCAGACGCTAGAGTTTCGACACCAAACCCCTTCTGTAAGGGGCTTTTTTATGCTATAATTAAGGGATTTTTATAAATCTCATGCAAGTTGTCCTCTCCATCCTGCTCGCCTGCGTTCCAGCTTTCATCTGGGGAGTGATTTTTTACAAGAAAGACCCCATCTATAGGCCAAAAGCCCTCCAGACCTTTCTTTTAGGGATGTGTTCCGTGGCCCCCATCCTGCTTTACAAGTGGAGTTGGGCTTACCTCCCTCAGGTCAACATTTTCAACTACACAGACAACTTCAAGACCGATCTTTTCGCCTTCACCGACCACCTTTATTTGCCGATAGGTAGCCTCTTTGCCTTCATGTTCGTGGGAGTGATTGAGGAATACATGAAGAACCTTGTGGTGCGCAAAGCCGACAAAGGCTTTTTTAGAAACATCGACGACGCGATCGAATTCTCCATCATGTCCGCCCTCGGTTTTGCCTTCGTCGAAAACATTCTCTACTTCTACTACATTTGGGAGTACCAAGGGGTGGAAGTGCTGCTCGTCTCCTTTGTATTCCGCGCACTTTTTTCCACCTTTGCCCACATCCTGTTCTCGGGCATTTACGGCTATTTCTATGGTATGGCCTACTTCGCCGACCCACTATGGTCCGAAGAGCAGCGTAAAAAGCGCAGCCCGGTGATCAACCTCTTTCACACGGTGTTTCACTTCAAACGCAACCGCATTTTTGCCACCGAAAAGCTCAGCGAGGGTCTTTGCATCGCTGTTTGTCTGCACGGTCTTTTCAACATTTTGCTCGAGATGAACCTCACCTTCTTCATGGTGCCCTTTCTCGTGCTCGGTTACAGCTACCTCGACCATCTTTTCAAACAAAAGGAAAACCTCAAAGCTTACGGTTGCATTGTGGGCGAAAACCGCAGCGACTACCTGCACCAATGGACTTGGAGCAAGAAGTCCGAAGTTAAAGCAGCGGCCCGTTGATTGACTGTTGTCTTAGAAAGCGTATAAATGAGGCTTTTAAAGATAGCATCAAGCATGGCTTTGAACACAGCCAAAAGGCAGGGAGAGGAAAAGGATGCCTACCGAAAGTTTTCAGACGCCACTCGCGAGGCAGCGATTCAGTTGAAGGCCGCTCAAAGGGCTGAGCGAATCCTCTCAAGTAAGGGAGAGCTCGTCATTTCGCATCCAAGGGATTGGATTCAACAGGAGTGGACTCAGATCGCAGTGCCCGCCAATGGATTCCGTCCAGAGGATAAAGAGTTGGATGAGACAGACCCATTCAGGCAGGCCGTATCGGACGCCGTCGTTCAACTGTTAGGAGGCGCACGTTTTTTTGAAAGCCCCGGCCCCGGGATGCCAAAGACCTCGTTGGAAGCAAGCCGAAGCAATGCCATGGTGGAAGCCATTGCAACCGATGTGAGAGCTAAGGTTGAAGAAGTTGAAGCCGCACAACCCATCCGTTTTGCTTGGGAAGATTTTATGAATGGGGTCATGGGCCCGGTCATGAACTTAAAAGGATACAAGGGCGATAGAACTGAAACAGGAATAGATGGAGAAACGGGGGATGAGAAGTCAAACCCCCTCTGGCGCGCCATCAAACTCTTTGTTCAACACGGCACGGGCGCTCTTTTTGAAGAAATTGAAAGAGAAGAACAAAGCCGTGGGGCTGAAGAAGACTCCACCGAAAACCGGCTCTTGGATTCAACAATCGTGGATGGGCTTCTGCACTTTTTCTCCGCACCCTTTGTGGCGGGTGAAACCATTGATAAAGCCTTTGAAAATAAATTTTTAAGGGCTTTAATCGAAGAAGGAATCGAAATCACCGTGGCCCACGAAGTAGAATCCACCTTCGATACGGATGAGGCTAAGACCAATTACGAGGACTTCTTCAAATGCATGCGCCACTTAGCGACTGAAGAGGGGGGGGTCCTGACGAACCTCTTAAAAAGTACATGTCTATGAAGCTCTCTGCTTTAGGCTTCTTCCCGGAAGACCCCGAAGTGAGTGGCACGCTTCCTGAACCGTGTTACGACCAATTGAAGGAAAAAATGGCCACCTTGGTGGACGAAGCCATAGAGAAAGGAGTCTTCATTCGCATCGACATGGAATACTTCATTCACAAAGATGCCACCCTTCGTCTTTTCAAAGAATTGTTAGAAGAAAAACCCAAGAGAGCGGAGCATTTAGGGATGGTCTTCCAAGCGTACTTAAAAGACAGTCTTCAAGACGCGCGTGAAATGGTGAAGTGGGCCAACACGTTCAAAACGCAGCATGGTTTCCGTGTTTCCTTGCGCGTGGTGAAAGGGGCCAACATCGCAAAAGACGCCGAGCATGCAAGACAGGGTCTGCACGCCAGCTTAACAGACCCAGCTACGACCTGGCATGGCCACCCTCGAGACGCCATGGACGCAACAGGGGCCGACCGTTGGGCACCTGGAATCACTCCGGTGGCCAAAGATCTAGAGACCACTCAAGAACAATTCATTGAAATTATCAAACTCTTTGAACAAAACACAAACTGTCTAGACGTGGCGTACGGCACCATGAATCCGGACACCATCGCTCACATCATGCAAACGTGGTTGAGCAACGGAGAAGATTTAGAGGAACGACAGATCCAAACCCTATTTGGCATGTACAATTCGCTCTCCCTCGCACTCAAAACCTTTGTCAGCCACCGTCGCTACGTGCCCTACGGCCTCCTCGGGAAGATCATCGGTTACATGAGGCGCCGTTTCATCGAACTGCAAAGATCTCAGGGTGGGAAACAAATGATGAAAGTTCGTCACAACGATACGGAACCTGGAGTTCATCCCCTGAATTGACTCTTCCTTAGAAATCCCTAGAATAGCGAGGACTTCATTATTTTTCATATGGCTCAATCCATCACCGATCTTAAAGTGGGAAGCGTCGTGAACATCGACAATGCTCCTTATCAAATTTTGACCAACTCCTTCATGCGCACCGCTCAACGTAAGCCGGTGATGCGCACCAAGATGCGAAACCTCATTAACGGAAGCGTGATGGAAAAGACCTTCATCGCCGGAGAAAGCTTCGAAATGGCCGATGTCGCTCGCAAGAACGTGCAATACCTCTACAAAGACATGACCGACGCTTACTTCATGGATCTGGACAACTTCGAACAATTCACCTTCACCCTCGAAGCCCTCGGAGACATGGTGGGTTACTTGCAAGATGGAAAGGAAATGACCGCACTTTTGTACAACGAAAAACCCATTTCCATTCAATTGCCTCCCAAAGTCGTGCTGAAAGTGGTGGAAACCACTCCTGGCGTTCGTGGAGACCGTGCTCAAGCCGGCAGTAAGCCCGCTAAAATGGAAACCGGCGTCATGATCAACGTGCCTCTCTTCGTCGAAGAAGGGGAACTGATCCGCATCAACACCGAAACCGGTGAATACGTGGAACGCGCAAACGACTAATAAATAAGGTTTCGACCCTTGCAAAAACTGAATTCAGGTGCTAGCATTCCACGCACCTGAATTTTTAGTTTTAACCTGATTTCTGAATGCAAGCCACCAAGATCATCGTGAAGGGAGCGCGAATGCACAATCTGAAGAACATCGACGTCGAGATTCCGCGCGACAAGCTCACCGTGATCACCGGTCTTTCGGGTTCAGGAAAATCCACCCTCGCCTTCGACACCATTTATGCCGAAGGGCAGCGTCGTTACGTGGAATCCCTCAGCACCTACGCCCGCCAATTTTTAGGCGTGATGGACAAGCCAGACGTGGAATCTATCGAAGGACTTTCTCCCGCCATTTCCATTGACCAAAAAACCGCGCCTCGCAATCCTCGTTCCACCGTGGGAACGGTGACCGAAATCTACGATTACCTTCGTCTTTTGTTTGCGCGTGTGGGAGTTCCTCACTGCCCAAAATGCGACAAGCCCATCGTGCGCCAAACCGCCAGTCAAATCACCGATCACATCTTGGCCATGGATGAAGGACGTCGTGTTTTGCTCCTGGCTCCTGTGGTGAACGGCAAAAAAGGAGAACACGATGCTGTCTTAGAAAAGATCAAAAAAGAAGGATTTGTGCGTGTGCGTGTCGACGGAGAAGTGCACACGGTGAACGAGTTGCCCACTTTGGATAAAAATAAATCCCACACCATTGAAATCGTCGTCGACCGTTTGGTGGTGAAGCGACTCGAAAACGAAAAGAAAAAACTTCCGAACGGCGACACCTACGAGCTGCCCAATCCCGAGCGCACGCGCATTGCCGATTCCATTGAAACCACTTTGCGCCATGGGGAAGGAGTGATGATGATTCTAGACAACGAAACCGGACAAACTCAAAAGTTCTCCGAAAACTTTTCTTGTGAAGATCATCCTGAGGTCTGTCTCACCGAAATCGAACCTCGCAACTTCTCGTTCAACAGCCCTCACGGAGCCTGTGAAGCCTGCCATGGCCTCGGAACCAAACTCGAAATCGACTCTGAACTGGTGCTCCCCAACAAAAAACTCAGCCTTTCCGAAGGAGCCATTCTGCCTTGGGCTCAAACGGCTTCCCATCTTTCTTGGTACACCGCTATTTTGGAAGCGGTTTCAGCGCGTCACAAATTTTCACTCGATGTGGCGGTGGAAAAACTCACTCCCAAACAGATTGAAATCGTGCTGTATGGAACGGGTGAAGAACGCTACGACGTCAAAGTGAGTTCCAACGATGGATTTTCAAAAGGGGAATTTCAAACCAAATTCGAAGGAGTGATCCCGAACTTGGAGCGCCGCTTTTTAGAGACCGATTCCGAGTACGTACGAGGAAAAATCGAACAGTACATGCGCATCCTTTTGTGCCCGGAATGCAAAGGCCAACGCCTCAAACCCGAGATGCTCGCAATTCGCATTGAAGAAAAGTCCATCGCCGACACCACCTCTCTTTCTATTTCAGAAGCTCACCTTTTCTTTGCGAATTTGCACCTCAGCGAAATGCATAAAAAGATCGCCGAGCCCATCCTTAAAGAAGTCGCTTCTCGCCTCAAATTTTTGGATCACGTGGGCGTTTCTTACCTCACTTTAGACCGCGCCGCCAACACCCTGTCGGGGGGAGAAGCCCAGCGCATCCGTCTTGCCACTCAAATCGGATCCCACCTGGTGGGAGTGCTCTACGTACTCGATGAACCTTCGATTGGACTCCACCAAAACGACAACGAAAAACTCATTCAAACCCTGATGACGCTGCGCGACATCGGCAACACCGTGATCGTGGTGGAACACGACGTGGACACCATGCTTTCCGCCGACTACATCTTGGACATCGGTCCTGGGGCAGGAAAGCACGGAGGGCAAGTCATCGCCTCGGGGACTCCCAAAGAAATCATGGCCAACGCCAAATCGGTGACTGGGCAATACCTATCTGGAAAAAAAGAAATCCCCATGCCCAAACACCGCCGCAAAGGGAACGGCAAGAAACTCGAAGTGCTCGGCGCCACCGAACACAATTTGCGCGACGTAGACGCCGAACTGCCACTCGGCACCTTCATCTGTATCACGGGAGTGTCCGGATCTGGAAAATCGACTTTGATCAACGAAATCTTGGTCAAAAAAGTGACCTCTGTGATCAACCGCAGCAAGGCCATTGCCGGTGCCCACCGTGAAATCCGTGGCATCGAACATTTGGACAAAATCATCAACATCGATCAGTCTCCCATCGGACGCACCCCACGTTCCAACCCAGCCACCTACACCGGAGTCTTCACCGACATCCGTGAACTCTTCGCCCAAACCTCCGAAGCCCGTCTTCGGGGTTACAAGGCGGGTCGTTTCTCCTTCAATGTGAAAGGAGGGCGCTGTGAAGCCTGCGAAGGGGATGGAGTGAAGCGCATCGAAATGCACTTCCTGCCCGATGTGTACGTGCCTTGTGAGGTGTGTAAGGGGCTCCGCTACAATAGAGAAGCCTTGGAAGTGACTTACCGCGGCAAAAACATCGCCGACGTGCTCGACATGACCCTGGACGAAGCCCTCGAGTTCTTCGACGCCATTCCTTCGATTAAGAACAAACTCGAAACCCTTTCTAAAGTGGGATTGGGCTATGTGCACCTCGGTCAATCTGCCACCACTCTTTCAGGAGGAGAGGCTCAACGCATCAAGCTCGCCACCGAACTGTCTCGTCGTTCCACGGGCAAAACGCTCTATATCTTGGACGAGCCCACCACGGGACTTCACTTTGACGACGTCCGTCGCCTGGTGGAAGTGTTGCAACAACTGGTGGAAGCCGGCAACACCGTGATCGTGATCGAACACAACCTCGACCTCATCAAATGCGCCGACCACCTCATCGACATGGGCCCCGACGGAGGCAGCGGAGGAGGGCTTGTCGTAGCCAAAGGCACTCCCGAAGAAGTTGCCAAAAAAGCCGACGTCTCCTACACCGGAAAATGGCTCAAAAAGATGGGGATTTAGTCTAAATAAGTGATTTGCATTCGCAAACGACTTTCCAAACTGTTTCTAAAGCGATCCAAATCCTTGATGTTTAAGTGCATCAAGTTCCAGTGTAAACGAGTTCCTCGAGGCACCCAGAGCGTGAAAGTGAGTGCACCGTTTGTACAAGAGGTTCTCAGCCCCGCACAGACTCCATTCTCAGGGTTTGCGTTCTTCAGTTCTTCAACTCCCTCTTTTACTAAATAAATGAGTTGGGGAAGGTCCAGAGGGCAGCCTCGAAAATGATTGTTCTCTCCCTCTGCAGCTAAATTTGCAGCGATTGCCCGTTCTACAGCGGTGGAGAAAGCATCAACTTCTTCTGTGGGAGCTTGATCTTGTAAACCTTCTGCCTCCAATAAACGCTCCCACATTCTTGGGTCTTTAGAAGTGGGATCAAACCAAGCAGGTAAGAGTTTTTCTGTAGCCATTATTAGTATTATAAAATATTTCATATATTAAGCAACAAAACTGAAGATAAAGTTTAATAAAATATAATCAAATTAAGAAATATTAAATAAAAAATGATAAAATAAGAAAAATAATTACAAAATAAGATAAAACATAAAAATATTCTATAAAACAGATCAAAATAAAGAAAAATTAGATTAAATTACTAAAAATTACAAATACCATTGCAAAGTAAATTCAAGCACTATAAAGTTGTGCCAAGTTAAACAAAATTTAATGGTCTCTCGGCTATTCACTCCCGAAGAAGTCGCCGAGGTTCTACGACTTCATCACCTCACTGTTCTGAAATTCATCAAACAGAAGAAAATCAGAAGCATCAAGTTTGGCCGAGTCTACAGAATCCGCGAAGAAGACATCGAAGACTTCCTCCAAAAACAAACACAGTAACACGGCACCAACAGGCGCCGCTATCTCGCTCCCGTCCGTTCGCCAAGTGCCCCCACACTTCATTCATCCTCCCTCACACGCCTTCCATGCTGTTCAATTGCTTCTCTTGCGGCAAACTCATCTCACTCAAAAAGGAACTTTGTCCTTATTGCATGGTGGACTTGAACGCCGCTCGGGAGTCGGTAGAGGTCGAAGTGAAAGGCAAAAAGCCCGTGGCAATCAAGAAAAAATACACCTTCTTCTCTCTGCTCTCTCGTTAGGTTTCACTTTCGTGCTTATTTACATTGTTTGTCCGAAACTTTGGCCGAGTTCGCAGCAATACTGGGGAGATCTTTGGTGTTCACCTCTTCTAAGATCGTATTGAGTTCCACCATGATGCTTTGCAAGTTGGTGGATTGGATGGAACCTCCTGCTCCGTAGAGCTTGGAATACATCGAAAGTCGTTCGACACTGTGCTTTTCTAAATCATAAGTTTCCATGCTGGCATTCAAGGTTTGTAAGGCTTGATCAATGGAAATGGAGCCGCCGGTGCTGCCCACATCCGAAACCGTTTTAGGATCCTCGATCTCTGTTTTTCGTCTTTCTTCCTCACCCTTCAAATATTCCCAGGCATCTTTGAGGCTGTTGCCGAGATCGGTCATATTTTTTTTGGTGTCACCCAAGTCGGGGGTCACAATCTCTTTAAAAGATTTTCCATCATCCACCTCAACACTGAAGTCGAGGTCTTTAATGTCCTGCACAAAATCCGTCCAAGTGGTGGTGAGTTCTGCCCAAGGTCCTTCCTCACAGTCACGATAATCTGCAATACGGTCGTCGTATTTGGCGCTCCAACTGTCAAAATAACTACTGAACGTGTCTTTATCCACGCGATCTTCTTCATCCACGAAGATCTTCTTCATCGAAGCTTTGAGCGTTGCCAATTTTTGATCTTTCAAAGATTCCAAAACTTCAGCATCCACTTCATTGATCACACCTTGCTCTTGAAGATGACGCACAAAATACATCTCCATGAGGATGCGTTCGTAGTCTTTTTTCAAACTAGCGGTGGATCCACACGCAGAGGCAGTGGTTCGAAGGTTGTCTCGAACGCTGTCCAACTCATCGTCCAGTGCCATGATGTCGTAGAGCTGACAGTAACCCAAGCTAAAGATGTCCTTAACACTTTCACTGCGAGAATTCTCCGAACGAACATTGAGAATAAAGGGATAATAGTCCTCATCCAGACAGGTGAAGCCGTCCGCTTGAACCGGGCTAAAAAAGAAGGGGAGTGCCAGTCCGATGAAAAATAAAACGAAGAGGAAAGAAAGTTTTAGCTTCATTTGCAGTAATCTTTTTTAAGTAGTGTAGCGAGAGGGGCGGAGTCTTGCACGTAGGTTTTCTTCAAACCAGCCTGAATGTTCCGGAAGATGAGTAACATATTGTAGAGTTCGCCCGCGGCTTGTTCATACAAGGTATTCCCATCCCCAATGGCCGATTCGAACTTCATTTTTAAGTAGGCTTCATCCACTTGAGCTTGTATGGTGTTAGCCGCCGCCACACAAGAATCCTGAGCCGTATCAATGGTCACGGGTGTGTCGGCTGCTTCATACAAATTGACGATACTTTCACACTCAAGATCCGCCATGGTTTTATCGAATTGCGTGCTTGAAGAGTTAGGAATCGCCCCAATTGAAAACAGAGTGTGCTCCAAGACTTCAATTTGAGCGGCAGGTGTATCGTCAATGTCGTCCCCTGGATCCAACTCAATCGGCATGGCAATCGTGTAAATATTCAAATCCAAATTAATACCAGAACCAGCCTCTTTGCACGTGGAATCTTCGAACCAATTTTGGGAAGGTTTACTGGCCACCAAACTTTTATCCAAGGTTTGTCCCATGCGCTTATTGATATAAGTCAAATGGCAGAGCACGCAGTTGTCGGTTTCTGAGATGCCGCTGTTCACCACAGGATCATCGGTGTCGCTCACCAGTTCCACGGTGATGCAAAAGATATCACTACAGGGCAGAGAACGCGTCCAATCCCCTTGCTGGCCACTCAACTCGGTGATGAAGCCATCCAAAGCTTGAAGGCCTTGATCCACTTGATCTTGAGGACTTTCGTCGGGGTCGGAGGAATCGTCGTCATCGTCATCGCCTGATTCCTGGCCAGGGTTAGAGTTGTTTTCAAGACTAGGATAAATGATCGTGGACTCAGGCAAATCCAATTGAGTTTCACTGGTATCGGTCGCATAAAAATCATCTAGAGCAGTATGCAAAGCTTCATCGTCCAGACACGTATAAGGGCTCACGGTGTCTGAACTCAGTTCAACCACTGGCTCTTCTAAAGCAGGCGCAGCATCCACTGTCGAGTCTTGTTGGCCCGGGAGTTCTGAGGCGAAGTCTTGCTCAGAGGCCAAAGAAACATCCCCGCCAGCACTGCGATCGGGGTAGGTGATGTTGGTACCAAACAAGACTTGGTGAGCAAGATCCAAGTCGTGCAAGATGTCGATATTGGCTGAATCACTCAAGTCATTATTGAAGAACATTTCATCCGCAATAGATTCATACGCAAGTTTTCGATATTCGCGTTGAAGTTCCACTTCATTTTGGTAAAGCTCCACAAGATAAGTGTATTCGTCGAGTACCTTTGTTTGAGTAACCGAAGATAAGGTGTCTTCTTTAGTCAAAACGTCTCCTTCAACGTATTCGGTGTAGTACCAATCATAAAAACCTCCGAGGGTGTCTCCAAAATCATTTGAACTGGTGAAATCTGCATACTCTTGATCCTGAGCTGCAATTTTTTCTTCCTGGGTGTCCAAATAATTTGGATCACTCGCCACGGCACTCGCCACCGATTGCATTTTTTCAATGATGGGCTGGAGACTGCCTTCTTCCACAATCTCACGCAATTCATCCTCGGTGTAGTCGCGTTTTTTCTTTTCTTTGAGGCGATTTTGAAGCTCTTCAATGGCCGCATCCGAAGGGCCTTTCGTGACATTTTGGAACATGAACAAATAGAGGTTTTGGAAAGCGCCATCGGTATTGGACGCAAGACTGTTGAGTTCTTTCGGGTCCTTCGTGTCCGTTTCTTCCACTTCTGCGACGTTAAATATTTCACTCAACAAATCTTCAGAGCTACTCACCGCAAACACCACATGCCCGAGCTGAAGTCCAAGGACTCCACTCGCAATCACCCCGATGCTGAGCAGTAAAAGTTTTTTCATTTGCATTGAGCCGTACTGGCTCCGTTAAATTTACCCGGGTAACCTTCGATCACATCGCGAACGCCAGCCAAACTGTCGCGGAAACCCTCCAAGTTGGCTCTAAAATCAGTGAGTTCCACATGCAAAGGCCAAACGATTTGGATTTGGTTGTAAACCGCTAAAGTGAGATCCAAGGCATCTTCAGCATTTTCCATTTGTTCTTCCACAACCAAGGCTTGTTGGTTCGCAAACTGCACGGCCGTATCCAAGGTGTCAGGGCGACTTGGATCCTCCTGGTCTTCGGCAAACTCACTGTTTTCCACGGCATTTTCCAGTTCCTCCAAGGTGTCTTTTCGTTCGAGTAAGGCGGTTTCAAAAGCCAATAACCTTGTATTCAAAACCACCGCCAAACAATAGGTGGAGAGGTTGCTTCCTTTCTCACAATCCGCGTCCGAAGCCGGGTAAAGCACATTAGGCTCAGTTGAAGCGAGTAGACGTTCGATGTAATCGTTGGTCGTGTCATTCATGTCTTTATGAAAAGCTAAAATCATCGCATCTAAAGTGTCTATTCCACTGTAAGTCTTGTAGTAATCTTCACTCAAGGTGGACGCTTGAAAACCCCCGCCGTCAAAACGTGGCATCAGAAAACCAAGCACAAAGGCGAGAAGGAAGAAGCGTCCGTATTCGATAAAAAAGTTTTTCATTTAGACAAACATTCGTGAGCGTAACAAGGTAAAGCATTGGACATTTCGGTGAACTGCCCGGGGAAAGTGCTCTGGAACAAAAGCGACATGTCTTTGAGGTCCTCGTTCATCGCTTTGAGTCCATCCACAAACTCAAAAGTCGTTTTGGAAGTAGTGGAGCCGGCAAGAAACTGGGTGAGAATATTGCGAGAATATTCAATGATCCCATCCCGCACTTTGCGGCACGAAGAGAGTTCGGTGTTGGCAAAAGAGACCGTTCCGTTGTAACCGCTCACCTCTGCATAAATATTGTAAAATTTGCGAATGGTATCCTCCACATAGCGATAGAAAAGCAAGGCGTTTTCAAACTGCTCACTCGTCGGGGTATCCACTTTTGTATATTGATCAATAAAGGACTTGTACTCATCAAGCAGCGCGAGGCTGCCTTGCGCAAGGCTGTAGGCGCATTTGTTATCGGCTTCCGCTTCAGTCGCCGTTTCTGTGGAAGTACTCTCATCCGCTCGCACACCCACGAAACTTCCTACAAAGAAAAGAAGCAGCAGGGCAACTTGGAAAAATTGTTTTTGAGTGAATTTTTTAATCATGGCGCGGTGGGGTCAGAAACAGTAATGGAGTTACTCACTCCGAAGATTTCGCCCAGTTCATTCTGGATTATAGCAAACACAGAGTCTCCCGGTCTAAGTTCCGCTTCGTAATCCACTTGTGAAAGACAAGGACAAGTGGTGCAGGCTTCGCGAACCGCATAAATTCCAGGGGAAACACCCGCCAAGGAACCGTCATCAAAGTCATCGGTGGAGTCCAGAGGGCTGGTGCCGCGACCCACCTCGGTTCCATCGTCAATGCCTCCGGCATCCGTGTCTGGGTTGTAAGGATCGCTGCCGTACAAGGTTTCTTCATCGTAGTTGATGAGTCCGTCGCCATCGCTGTCCAAATCAAAACAATTGTAGGCTTGGAGCACGCGCACCGACATTTCTACAAATTCGTAACGAGTCATCACGTGATTGGGATCGGCCGCTTCGTCCGCCGTCAGAATGTAGTTGGTGGTCCCAGCCGTGGTCTCAGCAGTCATATAAGGGCTCAAATCTTGAGCAATATCGATGTAGGGCTCGTACCAAGCTCCAGTGGTGGTAACCTCCGGCAAAGTAATGATGCCTTGTTGATTGAGCGCCTCCAAAACAATCTTGGTGGCCTCCGCACGAGTGATGGAGTTACTAGGCTTGAAAGGAGCCAAACCAGCAGCATCGGTCTCACCCAAATAACCCGTGATCAGTCCCGAAAGTTGAGACTCCTTGGTGTAAGCGTAGAACCACAGCGAAGTCGTCAAAATATCATTGAAAACAGTGGGGAGCAGATAAGCTTCGTCTCGTGGAACGATACAAAGGATGCTCAAGATGATCTTGGTGAACTCCGCACGATTGATGTTGTCGTCGGGCTTGAAGTACTGTTTGCCGTCGATTTCGTAACCTTCCAAAACGCCGCGTTCCACCAACTCTGAAATCTTGGAGTAGAGGGCATCGTCGGAACTCAAATCTTCAAAATAAAGGTGAGTGTCTGCCGCGAGGGAAGCGTGATCGTCTCCGATCAAACTAGAAGCAGGCAAGCCCAAGTCGTCTGTGGTTTCAATGAAGATCTCGTCAGAACTTCCAGGCCAAATTTCCATTTCTAAGGATCCTTCGTCGTAAACTTCTAAGATCAGATTTTCCTCCAGTGAACTGGCCTCGCGTCTCACCACCGTGTAGCGGTCATCAAACACCGTGATATTGCCGCTGTTGCTCAGCATGAAGTCCAAGTTGCCAAGGTCGTCGTGAGCGGTCACGGAACTCAGTCCAAAGTCATAACCGTTGGGATCAGAGACGCTGTAAACCGTCACACGATTGAAGGAGGAGAGATCGTATTCAGAAAGAGGAGCTCCCAAACGTGTGATGGGTAAACTGGAGTCGGTGACGAAGATGAAACTACCCAGCACAATGCCGGTGAGTTTTTCATACACCGCCAAATGAGAAGGCCAATCCGCATCGGCGGTCAGAACGGTCACGTCATAATCGTCGTCCAGCACCATCACTTGTTTGGTGGAGGAATCAAATTCTGCAATCGCGGTTCCGTCCGTGTTGTAGACGGCGATCAAGTCAGAATCGTCCATGGCGAGCACAATGTTGCCCTCTTCATCCGTGGTGTAGTCGCCCAATTCTTGCCAAGCGCCATCGCGTTCACGTACCAAAGTGAAGGGTAGGGCAGGGCTGAGAGGATCCGTGGTGCCCGTGACTTCGGTCGGAGTGGCCGAGGCCAATTGAAGATCCGGAACGTAAATGTTCACATTGATGATGCGACTGGCGGTGTTGCCGGCTGAGTCCACGATGTAAACCGTCACAACTTTTGGATCGGTGTTGTCGTAAGGGCCAATCACCGTGCTGAGACCGATGCTTTCTTCGTCGTTGTCAAAAATTCCATCCAAGTCCGCATCCACACTCGCGTCCAAATCCCAGTAGGCATCGATGATTTCACTGTTGCTATCAAAGGATTGTTCCGCAGACAACTCCATGGTGGAGAAAATCGCCAAGTCCACCACGCCGTCACCATCCTCATCTTCTCCGCCATCCACGACCACCACGGGCTCAGAATCGTCGCCACAAATTTGAGGATTGAGCAGAATGTTGTCCGAAAGCGTTCCAATCGTGCCATCGTCGTAGAGCGCTTTACCAACAGTGTAATACGCTCCATTTTCAAGTTCCACTTGAGCAGAAGGACTGTCAGCGCTGAGCAGTCTATCCATCACAAAGAATTCTTCTTTATCCAAGTCCAGCACAGCACCTTCGGAAGTGGTCAAAGTCGCCGTGGCGGTGCTGCCTTCCAAGTCCACCATTTCTTCAGGCAAAATCATCATCCCTTCGCTCAGAGTTTGTTCTTCCACCACATCCTCTTCGTCGATCATATAAGCACTTCCACTGTCCACTCGAATGGTGCGGTCGGAGGCCCCGCCAAAGGTGGCCACCGTGTAAGCGGGAAGGGTCAAGGTCGCCGAGCCTTCTTCGTAAGTCAATTCCAAAACAGTGGGGCTGAGCGTCTGAAGCACAACACCCGCAGAAGTTTCGAGTTCACCATTCTCTTGAATCAAAGTTCTTTGCCCAGCGTTCTTGAGCGTGACCTTTCCACTCACCGCTGTGGCCACCAAACGACTCGTCGCCAAGTCGGGGAGAGTGGCATCCCCCTCGGTACTCGTTGTAGCAGCCTCCACTTCTGAGTCCTCCCACGCAACACTTTCTTCCTCCGCAAGCAAAAGCAGGCGTTTGATATTTTCATCGGGTTCGGCTTGTTGAGCGTCCAAAGAATCGTACATAAAGAACTCATAGCCCGTCGCTGACCCTTCGCTTGTTTGTGAAGCGTCAAAAGAGAAGCTGGTTTCTTGGTAATTGTTGGTGCCTTCTTTGAAGTTGTGCATGGAGCCCACCGAAGGAGCTTCCTCCGCCAGAGCCACCTCGCTCGGATCGGTGCTCACGTATTCCAAAGTGGGACTTTCGGTGTAGTTTTCTTTGATGTAAACATCTCCACCCAAAGAGTAAACCACATCCTTGTCGCCATCACTGTCCATGTCCATGAAGAGGATGTGTGTGAGCTTGTCGGCCTCAGCGGCGTAAGCGGTGAGACGTGTGCTGACTCCCGCATCGGAGTTGTAAACATAAAGACCCGTGTTGAAGGCTTTATTGGATTCACCCAAGTTGAGCCCTTCCAATTCTGGGGCCCCACTGGAAGAGGCGAGGTCCACTTCTTCATCCGAAGAAGGAGTGAGAAGCGCGTCCAAGTTCCACTCACTGGCGGTGCTGTAACCATCATCGCTGGTATTGCCCGCTACTTGGAAGGCAGACGCGGTTTGCCCGCCTGCTAAAGTCTGGAAGAACTCATCGTCGTCCATGGCGAGCAAACGGGTATTTTCGGCGTCCAAATCTTCAACATAACTGATCAAAGAAGACTTGAGCCCCAGCACGCCCACGAGCGGCGTGTCTTGAATGCTGGCCAGGAATGCTTGGTCCATCGGACCTTCTTTTAGTATTTCATCGTAGCGATGGAGCAAAGGATCATCCAAAGCCAACAAGCGTTGACCAGCAGTCAGTTGCACTTCTTCAGGAAGCGTGGAAGACCAATCGTTCACTTGAGTTTGCAGCGTATCCATGATGCCTTTGAGGGCCATCAAATTCTCGGCCACCATGGGGTCTTTACCATACAGTTGAGCCACTTCCACGGCAGGGTGAACATAAGAACTTTCTCCTGTATCCACAGTGCCCTCTCCACCTGCATCCACTCCCTCACTGCTGTCTGCACTCGCATCCACCTCTGCCTCGGCCTCGATGCTGGTTTCTTCTGCAGCCGTGGTCAAAATATTCTGAATATCTTGAGCCAATTCTTCCAAGGGGTCATTGATGGACTTAGCCACATCTTGGCTGAGTTCTTCGCTTTGATCCCCTAAGTTTTTGAAGAGGTCATAAAGGGGAGTGAAGTCCGCCGTCAAATTGAGGTAGGTGTTGATCTCCACCCGTTTCAAGAAATCCAAACTGAACGAAGGCCAGTTCACCGTGACGGCCAAGTCAAACGGCAACATGATGCCTCCTGGGCGTTCCGTGATCTCCTCAATACGTGACTTCAGCTGGCTTTCAGGCGTTGGAATAAATCCCGATCGAATGATACAGATGAGTTTGAGCACACTGCTGGCAATTTGCAAAGCCGCCTTCAAGGTGGGATCCAATTCAGGAATAGAAGGAGGGGGGGGCAGCGAAGGCAACTGAGGCAAGGTCAGGGCAGGAAGCTGCGGCAGTTCAAGATCAAAATTGAACTCCGGCAGCGTGGGGATATCGATATCCAAGTCCAGATCCACATTCAAATCAAATTTTGCAGAAGGGAAGACCAGGCGCGGCAGCTTAGGAATGTTGATGCGCTCTGGAATAAACTGAAGGTCCGGCCAAAGAATATCCACGCCCGCCTGAATGTGAGATACATCGATCACGATGTCCGGCAATTTTGGCATCTCGATCACAGGGAACTCCGGCATGAACGCAAAGAGGCTGAACAAGAGTTGCAAACCGCTGAAGCGCTGATTGGTACATTTATCACAGGAATCCATGAGATCCGCAGAGATGTCGATGAGGATTTGCCAGCCATCCACAATCTTTCGGAGGTCCACCACAAACTGAGCCCAGGCCTCAATGCGCTGAAGATTTTCGCTGATGTATCCCGCCGTGTAATCCAAAATGGCATCCAAGTAACAAATGATGATTCTGGCATAATCCGCACCCAGCGTTCGTATCTCTAAAATCTGTTCGGGAATCTCTCCATAACTTTCTAAAACAGCCATATTCGTCTCCACGGCCGCAATCGCCTCATCGATCACTCCCACGAACTCGTTGTAGACTTCCTTTTCAGCATCCGAAACGATCTCTCCGCCCTGTTCACGCAAATCGAACTGATCCTTAAAGGCTTGGAAGTCCGTTTTGGTGTCCACCACCCAGGCCTGCATATCGGCTTGAAAGATTTCAATTTCTTCCTTGGTCAGCCAAGGATAATGGATGTCGACTTTCTCCGTTTTAATATCAATGAGCGGCAAAGAGTTGGCCATGTTCAGCCATTTTTCAAGATTCAAAATACCACTCGTCATTTTTTCGACTTTGCTGTCTTGATCCAAATCCACCGCGTTGCCACTTTGACTGTCCTTGGCCTTTTGACTGAGTCCGGTGAACTCGGTGGTGAAGCTCTTGGGATCCGGGTAAATAAAAGTGATGTCGGGCAAATCCAACATTTTAAAGAACTCATGCTTCTGCGCTTTCCACCATTCTGTGAAAATGGACGGGAAGCCGGGAATATCGATGTTCGTGCTCAGCGAAACCGGCGGTTTATACGAATCAAAAGAAGAACTGCCAAGTCCACTGTCTGCGGGCTCAGCCATCGTGTCCGTGGCTCCACCCACATTGATGGCCACCGTGCCATTCTCTTCCACAAAATCACTGGCCTTGGAGAGCGAGTCCGCGATGAAGCCGTTGATGGCGTCACAAATGCCCAGGGCTTGCAGAATAGGAATATTGAAGGCGTAACACTGCCCAACGGCATAAGGAGCCACACACACGGCAAGCGCCAAACCTAAGGTGGTGGTGTAAGCCATGTAGAGGCGGAAAACGCTGGTGGCTTGGCAGGCTGCGGCGGTGCACACATAACTGGGATTGGGCATGATCCCAAACACAGGAGTTCCCACATCAAAACCCACCACGGTACCAAACATAGGTTCGTGATAATTCCCTGTTGCAAGAAAAGCGATGCTGCCGGGCAAAGCCAAACAGCCTCCATTGCACGTGAACATCGCCACCACTTCTTCCACCTTGTCGGTGAGGCCAGAGATTTCGTCGTCCAAAACAGAAACTTCTGCATCGATTTCAAGCGTCGCATCCTCACTCAACACCACATCGTCTTCATCAGGATCCAAATCCAAAGACGGATCTAAAATCAAATCAGACCCGGCATTAAAGCTATCGATGGTGTTGTAGAGCCCATCGTTGTCGTCGTCGTTGTCGCTGCTGAACATTTCCTGACTGGAATAGTATCCATCCGGTTCTTCGATCCAGTCGCCATTTTCATCTTGAGTTCCATCCGTGGCGCCCATGATTTCGGCAAAAGCATCGTAACCACTCGTTGGAACGGGAATGCCCAAGTCAGGGTCCATGTCCGCCACAAAATCAGGGATGCCGTCTTCGTCCAAATCCTCAAAAGGGCTGCTCTCGGTGGTGTCGTATTCTTCGGCATAAGCGCTGTCGTCAGGGGAGTAGGTCTTGAGCTCGTAGTTCACGTGTTCCACCGTTTCCGCCCCCAGGCCCGAGCCAAAAAGACCCTCGGCAAGCGTCTCGGTGTAGGTTCCGTCCGAGTAATAAACTTGCAGCTCACCGGTGTTGTTGCCTTCTAGAGAAACCCCAATGTCGGGGTGACTGTCGTCGGTGTAATCCGTGAACAAATCATCGCCCACCATCAAAGAAAGAGAGGGCAGGTTTTGAACCTCTGCCGTGTAAGTGAAGCTGACTTCTGCTCCACTGGCCAAATCGAAAGGCCCATAAATAAAGGGATGGGTGTCGTCTCCCACTTCCAAAATGGCAGAAGTGGTGTCGACTTGGCTGCAGTCGGTGCACGTGAAACTGTCTTCGTTGAAACTGAAGTAACCGTCCACCGTGTCCGAGAGGTAAACACTGTTCAAAGTGGTGCTCGCGATGTTTTCAACGCTAACCGTGTAGGTGAGTGCATCTCCAATGGAAGCCCCGCCACCATTCCCGTCCGAAACCGATTTATGAACGGAAAATACATCCTCAAATTCATCGGAATCTCCCGCCTCAAACGCGGTCTCTGTTTTTTTACTCAAGCTGCCGGCATCACTTCCATCGGTGGAAACGCTAAAGCTGGTCGCCGCCGTGACAGCACTCACAAAGTCATCGAGCGTAGAATTGCCCCCTCCGACGGCTGCCCCCACAATCGGTAAAGAAAGAGAGCCGGAACTCAGCCCGCTGTAATGCAAAGCCACTTGAGCGGCGAGCTCCACGGTGGAGTCGGTTTCCAAACCGTAATCTTTGATTTCATCCACAATGCTCAGCTCTCCTGCACTGTTCCAAACCGTGTAAAGCACCATATTCTCATCCGACAAAACCAAATCGTCGTAGCCGTCCCCATTGAGGTCGGTGACTTCAATTTGATCGGGCTGTGAGGTGATGTCGGTCAAGCTGAGGTTTTTTGCCGTGAAGCCACCCCCAATGTTGTCGTATTCATACAAACACATTTCGTCCGCGTAACACGACTCTTCAGTGGCAATCAAAAGATCAGTGAGTCCGTCGGCGTTGAAGTCCCCTTTGTCGATGGAACGGATTCCATTTTCCACCTTGATCAAAGTCCCGCGGGTCTTCAGTCGAGTGGCGGAATCGTAATTTTGCAAAACATCGATGTGGCCATCTTCGTACGCCACGAGCACATCCATCTGGTCGTCCCCATTGTAGTCGATGTCGATCAATTCCAAGATTTCGTCTTGCGAAGCGGAAACCAAAGTCCCCACATCTTCGGTGTAACCCAAGTCGTTGATTTCATTCGCCGTTTGAAGCTTCACCGTGGGATCGCCCAAAAGAATTCCAACTTCAGAAGCATAAAAAAGGTTCGAAGCTCCCGCGGTGTTGCCCGCGCTGAAGAGCAGAATGTTCTTGTTTTCCTTCTCCCAACCCACCGTTCCTTCGTTTTCGGCTTGATCCAAAGAAGTGTAGCCCATGGATGGCTGCATTTCTTTAGACAGTTCTTGCGTGGGATCCACCAAGGCCAAACCTTGAGGAGCCAAAGAACTGTTGCCAGTGGAAACCGGTTCAAAAGAATGTTCGCTGTCGGGAGTGGGTTTGATGTAAACACCCGCATCCAAACTCGCCCAATTCGAAAGATCGAAGGCGCTGTCCAGCAAGGTCACATCCGCGGTCCAGGTGGA
>CALRCE010000013.1 GCA_943354505.1 Candidatus Peribacteria bacterium
TGAGGTGTACTTTTGAATCGTGGGTTTGAGCGCGTTTGTCGTTGTAGGCTTTGTTGATTTGTTCTGCGAACTGGAAGTACAAATTGCCCGCTTTGGGGTGGCGCAGAATTTCGCTTTCGAAGGCTTCTTGATAAATCGCTTGTTCTTGTTCGCGTCTTGTTTTTCGCCCATTGAAATCAAGTGCTTGGGCGAGGTTTGTACTGGGAGTGTCCGCCAAACCCCCCATTCCGTTGCTGAGTTCTAAGCCCCCCACAGTCATCACCAGTCCAATGCCAAGGGCTTTGTTGTTGAGCAGTTGTGAAGGCTGGTGGATGTTCATCAAAACGTTCGCTGCGACGGTTGCCATTCCGTTCAAGGCGAGCAAGGTGCCGCCCAGCCCTCTCAAGGTGAGCAGTTGTCGAGCGTTGTTGCTGCACCCAAGGTGCCTACCGCGCTTGCGCTTTTTCATGTCCTTTACTTTGGCGGTTTCAACCTGTTGCTGAGCCTTGGCCATTTCTGGGTCTTGGACAGAAAGCAGGTAACTTTGAAGTTCTTGTCTCTTGGCTGGACCGCTTAAGGTTTTGATCTTGGCCTCTAAGGTTTCTGTGACTTGAGCGGTCTTGAGGTAACCGCTGATGAGTAAGGTGTTTAAGATCTGTTTATAATTGGGTTGATCCACCATCCTCTCCACAAACTCGGTGCGTTGTTTGGGCTTCATGATGGCCATCATGCTGATGGCGACTCCATTTTTTACAAAATCGTCGCTTCCCTCTACCAGCACTTGAGCTTGCTGGGTTATGATGCCCCAGTCCTTATCCGTGAGAGTGTCTTTGTAGATATTTTCTTTGGTCTCATCAAAATCGGGTACCACTTGAAGTCCTCTTTGTTCCATTTTTTTGAGGTATAAGGCTGCCGCTTCTGGCATTTTCTTCTCCAAGTGTTGGTAAAGCAGTGAAGGCATGTTTGCGGCTTGCAAGAACACGATCCCTCGAGAAACTTGGGCTTGAATGTCCGTTTGTGCGGCCTTTGAATCCATCACCTCTACACTCATTCCGGCACGACTTTGTAAAGATTTGAGCAAGGTTTCTTGGAGGCCCAAGAACACTTCATTGCTCAACTCCATGGAGTCGGTGACTTGCTTAAGAGACAAAACTTCGCTAGTGAGTTCCGTCGCTTTTGCTCGATACACTGCATTGAACTGATCTTTGATGTGACCTTCGTCGCCCAAGGCTTTCGTTTCGATCCAATGCATGCGACTTGCCATCATTTTTTCAGATTTTGCTTCTTCAGTAGCTTGCTGAGTCTTCAGCTGCTGCTCTAAGCTCCCGGATTGTGGTATTTCTTTTCCCATGCTAATTGAGTCTGAAAAGACGAGTTAAAGTTTCCATGAAACTGAGGTGTTTCCCCTCCCATTCCAGCACTTGAGTGACCAGGAATTGGCGGAGCACCGTTGGGTCTAAATTCATGAGTTGGATCACGTATTCTTTGTGCATTTTGCTGTCGGTTTCCAGATGCAGTTCATTCACGAAAGGCGGATTGTGCAAAATCCAGAAGTGTTCAATGCTGCTGTAAGGCAGTTTCATGTCTCCAAAACGGATTCCGTACTCTGAAATCACCACGTCCACCATGTCGGGTTTCTTGCGGTGTTCCAAAATCAGCACCAAAGGCAGGATGGCAAAGGCCACGGCCATGGTGATGGAATCGGTTTCGTAGCCATACAGAGCTAAGCCGCCGCAAACCAGAAAGAGCACTACAAACCAGATCCAGCTGCGTTCGTAGCGAAGGTAGCGGGGCGCTTTCCAGGTCATGAGGGCTTGATCGAAGGCGCCTGCATTTGGATTTTGTTTGTGTTTTGCCATACGTGATTTTTGTTTTCTGGTTTATTTTTGTTTTTTTGGACCTTTTTTAATCTATTTATTTTACCACGAAAGAGCCTTTTTTGGAAGGCAGCGGACCTGTTTGGACGGAGCTGAAGTGCTTGTGTTTGAGGACTTTCGGTGTTTTCCAGTGAACGTTGGCTTGTTTAAGCCATTTTTTTGTTTTTGAAAATTAATTTGACAGTTTAGACTAAAAATAGTGCCTTAACAAAAATCCCGCCAGGAATGACGGGACTTTGATGCTGAATTGAGGAGCTAGCCGTTTTCTTAGGCTGCACTTCGTGCAGTGCTAATACTTGCGAGTGTAGGGAATCAAAGCCATTTCGCGAGCGCGTTTGATGGCGAGGGCGAGTTGCTTTTGTTGCTTGAGACTCACTCCGGTGTAGTAGCGAGGCACAATGCGTCCGAACACGGAAAGGTATCCGCGAAGGAGTTCCACGTCTTTGTAATCGACGAAGGCTGGAACCTCTGGGCGCTTGGTTTTTTGAACTTTAACTTTTTTCGTCATGTTTGAGAATTAGATGTTGTTGCTAGTGCAGTATTTCTTGGAAGAGATTGAAAACTAGGACTTTGTCCCGTTTTCAAGGTTAAAACAAATTGTCATTTCCGATGTCGGCAGCTAGGCCGCTGTCTCCTTGTGGAGCAGTAGGAGCCGCTGCTTGAGCAGGCATTTCCATGGGCATTTCGTCCATCATGGGAGCTCCACCCATTTCTCCTTCGTTGCCTTCAGGGATGTAATCCATGGCGTCTTGACGCTTTTCGAGGATGATCATGTCCTGGAGAACAATTTCGGTGCGGAAACGGCGGGTGCCGTCTTCGAGGTCCCAAGAACGGGTCTTGAGGTAGCCTTCGACGTACACAAGCATTCCCTTGTGGAGGTGTTGTTGGCAAATTTCAGCAAGCTTTGCCCATGCCACACATTCGTGGAATTCGGCGGAGCTGCGTTTTTCACGGCTGGACGTGGTCCATTGACGGTTGGTTGCCAATCCGAAGGTTACGATGGATTGTCCGCTGGTCGTATTTTTAAGTTCTGGATCTCGGGTAAGGTTACCGATGAGGATCACTTTGTTCACACTTCGCATAGTACGAAAGTTTTAAAAATTAAAGAATGTCTTTGTCTTCGATGATGGCCTTGAGCTTTTCATCGAGTTCTTCAGTTTTTTCAGGATCTGCTGCCTTTTCAGAAACGTCGGTCTTCTTTTTGGAAGCACGAACTTTCTTGTTCAATTCTTCGGCTGGAGCACTCATCTTTGTGGCGGTTTTAGCCATGGTGAGGCCACCTTCGTAGCGCATGAGCGTGTAATCGTCGGCCACCTTCACGAGAAGATAGCGAAGCAACCCTGGCTGAATGCGAAGGTCTTTGTGAACGGCTGGCATGCCAGCGGGTTCACCGGTGAAGTTTAAAATGACGTACGTGGCTCGATCGTTGCCGGCAATGCGGTACGCGAGATCACGAACGCCCCAGTTATCCTCATCGACAACGGTGAAACCGTTTTCAGTGAGAGTTCCCTTCACCTCTTTGAGGTTTTTTTCGTTCTCCTTTTCAGTCTGCTTAGGACTGAGGAGTAACATAAGTTCGTATTTCATCTGTTTGGGTTAAAGGATACCTTCGGCTTATTTTTGGGGAGGAGACAAATTGGGCTCCGCCCAAGGGCCGAAAGACAGAGAAAGCGCGGTGAGATTAGCATGAGGTTAGCGGGTTGGCAAGTTGTTTGGCTGAGGCTAAGCGAATTGACGTTGTTGGACGAGAAACAACGGATTTTGCGGGTTGGATGGAAAATTCAACTTTTATTTTTTTGGATCGGGGGAATAGCTTGATTGTTATGGACCAAACTCTTCCACTTCTTCGAGAAAAAACTCGCCTTCTTTATCAGAAAATTGGTTCCGTTTATTGTCCTTATCTATCCGATAGAGTTTATTTTAGTTCAGAAGGATTTAATCATATCCGATATCGTTCCGCTCGACGTGAACGTCATCCCCAAGTTCAATATTTAAGATACAAACTTCTTTACCTGGCTCCAGGCCTTTTGGAGATGTCTCACACTCTACAAGAGTATGAAAAACGGGATTCTTCGCTTTCTTCGACACAGTTTTTTGGCTTCATTGGGATTTTAAATCAACGAAAAGTCAAAGTGATCGTAAAGCAGTCTGGCAGGGGTAACTATCATTTTTGGAGCATCATACCTAACTGGAAAACTCGCAAAAATGCCGATCAAAAATGGGTGCAACATTATTCTGGAGACCTTTTAGACGACTAAAAAAGCACCTGCCTTCGCCTTGAATCCGGCGCAATAGGGCTGACGCCCCACAAGTGCTGCCTGTATTTTAACTCCACTGGATTTAGAGTCAAACTTTTTTAGGTCCCGGTAGTGTGTCCCACAGCATGTCCCAGAGAGCGCTGTGCATCTGGTAGATGTGGTGGTTTTCGATGATGACGCCGATGAGATCGTTCTCGACGTAGGTGAGGTAGGATACTTTGCCGTCGTAGATGTTCATTTCAATCGAGAAAAAGTAGGGATGGTTTTTGGGGTCTTTGGCGGGCAACCACTTGTAGCCTTTGTGTGATTTGGGCGAGTAAGATCCGCTTTCGTAAACCTTGTGAGCGAAGGGCGTTTCGAGCAGGAGTGAGCGCTTGGTGAGATGAGGCGCGGTGCTGGCAACGAGTTTTTCGCGCGCGGCCACATATTCATCGTTCACTTCCTTGACGTGCTCGAACATGGCGTCGATGTTGGCGAAGTCCTTGAGCTCGGTTTTGGAAGTGAGCGTGTCGAAGAGCACTTTGCGAACGCCTTCAATGCCACGGAAAAATTTCACGCCTGGAAGGTGCTTGTTAGAGCGCATCATGCTTTCGAGTTCGGGAAGGATTTTTTTGAGCGCGCCCAGGTTTTTTTTGGCTTCGCTGGCTTGGCGGACGTAGCGACTTTCCAGGTTCAAAAAGAGTTCTTCTGGCGAAACGGCGGTGTAGAGTGCGGTGTTTTTGTCGAAACGTTTGTGCACCATTTCTTCCTGCTCCAGGCGGAGCAAAATGTTTTGAATGCTGGTGCGCGGTTGTGCCATTTGATAGGCCAAAGTGCTGGCCCGCATTTCCCCCGCTTGAGTGAGTCGCAGGTACACAGCGACTTCTTTGTCGTCTAAACCGATTTTTTTGAGTGTTTCGAGGAGCATAGTGTGTTGTGATTTGCTCGTAGTTTAAACGTTGATTGGTAACTTTACAAGTAAATGCCTATGAATGGTGGGCAGAATTTAAGTTGATTTTGATCTAAAAAGTACTGCTATCAGTAAGTTTTTGCCTATTTATCTTGATCGATTATTGACGGCATGAAAGAATTATTTTCCTGTTTAATTTCGCGTCAATGCCTGAAACATCTGAATTTTTTCTTAAGAGTGATGAGGAACGAGTTCTTGTTAGAACCGCTTATCATAGGAGGGCTCAAATGCCTGACATCTTAGCTCAAGAAGCTGGCGTTTCCGAACGCACTTTCATGGATTTTCGACTGGGTAAACCAGTTGATCAGGAATCTGCCGAGCGCATTCTCGGCATGCTTTCTGGGCGGCTTCCCAAATCAGATCCCGTCCGTCACAGGCTGCTGGCCATTCGAGAACAACTGATGGCTGTTACACCTGTGATTGAAGTGGAGAGTCAAAATCCCTTTATCACCCTACTTTTAGAGAGAATCGCGTCGAGGCTTCCCCTCCTCCAGGAACGTTTTCCACACATTCGATTCAACCAAATGAAGGTGCTGACTCAATTCGTTGAATGGCTTAAAAAGCACGCTTACGCCCCGACACCTGCTGATTTAAAGACTTATTTTAAGGAAAGCACGGGGGGTGGCAAAACCGTCACCTACCTCCTTCTTTATCTTCTGCTGGATATTCCCACTCTAATTCTTGTTCCCACTAAAACGCTTTTACGCCAAACAAAAAGGGAAGCAATAGAAACTTTAAAAATCGACGAAGGAGAGCTTGGACTTGTGGGAGACGGCGTCAATGAACGGGGTCGAAAACTGACCATCATGACCTATAGTAGTTTTTTGGAGATGCATAAACGGAGACAAGCCGTTCCAGTGGAGTTTGTCATTTGTGACGAAATCCACACTTCTTTGGGGGACAAAACCCAAGCGAGTTTAAGTGATATACTCGAAGGTTCAGACGGCGTGGATTTTGATATGGACGAGGTTTTTAGACAACTAGAGGGCCAGTCCAGAGCAAAAATTTCTATCGGAGGAACCGCCACGGATGCCTTAGCGTCGAAACACGTCAGAGACTACTTCGGTGAACGCTTTTGTGAATCAAAAATGGCCGACTTGATTGCTGCCGGAGTTCTTAAAAGATATCGTTTGGTTCCCGTGAGTGGGACTTTAGAACCGCAGGACGAGTGGGCTAATATCTCTGCTGAAAGAGAAGAGTTTTTGGTCACTAAGCAAAGGATCCACGAGAGACTTCTTGAAAGATACGTTCAATTTCAAGGTGAAAACTCCACTTTACATTTGAGAACGGCAGCCTACTGTTCGACTGTAAAAGAATGTCTTCGTTTCAAAGAACTGGCTGAGGCGAAGGGGCTTAAGGCTTTGGTCGTTACTGGCACAGAGGGAAAAGACGATCTCGAAAAAGCCGAAAGAGGCTTATTGGATGGAACGGTTGATTTGGTGATTTCTGTTGATCGATTGACTCTGGGATGGAACTTCCCTCCCCTGAATGCAGTGATATGGGGCAGAGCCTGTAGTAGTGCTGCCAAATTTGTTCAAGCCACCGGACGCGCAGCTCGAGCTTACGAAGGCGAGCCTTATGCCTATGTTTTTGAAACCCAGTGGCGCGTGAGCGGCCCCAATGAAAGAAAGAAAGGGGCTGGCAGCGATGCAAGCGATGGTGATTCCAGTTCAAACGAAACGACCTTGTCTCGCAAGGCCTTGAGTCTTGCAGTTGCTTTATTCCTTATGGGAGAAGATGTGGAGGCCGTTATAGAGGGCTTCCATTCGTCTCCAGAGATGGAGGCCCTGAAGCAAGCCTTTACTGAGCAAAAACTTACCAGTGACACCGCTGAGGCTTTTGAAGAAATGCCCGTTGAAGATCTTCGTTCCTTACTCAGAAGTTCTTTTCCAGCTCAGGATTGGGTAAAAATGATTGCACTTTTTAAAGGAGGCATAAAGATTGTTTTCCTGGAGGGCAGATTCGTAGTCCAACAAGGCAAGGTTGGTGTTGGAATGGTTTCTATCGCTAGAAAATTTGGCCTGAGTGGAGACCCAACTACAAGTCATTTGGATCATGTACGACTTGGTGCTCATGTTTTCGGTGACAAGAATCCAGTCATACAAGCTGCTTTAGTGGCTGCTGAAAAGAAAGCCCTTACAAAAACAGCGGGCCAAGAAGCGATAAGGCAGCGTCTACTTCAAGATCACCCTACCGCAACTTCGTGGATGGCCGTGGAAGATCGTGGCGCTATTTCTGTCGATGGGCTTGGGATCAGTACGATTGCCACTCGGCTGGGTGTCTCAGGAAATCCACTGAGAGGAGTGGCTCACTATATTGAGCTGGGCCAAAAACTGCACGGGGCGGACGACCCTGTCTACCTGGCAAGATTGACTGAACTTGAAGAACGGAAAACTGGGCTCCAATTGTCTAAGGAGGCCCTCGTTCCGCTGGTTTTGGATCAACATCCTACGCAGGAAAGTTGGAACGGAATGGGTGCTAAAGCCAGGTTCAAATTCAAAGTCAAAGGTTTGGGCTTAGCGGGTCTTGCCACTCGCTTTGGGGTGGAAGGGGATCCTGTGGGGCACACCAGTGTTCATCAGGAGCTGGGTGAACGGATATATGCTTCAGTACCCGTTGTTTCAAGTCAGGCTGAAACGCATCTAGAAGAAGCGGGCGAAGACGAGGGGCCTGAGCAGGTTTCAGAGGAAACCTCTCCAGATGAAGAAGGTGTTGAAGATTCGGCACCTACGGCAAACCACTTAAATGTGGCGGTGAAATTACGCGAAATGCTTTTGGAGCTGGATCACTTTGATCGTCATTTTGGCACTCACTCTAGAAAGGCTTTGCGCCGAATACTAGAAGTTCCTGACTCGCTGGCATTTCAAAGGCTCTTTCAAATTGCGAAAGGTCTAAGTGCTACCCGCGTTCCACTCACAGGAATAACTCTCGAGCAAAGACTGTCTGTCATCGCGAGACTTTTGAATGCCATTAAGCAAGGTGAAGAGGAACGTGGTATTCAAAGCAGGCCTGTCACTCCCACGGTTGAAACTTCTCCTAATATAGATAAATCTGAATTAGAGGAAATAGATCCAACAACTAGAAATGCTGAACTACTTCTTCACTTAAGAGATTCGGTTGTGGTTGCTTGGCGCCCTCATCATCTAGACATTAGTATCCAAGAACCTTGGAGTATGGAAGGGGCACCTTGGGTTAAGTTTGAGAGAGTGGGTAGAATAAGAAATGAGGTGAGTGAGGAGTCCATTGAGCCTGTTCCAGTCTTTCCTCTCACCCACTTGAGCAACGGAATGGGTGGACTTTGGAAAAAACGCTTGCCAGGTGCGAAGTGAGTCTAAATTTACGAAGCAGTGGGCGTTTAAACTCACCCCAAACTGATTTCCCCTGCGTAACATTTGGTCACCATCTCTTCCTGAATTTCTTGGAGGCTGGCATCGGGATGGTTGCCTAGAATGTTCATGAGTTTCACGGTGGCGGCTGAGGTGGACATGTCGCAGAGATTTCGAACTCCCGCTTCGTAGGCGATGAGTGCATCCACATCGTGCAACTGCATGCTGGAATGGATTCCCGATTCTGCACATGAAGAACTCAAGAAAATGGGATGACCTGCTTTCACATGTTTACTGATGGTTTCCACGTATTCTCTTGGAATGGCACCCGAACCATAGGTTTCCAAAATGATGCCTCGATCTTTGCCGCGTTCGATCAAGTAGTCGATGACCGCGCGGTCCATCCCAGGCTGAATCTTCAAAATGCTCACCGATTTGGAGAATTTGGGAGAAAAGTACAATTCGAATTTTCGTCGTTTTTCTCTTCGGTAGGCGTTGGCTAGCAGTTCCACTCCACTCGCAGTGAAGAAACCGATGGGCCCCAAAATGCGAGATTCAAAGACATCCAGTCGATTGTCGTTCTTTTTGGTGACGCGCGACCCGCGAAAAATCTGCCCATTTGCATAGGCGACGACTTCTGCAAGGTTGCCGTAAGCCGCGATTTCCATGGCTCCTGTTAAATTTCCAAGGCCGTCGCTTCCTGGGCGCCCCACGATGGGGATTTGAGAAGCCGTGAAAACCACGGGAATGGCGATGTTTCTGAGCGAAAAAGAAAGTGCAGCAGTTGAATACTCCAAAGTGTGGGTTCCATGCCCCACCACCACTCCTTCCACTTGATCGTAGATGGAATAGACGGTGGCCGCGAGCGCTGTCCACATTTCAGTGTTCACTTCTTTGGAATCTTGGTTGGCCAGATAAATCGCGATGATGTTGTAACGCGACTTGATGTTGGATACGCGATCGCAAATGTTGATCGTTTCGGCAATGTCGATTGCTCCTTCGAAAGTCAGCTTATCTGTGTGTTTTTTATCTGGGACCATCATCAAAGTTCCACCTGTGTGGATGTAGCAAATGGTTGGGTTTCTGGAGTCGAAGGGCTCATTTTTGAATTGAATTTGTGGAACGAAATTCCCAAACAAGTCTCGGCTGATACCTTTTCTGGCAGCTAAATCCAAAAACTCCAGTTGTCCGGGGGTGAGGGCTGTCTCCTTTGTCTTTGTTGATGTTGGAATAGGTTCAGCCTCCATAGAAAGTCCTTTTAACGTCAGAGCTTTTATTTTAGAGGACAGGTCTTGAAATGGCGAGTGTCAGACCTTATCAATTGGGTTGGAATCAATTTTACCAGATTCATCTGGAATTTTATTCTGCCCACCGAAGTTGGTGGTTTTTTGAAGTGAGTGTTGTTGAAGCTCCAACAACGCATTTTTCAGGTCAGTTTTTTGACGATGGTGGTGTGACGAGCAGAGTGTTTTAGAGTGGTGGAATGAAAGTTGGAATCTATATCGACGGGGCGAATCTGTTTTACCAAGGCAAGCGCAGTGGGTGGCATCTTGATTACAAAAAATTCTATCGCTGGGTGGAGAAAGAAAATGAAATTGTGGTGGCGAAGTATTTTATCGGTGAACCCTTTTGGGAACCTGCAATGAGCATCAATCGGGCATTCAACTCTTATTTGAGAAGAATTGGGTTTGCAATCATTTCAAAGCCTTTGAAAAGGCTGAAGTCAAAGACCGGCGGCGTTAAGAATAAGTGCAACTTCGATGTAGAGATCCACGACGAGATCATCCACGATCTGGACAAGCTGGATATGGTTTACCTAGCGAGTGGAGACAGCGATTTCATGAGGACTAAAGAGCGTGTTCTTTCCAAAGGCAAGAAAATCAAGTTCTTGGCTTATAAGTTGGGCTGCGCTTGGGAATTGAAACTCTCTTGGCATGTATTTCTGGATGACATCAAGGAGGAGGTGCAACGCGTAAAAACTATTGACGATTGAAGCCTCCATAGAGTAGAATTCTCTCAGTTACATCGCCGGCTCTTGTGGCCGGTTTTTTCGTGCCTAATTTTCTTTCCACCTCACAATTCTGTACAATCTTCTATTTTTATTGTATAATAACTTTGTACATAAGCTCCTACCCCATGACTGGTGATGAAGAAAATTTCGCAGCAGTAGACCTCGATGCAGCCGCTGAGGCTTTGCCTGGGGAACTTGGATTTGTTCCTGTTGGGCGTGGAAGTAGTGACCGTCTGAGGCCGCCTCACGGCGTAGAAAATCCAGCGGCCGTACGTCCCACTGAAGACCGTATTCATTCGGATACAGCGCGAGCCAACGTTGAAGATGCCGTTTTGAGAGGAGTTCAAGCGCCCGAAGATGCAGATGCTCATTGGCAAAAACAGTTAGGAAAAATACTCCATTGGCTCCCAAGCGAGTTGAGGAAAGAGGCTGGAATCAAGAGTGCGAAGGATCTAAAGAGGTATTTGAGAGGTTTAACAGTGGGCCGTGATGCCGTTAATGCGGCGATCAATGGCGATTCGAAGAAAAGCGCTCATATCCTAAAACTCCGTCGACGCATTCTCAGCTGCCTTGTGAATGTTTTTCAAACCACTGAAGATCCAGACTTAAAGGAGACGCTTCGCGTCTTACTTTTTGAAGTCAGCCCTGTGAATGCCAAGCGTGCCTTCCAAACCCTTTTGGCAGCGGGTGTCACCCCTGAAGAACTCGCTGAATTTTACCGCCCAGATGTGAGCGGCGATGAAGACCCCTCCGATCATACCAGCCACTATGAAGAGATGATCAACAGCATCGTGGGACAGGATGGTACTGCATTTTAACTCAAACCTCCTCCCACCTGACCTGCTTGAGTAAGGCGGCGGTGCCTTCGGGGCCAGTGAGACGAGTGTCTTTCGAGCTGAAGACGGGCAGTGGGTAAATGTAGGGCGTGGTTTTGCCGACGGTGAAGCCGGTGCCGTTGCGACCGGAGATGAAGTCTTCGTCGTTGCCGCCTTCTTCGGGTTGGTCGCCCACCACAAGGATATCTTTGAGAGGCAGTTTCATGAGTTTTGCCCAACGCTGCATGGCGTTGCCCTTTCCTGCTTCTTTAGGGAGGATGACGTTTCCGATGCCCGAATCTTGGATTGAAAATTCCTCAAGCCAGCCGTTGTGGTGGAACAAGGTTTTCAGCTTGTCGTGGCTGCGTTTGGACATGTAGCGCGTGATTTTGGGTGACAAGTAAACCCAATCCGGATGACGCACCACCACGGTGTGTTCCCGGAGCAGAAAGACACCCTGTGAACCGAGTTTGTCTTTTCCGTAGGCTTCGACTGTGTCCATGGTGGGCTCTTTAGGCCAAGGCACTTCGAACCAAGATTCGTAGTCTTTTTTTCGCGCGTTCCAACGGTATCCTTCACTTCCGTTTTCGGGGAAAATTGTCCATCGTTCTTGTTCTTCTTGAGGCTCTGGACTGTGTCCACAAATGTGTTTGAGTTGAGTGTGAATGAAGCGTAAATCTCGGCCCGTGCAGATGGCCCGAGGAATGTTTCCTGGAATGGCCACGAGCGCTTCCGCCATGAAACTGGGGATCACAAAACGGGCAAAGTGCGTGAGAGTTCCATCCACATCAAAAGCCACCGCTTTGAAGGGATGTTTCAGTGCTTTTTCGTGAGCTTCTTTTTGGGCGGTGGAGTGGAAGTTCATGGTTTGCCCCAGTATCTCTTAATTCTTCATCTCCTTCAACTCATTCAGCGCGTTCATGGCTTCGAGGGGTGTCATTTTGTCTAGATTCAAGGTTTGGAGTTTGTCCAAAGCCGGATGCGTGAGTTTGCCGGGCTGTCGACTGGAGGCGTAGGTGCCGTTGAAGAGACTGACCTGGTTGTCGGGGATTTTTCCGGTGCTGAGGCTCTTTTCGAGTTCGAGAGCGTCCAAGACTTGGGCGGCGCGGTCGATGAGCGTGCCGGGTAGGCCGGCGAGTTTGGCGACTTCGATGCCGTAGCTCTTGTCGATGGCGCCTTCTTTGATTTGGTGTAGGAAAAGCACGCCGCGGACGGTTTCTTGCACGTCGATGGAATAGTTTTTGGAACGCGAAAGTTTATCTGCGAGTTGGATGAGTTCGTGGTAGTGCGTCGCAAACAAAGTGAAGCCGCGGATTTTGTCGTGGAGGTGTTCAAAAATAGCCCAGGCCAAACTGAGTCCGTCGTAAGTGCTGGTGCCACGACCCACTTCATCCAAAATGATGAGGCTGCGGTCGGTGGCGTGGTTTAAAATGTAGGCGGATTCTTGCATCTCCACCATGAAGGTCGATTGACCGCGGACCAAATTGTCGCTGGCACCGACGCGCGTGAAGATGCGATCGAAGACGCGCATGGTCACAGATTTTGCAGGGACAAAGGATCCGATTTGCGCCATGAGCACGATGAGCGCGACTTGTCTTAGGTAGGTGGATTTTCCGCTCATGTTTGGACCCGTGAGCAGCAGCACTTCCTCTTGGTCTTTGGCGAAAAAAGTATTGTTGGGGACAAAGGCTTGCTCGAAGGTCATGCTTTCCACGACGGGATGACGACCGGCTTCGATGGCGAGCACGGGGTCGTTGGTCAAATGAGGTTTGCAGTAGGAACGTTGAATCGCGGTGTGGGCAAAGCTGTGAAGTACGTCGAGCTCAGCGAGGACTTTGGCGTTTTGTTTGATGGCGCGCACTTCCGTGAGCACGGTGTCTCGGAGCTTTTGAAAGAGTTCGTGTTCCAGCACCACGCTGCGCTCTTCCGCGGTGAGGATTTTTTCTTCGTAGGCTTTGAGTTCGGGCGTGATGTAGCGCTCGGCGTTGGCGAGGGTTTGTTTGCGAATGTAGTCCACCGGCACTTTGGCGAGATTCACTTTGCTGACTTCGATGTAGTAGCCGAAGACGCGATTGTAAGACACTTTGAGGGAGTTGATTCCGGTGGCCGCGATTTCTTTTTCTTCGATGGCTTTGAGCGCGGATTTGGCGTCGTGCATCAATCCGTGCAGTTCGTCGAGTTCGGCGTGGTAGCCCGTTTTGATCAGCCCTCCTTCCGTGAGGCGGAGCGGCGGTTCATCCACGACTCCCCGTTCAATTTCGGCGACGAGTTCGTTCAAGGGTTTGAGCTCTTTTTGGAGGTTTTTTAAGAGCACGGCGGTGGCGGTGGCGAGTTCACTTTGAATTGTCGGAATGTGGGTGAGGGTTAGGGCCAGACCTTTGAGGTCTCTGGCGTTTCCGCTGCTGGACCCGAGACGTCCCAAGAGGCGCTCGAGGTCATTCATGGGTTTGAGTTCCGTTTCGAGGGCGTGGCGCAAATCGTGGTTCTGCACGAGGTCTTCGACAGCCTCGTGGCGGGCTTCGATTTCATCTTTTCGCAGAAGCGGTTGAGTCACCCAGCGGCGCAGCAAACGAGCACCCATCGCGGTGTGAGTTTGATCGAGCACTCCGAGCAAAGTATGCGTTTCTTCTTGGTCACGCAAGGTGCTGAAGAGTTCGAGGTTGCGCACGGTGGCTTCATCCAAAGGCATGGTTTTTTCACGGTGATGCGCCGTGATTCGATCGATGTGCACGAAACTTTCTTTTTGGGTCGTCTGCAAATATTTGAGCAAAAGCGCGGAAGCTTGAATCGCGAAAGGTTGGCTGGCGATTCCAAAGCCTTCCAAAGTCGTGACTTTGAAGTGCCGCGCGATGAAGGCGTAGGCCTCTTCAAACAGTTCCACGGTGGAGGTGGGTGCTTCACACCAACTGTGGATCGCGACGCGAAGTTCGGGGTCGTCGTAATGTTCTTGGCGCACCACCAATTCGGCTGGGTCGAGGCGGAGCAGTTCCATGCTCAGCGCTTCTTCCCCTTGCAGTTCGGTGGCCTTGAATTCACCGGTGCTGAGATCCGCAAAGGCCAGTCCGTAGTAATCTTTTTGAGGGAAAACCGCGACCACAAAACGGTTTGCTTTTTGATTGAGTATTTGAGTGCTGTAGGTCGTGCCGGGTGTGATGATACGGACGATTTTTCGTTTTACAATCCCAGGCAAAGTTGGGTCTGAAATTTGTTCGCAAATCGCCACTTTTTTCCCGGCTTTCACGAGACGGGCAATGTAGTTTTCGGCCGCGTGATAGGGCACACCGCACATGGGCAGGGGTTCGGTTTCGTTTTTGTTGCGAGAGGTCAGCGTGATGTCCAATAGTTTGGAGGCTTCGAGCGCGTCGGGTCCGAACATTTCATAAAAATCCCCGAGGCGAAAGAAAAGAATCGCGTCCCTGACTTGGGATTTGAGTTCCTGGTACTGCTGCATCATGGGAGTGAGCTCTGGCATGGCCGCATGATAAGGGAAGTGGCTTTGCGCTGCAAAAAAATGACGTTGCGAAGCCTCTATTTCCCTCTCGCCGTCACTTTCTAGGCAAAGGCACGTTTTCGGCCGTGATCTGGATCAGCTGGCACAGCCACTCTCTGTCCTCGATTCGTTCTTCATCGACTTGCATGGAGGGCTTGGCTCCTTTGTAGGCGGCGCCTTCTTGGTAATGCTCACCGACAAAAGCTTTTCCGGGCTCCGTGACTTTTACAAATACACTGTCGTCGCAGACGAGTGCCACGACTCTGCCTTTGTAGTACAAGGCGTATTCGCCAAACATTTTTCGAGCGGAGACTCCTTCGAGAGACATCAATTGGTCCAAAATGTAGTCGACGGTGGATTGTTTGGTGGCCATGCTTTTCAGAAAAAAGTGCTGCTGAGACTATGCTGCTGATTGGGCTGAATTGCAAAGAATGAGAGGTTTTGGTAAAATGGTTTTGACGGGCTGTTCAGGCAGACTACACAAAAGACCTCCTTCTGGAGGCCTTTTGCTTATGTTCGGTGGTGGAGGTAAGGGGAATTGAACCCCTCTTTAATCAGTGACGGGCTGATCTAGGTCACCAGAACTACCCCCACGTCGTCCATCGAACATTTGCGACTTTACTATTCCGACCTTACAGAAATCCTGAAATTTTTCTTACAGACGCCTTACATTTTCCTGAATTTCTTTGTAGTAGTAAGAAGCCTTTTCTTGTGCAAACGTGCAAAACTGACTAAATTGGCTCCGTGCTCCTGTAGTTCAACGGATAGAACAGATCCGTCCTAAGGATAAGATGAAGGTTCAATTCCTTCCGGGAGCACCACCCCTCTTTCATGCCCACTCTTGCCATCGTTTTGGTTCTGACCGCCGCGCTGTTTCACACCTTGCGTGATTTCACGACCAAACAAACCTCCGACAAGCTGCTTTTTGTGTGGTGGATCTCTCTGATCTCTCAGTGCATGTTGGCACCGATTTCCTTGTACTTTTTGTTCACGACTCAACCCTCGTGGGGTGCTCTGGGTTTTGCGGCTGCAATGGGGCTGGTTCATTCCTCGTATTGGATGTTTTACGCCAAAGCTTACGAAAAGGGCGACATCTCACACGTCTACCCCATCATTCATTCCGCACCGGCCTTTGTTTTGATCTTTGGAGTTTTATTTCTTGCGGAAGACCCCAGTTGGAATGGGGTTTTGGGTATTCTTTTAACGACGTGTGGACTCTACTTTATCAACCTCAAAAAAGTCAGTTTCAAAACGCTCCTGGAGCCTTTCGCCGCTATTTTTAGAGAAGAACATGTTCAGTTCGCCTTTTTAGCCCTCATCATGGTGGTCGCCACCAACTTGCTCGATAAAAGAGCTGTGACTGAACTTCATCCCATGGTTTATGTCTTTTTTATGAGTATTAGTGGCTTAACTTGTTTCACCTTCTTCATCCGAAAAAAGGTGAGATCAAATTGGCTGCGCCCTTGGCAAAAAGAACGCGGCAAGGCTTTGGCCGGGGCTCTGTTTGGCAGCATCAACTACCCTCTCACTCTGTTTGCGCTTCAACTGACCCATGCCAGTTATGTGGCGGGTCTTAAACAGGTTGGCGTGGTGTTTGCTTCGATTTTAGGAGTGGTTTTCCTCAAAGAACGCCTCTCCCTTTTGCGGGTTTGCTCCGCCCTGCTGATTTTTTTGGGAGCTGTTTTGATTGCGCTTTAGGGATCGTGCTATAGTGTGCACAACCCACCCACCCATGAAAAAATACCTCCTCGCCTTGGTCTTGCTCACCGGTTTTTGTCTCACGCTCTCTCAACTCGGCTTTGGCGGCTTGCCCATTGAAGGGACCTGGAACGCCACCGGAGGCGACACGAATTTTGCTTGGTACCTCACTTACGACTTCAGAGGTGGGCAGTACACTCTTGAAGGTTATCCACCCCTTGAAGAGTCTGGAACTTATTCCGTCCTGTACGTCGAAGACGACACTTATACCGTTTTGATCAGTCCTGAAGATGAAGATCCTTACCTTTCTGAGTTTAGAATTTTGGAAGACGGCAACATGATGATGAGCAGTTACAGTGCCAGTGGAGGAACTAAATATGGCTTGATTCGATGAATAAACATAAAGATGAACGGATCGGCGAATGGGCGGCCGTTGGGCACATGGTTTTGGATGGATTCTGGCCGGTGGGCGCCGCTTACGGAACGCAAGTTTTGAAGCTACCTCCTGTGGAACTTTTGGGTTTGGCCACGTTTATCAGTTCGGTTTTTTTCTTGGCGCTCACTCTCAAAAAGGGTGAGTTTTCTCATTTAAGAAGTTTGAAAATTTTAAAGGGCTGTTTGCTTTACACCGCGTGTCTGCTTATTCCCTATATGGCTATCTTTTGGGCCGCTCAGAGCAATAGTGGCATCAACATTGCCTTGTTCACTCAGTCGGAAGTTATTTTTGCGGCTCTTGTGGGCTGGATTTTTCTTAAAGAGAGAGTTCAGGTTGCCCGTATTGCAGGCGTGTTGTGCATTGTGGCGGCGAACCTGATCGTGCTCTACAACGGCAGTTTGTCCTTCAATCCCGCTTCGCTCATTTTGATCTTTGCTCCTCTTATTTTTGTGTTTGGGAATGCCACGGCCAAACGTCTTCAGACTCAGGGGTTGTCCTACGCTCCTTTACTGTTATTTCGAAGTGGAATAGGAGGCTTGTTCGTTCTTCTTTTTTCCTTCCTGTTGGAAGACTTTCAAATCCCTTCCAGTTCTTCTTGGCTTTTTCTGTTTCTCTTTGGCTTTCTGGCGTTTGGACTCCCCAAGGCCTTTTGGCAAATTGCTCTCAATAAGATTGACCTTTCCAAAACCACCGCCATCGGCCTCAGTTACCCGGCGTTCAGTTTTGTTATGGCCTATTTTTTACTCCATGAGATTCCAAGTTTTTACCAATGGCTTGGTTTGGGATTCTCATTCATTGGCATTTATTTCTTAATGCAGTCCAGTTCCAGGAAGTTGAGTGAACTGGCGGCTCCAATCGATTGATATGATCAGAAAAACTCTATTTCCGTTCTTGCTCATTTTATGTGTGCTTTTCAGCATTCACTTTTCCTATCCAGACTCAAGTGTCTCTTCTGTTGAGACTACAGATATTCAAACCGCAGAAAGCCGTGAGCCTAGTCTTTATGGAACCTGGGAAAGGAGTGGCGTAGAAGATGAAACCATTCAGTGGTTCATCCGTTATACTTTTGACGAAGATGGAACTTTTTTAAAAGAAGGCTATCCTCCCATTTATGAGTCTGGAAATTACAGAATTGTTTCAGAAAAAGAGGGTTTTTACGATTTGGAGTGGTTCTTGATGCAAGATGAAACCACGGTTCGTCACACAGGACATTTTGAGATCAGTCAAAATGGTTTAGAATTGCTCTACGAAGGTCAAACTTTCACTTTTGTAAGTGCTGAATAAAAAAAGTCTTGACGGTGAGCGAGGACTCACCTAATATGTGAGCGCATACTCACCTCCTCGCCATGATTACAGATAAACAACAGGCCGTTCTTCAGTTCATTGAAGAATATCAAATGCAATTCGGGAAGTCGCCCACTCTTCGTGAAATGCGCGAGCATTTTGGTGTGAGCAGCGACAACAGCATTCTCAAGCACCTCAAAGCCTTGGAAGAGAAAGGCTATCTCAATAAAGATGACACTCCTCGTGGCATTGGCCTTCTTCAAAAAGTGAAAGATCGACTCGATTCGGCTTCCAACATGGTGCGTATTCCTTTGCTCGGAACGATCCCTGCCGGAGGGCCCACGCTCAATGAAGAACATGTGCTGGAACATTTTGAGGTGGGAAGCACTTTCCTTAAAAAGCCTCAGGGCTCTTTTGCACTTCGCGTTACAGGGCTTTCTATGATCAATGCCGGTATTTTAGAAGGCGATTTTGTCATCGCCAACCAAAACATGACTCCCAAAGATGGAGACATTGTTGTGGCTCTCGTCGACGGACGAAACACGGTGAAGCGCTACCGTAGCCACAATGGACAAGTCTGGTTGCAGGCAGAAAACCCTGACTACTCCGACATTGAACCGACTGAGTTTCTTGAGGTTCAAGGTGTGGTGACTTCGGTCATCCGCATGTACTAGCACAGACTTTAGTGCGCGTTTAAAAAAGTTTTTAACCACTCTACCTATGTTTAGCAAAAAATCTCGCAAAACTTTTCACCTTTCGACCTCTCGTTTTTACTTGGCTGGCAAAAAGAGCAACTACACTAAAATCATGCACTTTTTACGTCCTTACACGTCTCGTGCATGTTATCGCTCTGCCGGTGCTTTGGTTGCGCTTTAGGCTTCCTTTGCAATGAGGCGGACGAACTCCATGTTTCCGTCGGGAAGCGCACTGCGACCTGCAAGCGTGTATTTGTCTCTGGCCTCCAACTCCGTCTTTCCAATGGCTTTCAAGAATTCTTCAGGGCCCGCGAGTTTGAGTTCGGAGTCTGTCTCGGCAAAGAGCATTGGGATCACGACACGGGGTTCAATGGCCTCCATGACCTTTTGAGCGGTCTTTCCCTCCAAAACAGGAGTTCCGCCCACCGGTAGCATGAGCAGGTCCACATCTCCAATTTGATCAAGGACTTCGTCTGAAAGTTCGTGGGATAGGAAACCCAGGTGACAGATGCGAATGCCGTCTAGAACGAAAGTGAAAATCGTCGATTCTTCTCCGTTGGGTGCAACGCTCACGATGGCCACGTTGGACACTTCAAATTCTCCAGGCCAGTCCAGGACTTTTGCGGATCCCTCGATTTCTGCAATTTTTCCTTCTCCAGAAAGACTCACGATGTCTGCTTTGAGTTTGGGAAGTTTGGCTCCGAGTTCAAAAGGGTCCGTCACGATGGTGGCGTCTTTTCCTTTGATCGTGAAGCAAGAATGTCCGTGCCAAATGATGTCCATGGGGGTTCAGGTTAGCTTAATGCGCGGGCATTCTAACAAAGCTTGCACATTTCGCCTAGTGCATGAAATAGTGTGGGCGATTAACCCCTTGAGCGATGTCTAAGATCACCAAAGTTCATGCCCGTGAAGTGCTGGATTCACGAGGAAACCCAACCGTAGAAGTGGAAGTCACTACCGAAAAAGGATTTGGCCGTGCGATTGTGCCGAGTGGCGCGTCTACGGGTGAGCATGAAGCTTGCGAACTTCGAGATGGAGATGCGAAACGCTACGGAGGCAAGGGTGTTTCAAAGGCTGTGGGCAACGCGAACGGCGAATTGGCTGGAGCTGTACTTGGAATGGACAGCATGGACCAAGAAGCTTTAGACCGAAAAATGATCGCTCTCGATGGAACCGCGAACAAAAGTCGACTGGGTGCCAATGCGATTTTGGGAATTTCCATGGCCTGCGCTCATGCGGCGGCCAACGAAAAATGGGTGCCTTTGTGGCAATCCCTCAACCCCAACGCAAGCTTGCTTCCCTTGCCCATGATGAATGTGATCAACGGAGGCGCGCACGCCGATGGAAGTGTGGACTTTCAAGAATTCATGATCATGCCCAAGGGTGCAGCTAATTTTAAAGAAGCCCTCCGTACCGGGGCTGAGATTTTTCACGCCCTCAAGAAGCTTCTCAAAGAAGCCGGCCACGCCACCACGGTGGGTGATGAAGGAGGATTCGCTCCCAGCTGCAAGAGCAATGAAGAACCACTGGAATTTTTGGTGAAAGCGATTGAACTTGCGGGCTACAAACCGGGAGTAGACGTGGTGATTGCCCTCGATCCTGCCACCAGTGAACTCGTGGACAGAGAAACTTCCACGCCAGAGTCCACGAACTATGTTTTCAAAAAAAGCGGACAGCCCACCAAAACCACGGACCAAATGATTGCGATGTGGGCGGAGTGGGTTTCCAAGTATCCTATTGTTTCCATTGAAGACGGACTGGGCGAAAATGACTGGGCAGGATGGAAAAAGATGAACGCCGCCATGGGTTCCAAAACCCAAATCGTGGGCGACGATTTCTTGGTCACCAACACACAGTTTTTGAAGCGTGCCATCGATGAAAAAGCCGCCAATGCCATCTTGGTGAAGGTGAATCAAATCGGCTCACTCACTGAGGCGATTGAGGCTATCCAAATGGCCAAAGCGGCAGGGTGGAGGGCCGTGGTGTCTCACCGCAGTGGAGAAACCGAAGATGTGACCATTGCCGATCTGGTGGTGGCCATGGAAACCGGACAGATTAAAACCGGTTCCTTGAGCCGCACCGACCGCATTGCGAAGTACAATCAACTGCTTCGCATTGAAGACATGTTGGGTGAAAAGGCTCGGTTTGTGAATCCGTTTGGGGCTTAAAGTCCTTCACTTACACTGAATCCGTCGGCGAATGAAGAAATCGAGTTCCTCCAGTTTTAAATGTTTTTTGCTGAAAAATCCGATGATTTTGTGCAATCTAAATCTCTGGAACACGAAGAAGATCTGCACCACAAAAGGCAACTGCCAAAATCGTTTCTTTTGAAAACCTGTTTTGAGAGCCAGGCTATTTTTGGTGATGGGATTGAAAGCCACGGCAAAAATGTTCCGGCTTGAAAGTTTTTCCACGACTTTTCGCCACAATTTTTTCCCAAACCCTTTTCCTTGGTGCTTCGGCAAAACGATCATGGTCGTGATTTCTGCCCACTCTTCGTCGATGAATTCATAGGTGGCTATTCCGCAGATTTCTCCTGAAGAACGTAAGCCTATGACTTTGTTGTTTTCGTTGTACTCTCGCAGCTCGTCCACCGTGTAATCGGTGAATCCCGAAGAAGCTTTTATGGCGGTGACGAGTTCTGTGATTTCACCTTCGGTTAAACTGGCGTCGGAGCATTCAAATGAGTCTGTCATGCTCACAGTCTAACAGCCCTCGTTGGCATCTGACCAGCTTTGAGCTCTTGGATCAAGCGATGAATTTCCTCTTGAACGTTTTCTCTCTCTAGAAGGACTGTGAGTGCTCCTAGACTCTTTCCTTCTTTTAGTGCTTCTTCTGTGCCATCGTAGTCTTCTTCTTCGATTCGATATTTTTGTCCATTGTTGTCTTCTAAATGCGTGTAGGCTTCTCCTTGGGTCACAATGTAAAGAGACAAAATTCCACCTGTTGCTGGATTCTCTCGTGTAGACATTCCACATGCTTTCTCAAACACTGTTCTTGTGGGAGTTTCGTTGTAGCGAGTCCTTGGAACGTGAACCACAAATAAACCCAATCCTCCTTGATTCACCGCTAATCGAGTGGCTGCAAGACCGAGTTGGAATCTTCGTTCATGGTAACGGGAGTTGAGATGAGTCGTGTCTGCTCCAGCTCCTTTTAAAGCAGATTCGTAAGCTTGAAAACGATACCCTGGAACGATTCCCGTAGGATGAAGAAGTCCACCGCTCGTTTTGAATCGTTCGAGAACCTCCTCTGGCTCTCCAAACTCCGCTCTCAAGTTGATTTCTCTCGACATATCCCTTATAAGATAGTGGCCGACACTAACTCACATCAACGTTATGTACAAGAAAAAGAAAATGGCTCTCCGCAAACGTCGCCAAAAGAAAGGAAAGAAGCTCAGCCTTCGCTACTAATAGCTTTATCGCTGCGCAGTTTATTCACAATTGACTTAATTGACTTAAAAAAAGACCCCGCACTCGATCCAGGGCGACACTATATTATAAAGTGCGAGGATCAATGATGAGTGCAGGGTCAGTTTCGAGAAAGGTGACTAATTCTTTCTGTTTTTGTTTTTCATTTGCTGTACTTTGGTCGACTTTAGGGCCGGACCAGGGCTACTTTTGGCGTGGAGTCGAAGTCGCTGTGCCGAAGCAGGGAACGAAGCGTGATCCACAAAGTGGAGGGTGAGAGGCTAACTCTCATGGGTGATCGCGTCGGGACCACCAGCGTAAAGCAAACGCCTTAATAGGTAACTTAACTTTTGGTTTTTCTTTTGGTATCGAGTTGTGAATGGGCGGGTGAATCTTCTTCTCTAGTAGCACTTCGCTTTCGCTTTGTGCCTAGGCGACGATTCATATCAATATACGTAGCCTTTGATTTTTCTTCAAGTTTCTAGGATGGACGACCGTGCAAGATTGTTGCATATTGACATATTTTAATCTGAATATAATGCACCTTTTCTTTAAAACTTTTTGCAATAAAAAACCGGCCTCCCCCTCGAGCTCTCAGACGTAATAATATGACGCTGGGCTCTTTATGAGTTGAAGACCGGTTAGTGTGAAAGGCGATGAACTCTTTCTGTTTTTGTTTTTCATTTGCTGTACTTTGGTCGACTTTAGGGCCGGACCAGGGCTACCTTGAGCGTGGATGCAAGCCGCTGTGCCGAAGCAGGGAACGGAACGTGATCCACAAGGTGGAGGATGAGAGTCTGAATCTCATGGGTGATCTAATCGAGACCACCAGCGTAAAGCAAACGCCTTAATAGGTGAACGAACTTTGTGTTTTTCTTTTGGTATCGAGTTGTGAATGAGCGAGTGAATCTTCTTCTCTAGTAGCACTTCGCTTTCGCTTCGTGCCTAGGCGACGATTCATATCAATATACGTAGGCATTTGAATTCGTGCAACTTTCTAAGATGGACATGAACTAAAAATTGTTTCACCGTGGACTAGTTTAATCTGGAGGCTCCCGACGATCCCCTTGCAATAAAATCTCTTTTCTTTCATAATTCCGGCACGATATGGGTCAATACACTCTCTTCGACATTGCGGGACCGATCATGGTTGGGCCCTCCAGCTCTCATACAGCAGGAGCCGCTAAGCTAGGACAGTTCGCGAGAGCCATTTTTGATGCGACCCCCACCAAGGTGCATTTTCTGCTGCACGGTTCTTTTGGCGAAGTTTACAAAGGACACGCCACGGATCGCGCTTTGCTCGGTGGAGTGATGAAATTCCCTCCAAATGATGCACGCATTAAAAACTCCTTTGAAATTGCGACTGAAAAAGGACTGCATTTTTGTTTTGAACCTGGAAACATGGGGCCTCAATACCATCCCAATACCGTGAAGATCACCTTAGAAAACGAAGGGCGAAAAATGGATGTGGTGGGCTCTTCGATTGGAGGTGGAGCGATTGTGATCGATCAAATCAATGGTTTTGACGTGCACCTCACGGGGAACAGTGCTGAGCAGTACTTCACCCTTGTGATTCAGAACGAAAATCAACCTGGAATGCTGGCGAAGATCACTGGATTCTTGGGTAAAAAGAACATTCGCATTGTGAACATGCAGAGTTCCTTTCTTGCGTTTGAAAACAAGGTGCTTTCGGTGCTCAGCATTGAAAAAGCGCTGACGCTGGATGAACTTTTGGATCTGGAAAACGAAGAGGGCATCCTCTTCGTTCGTTCTCTTAATAAAATCGCCTCCTAACTCCTTTTTATGGCTTCTTCTTTCTTGTTCCACAACGCAAAAGAATTGCTCGAACGTTGCCATGAACACCGCATGCCCATTTGGGAAGTGATGTTGAATTACGAATTGCAAATGTCTCCCCGTTCTAAAGAGGAAGTTTTTAAAATGTTGGAGGAACGTCTTCAGGTGATTTTTGACGGGATCGATGCTGCGATTGCAAAACCCGAAATGTCTGCGAGCGGAATGGCCGGGAAGAGTGCGCCTCTTTTGGCGGTGGCCGTGCGAGACTTTAAAGAGTTGGATGCGGGTTTGCTCCTCAATGAAGCCGCGATTCGTGCCATGCTCGGAGCGGTGGCGACCGGAGAAAACAATGCACGAATGGGAGTGATTTTAGCCTTCCCCACAGCGGGAGCCGCAGGGGTTTTGCCGGGAGTGATTTATGGCGCCAAGTTTAAACTCGGACTCACGCAAGAACAGATGGTGCAGATGATGCTCACGGCGAGTGCGATTGGAATCATTATTGCGAACACGGCAACGCTTTCGGGCGCGGCCGGAGGCTGCCAAGCCGAAGTGGGCAGCGCCACCGCCATGGCGGCGGCCGCACTGACGGAAGTGCGTGGCAAAACACCGGAATGCTCTTTGCATGCGGCTTCTTTGGCTCTGAAAAACATGATTGGACTGGCTTGCGATCCGATCGGTGGACTGGTGGAAGTGCCTTGCATTAAACGGAATGGAATCGGGGCGGTGTTTGCGATGTCCGCTTCGGATATGGCCTATCTAGGAGTGGAGAGCTTTGTACCTTTCGACGAAGTCGTGCGGGCTATGCGAGAAGTCGGTGACCTCATGTCCCCAAAAATTCGTGAAACCGCCCTCGGCGGACTCGCGGTGACTCCCACGGGTCAAGAAGTGGCCAAACGCATGGGACTGCTGCACATCGGGGACAATGCGTGCTCTAAGTGAGAGACAATCAATGTCTTGGCTGTAGAAACAGATTCTCTCCTTGAGATTCCAGAAGATCTGCGATTTCTTCAAGAACAACGGAGGCGCGTGTGTCCACCATGGCTTGGTCTTCGTCTGGATTTGTTTCCAGGCACTCCAATTCATCTCGTATGGCTCGGATGCTTTTCATGGCTTTCACATCTCCGAGGTCTTCTCGGATGAGATCTAGAAAATGAGTGATGAGTTTGTGCACCAGTCCGTCTGCTTCCTTTTGAGACATTGCCGGATTTTTGATCAGCTTGTTGGACAACTCGATGTTTTTTTCTGCTTCGTGGTGTCCTTCTTCACCTGTTAAAGTTTGATAAAAGCTAAAGACCTCGAAGAAAGAAACCCCAATGAGGTAGTTGGCCACTTGAAGACTGTTGGACTTTCCTCGCAAACTTGAAGCAGTGGAATTCAACAGGGAGAGGGATTTTTTAAAGAAGCGTTCAGCCGCTTCGTTCTGACCCGTTAACAGAGAATCGTTGATGTCGTATTGAAGAGAACCCAAAAAGATCTTAAAGAGCAGCCGTCCCACCACTGCCGTTCCCAATAAACCTGAAATCAAAAGCACTACATTTTTCTCGGGAACTTCATCTATAAAAGGCTGCACGTAAGAACCGACCAGTGAAAAAAGGGTCACCAAGAGCAAGAGTCCCAGAGAGGTTAGAAAAGATTCAAAAAGGTTGCGAGTGAGTTCCGTTCCGAAGCTTTCGAACTTTTTCTTAAGGTTGGCGAGGGAAACCGCGTACCAGGCGGTTCCGGCGACGGTCGTGGAAGGAATCAGCACTCCTACGATGGTCGTGGTGTCTAAAAAGGCAATGGCGGGGACGGACAAGCAAATTGAGATCAAACTGGCCTTCACCGCGGGAGCGTATTTTTCTCTCAGAGATTCTTCCGCAATCTGTCTTTCCATCGAGCTTAGATCGATTTGAAAGAAGTTTTTGAGGGCGATTTTTTTAAGCAGTTGATGAATCATGTTTTGCTTTTAGATGCTGAAAAGATATCATGCTGAGGCTAAAAATCACGACTAAAATTCACATGACCTTTAAACTCGGCATCCTCGCTTCCGGCAACGGCACCGACCTCGACGCCATCTACGATGAGATGGATGCGGGCAAACTGCCCGGTGTTGAAATCGTGGCTGTTTTGAGTGATCGAGAAGACTCTCTTGTCTTGGAAAAAGCTGGGGCTCGCGGCTTGCGAGCGGTTTGGGTGGATCCTCGGGATGAAGCGGGCGAGTTGAAACTTCGAGAGGAGTATGACCAGGAATTGGTGAATCAAATGGGTTCTGTGGATTTGGTCTGCCTCGTGGGTTACATGCGCATTCTCTCTTCGGTGTTCATTCGGGCTTACAGTCCTCGTCACATTCTCAACGTGCATCCTTCTCTTTTGCCCAAATATGGAGGCAACGGGTGGTATGGAATGAAAGTGCACGAAGCTGTGATTGCGAATGGAGATACTGAAAGTGGGATGACGATCCATTTTGTGGACTTTGGAGTGGACAGTGGACCCATGGTTTTGCAAGAGAAAGTGCCGGTGACAAGCGAAGACTCTCCCGAAACTTTGCGAGATAAAGTGCAGGCGGTGGAACAAAAGGCTTACCCTGAGGCGATACGGTTGATTCAAAGGGAGCGAAGTTCATCGTCTATGAACTGAATCACTTCCTGTTTGAGAAATTTCCTAAGTGCATGAAAGGAGTCTGGCTCAAGGAGCACGTTCAAGTCTTGATCGAGGAGTGTTTGAGTGAGGTGAGTGTTCACAAAGGCTTTTAGTTTTTCAAAAAAAACTTTCGTAGACAAGCCCGTTCGCTCTTCTATGATTTCGGGCTTATAGCGAAATCCTTGTGTGAAAAAAGCGTGGACGTCGTAAAAATCTCTTCCAGCAATGGATTTGTAGTGGTCGTAGCGATCTATAATGGCGACCAATTTATTGGCAAAAAGAGTGGGGATGGTGTGTCCATAACAAATGCGGTCAATATCTTTTAAGAGAACTGCTTCGTAAGCATTGGACGCTGGAGCTGGAAAAGTCACATCCAATTGAAGGGTGTTTCTCTCCCCCGTTTTGTTCGGATACTTTAAGAAATATTGAGGAACTTTGAGGCTTTTATCTTGAATCGTAAGACCCAGTTTTTCAAACAGTGCTTCCAGATGAGTTTGAACTTCCGCATTTTGATCGGGTTCAAGAAGATCAAAATCCAAATCTACAGAAAATCGATCCAAAAGACCTCGCATGGCAGCATAAGTTCCCCCTTTGAATCTCAAAACTTGCACCAAAAATGGATCGTCTACAATCGAAGAGAGCAGGCGGTTGAGATAAGCTCGATGAATGGCATCGGTGGGTTTAGGCAGTTTCATAACGCTCGGGTGTTAAAGGATACCCCCATTTCTTTTGAAGTTCACTGATTTTTTTCCAATCCACCGTTTTGTCGATCGTGGCCTTTGGATTGAAATATAAAAGTTCTACCAGGGCTCGCTCGGGACTTGCTTTTAAGCATCCGTCCACCTCAAGCAAGCCTTCCGTTTGATAGAGGTAGCGGTCACTGAGTTGCCTACTGCGGTAATGCTGTTTCCCCACATTAAAATTCCGAGAGAGTTCACTCACCAAAGTGATGGCTGAAGGCGCTTGGGAAATCCAGGCCGTCTCGTACAGTACGCTCTCCGTGCTCAAATAAGAAAACCGGTGCAACGCTTTAATTCCCAAGTCCACTGGATTCATTTTTTCCAGCGGGAGGAGTCCGTAAAATCCTCGGTAGATGCTGTGTAAAAGTCCGCTATGAACGTAACGATTCAGGGTGATTCTCAAGGTATTTGGATTTTTAATGCCCCACAGTGCCCCCAATTCCTTGATATGAAACACCTTTTTTCCTTCTTGGCTGAGCTGCACCAAAGCACTCATCCGACCCGCCATTGTGTTATTTTTTAATATACTCATATGTATATGATACCAGAACGCTGCGGGCCTTACAAGATCGACCAATAGTGTTGAGTTGATCTCTCTGAAGATAATCGCTACCTTGAGTTCATGAACCCTCAAGACTTAAAAAGTTATAAAATCCGCCACGATAGACCCAACTGCATTGGGTGCAATGCTTGCGCTTCTATTGCCCCCACCTTCTGGGAAATGAGTCCCATGGATGGACGCTCGGATGTGATCGGCAGCAGCAAAACGGAGGAAGGCTGGGAAGAACTCGAGATCAGCGAGGCCGATTTTGAGACCAACATGAACTGTGCGGAGGCGTGTCCCGTGAATGTGATTCACTTGATCAAGATTGGCTCTGGTGAGCAAGTGATTTGAAGGGTCAATTGAATCCAACCTGAAGATCCCGTACTAGTACGGAGTTCAAACCTGTAATTTTTCCATTTCGTTTTTTCTTTTCTATCCTTTTCCCTTTCCAAGGAATCGGGTAAAGTGCCAGCGATGAAAAGCGTTTATGAACCATTGACGTGGGTTGTGGGAGGGGAAGCCGGTTATGGCATCTCCACCATGGGGGCCAGTTTTGCGCGGATTTGCACCCGTGCGGGTCTTTTTGTGCATGGCTACGGAGAATATCCTTCCCTGATTCGTGGGGGCCACAATATTGCTTCGGTGCGCGTGGGGTATGAACCGGTGACTTCGCATGGCAATAAGATCGATATTTTGCTCGCGCTGAACAAAGAAACCGTGGATTTGCATCTGGATGAAATGATGGAGCACGGAGCCGTGATCTATGACGGAGAAGCCATGCCCTGGGACACCAGTGCCGTGCAGCCCAACTTGCGCTTGGTTTCGGTGCCTCTGGCGCGTCTCACTAAGGAACTCGGAGCCGAACGCGTGATGCGGAATACCGTCGCACTCGGCGCCAGTTTAGCGGTGTTTGGATTTGAATTTTCGCACATTGAAGAAATCATGATGCGCACCTTCGGGAAAAAAGGCCCTGAAGTGATAGCCCACAACGTGAATGTGGCTCGGGCCGGATTCGATTATGTGCACACCCAATTTGCGGAGGGCTTCCCCACGCCGAGTGGCGCGAAGTTGCCGTTTGAGAAGAAAATGCATCCAGTGGAAGGCGCGCCCAAGCGGGTTTTGATGTCCGGAAACGAAGCTCTGGCATTGGGAGCCTTGAAAGCCGGAGTTAAGTTCATGGCCGCTTATCCTATGACGCCGGTGACCTCCATCATGCTGGCGTTGGCCGGCTGGGGAACCAAGCACGGCATTGTGATGAAACAAACGGAAGATGAAATTGCGGCGATGAACATGGCGATTGGAGCGTCCTACATGGGTGTGCGAACTTTGACCGCCACGTCGGGCGGAGGTTTTGCGCTCATGACCGAAGCGATTGGGATGGCGGCGATCACGGAGACGCCCTTGGTGGCAATTGAAGGAATGCGTCCCGGGCCTTCGACGGGACTTCCCACCTGGACCGATCAAGGCGATTTGCGTTTTGTGATGCACGCGTCTCAAGGAGAATTCCCACGAATGGTGCTGCTGCCCGGGGACATCACCGAAAGTTTTGAAATGATGCTCAAAGCCTACAACTGGGCGGATGAATATCAAATGGTGGTCTTACTCGTGACCGACAAATACATGGGTGAATCCATTCATACGGCGGAGCCGTTCAAGCACGACGACTATGTCATCAATCGCGGACCTTTCATGACGATGGATGAGGCTCTCAAAGTGGTTCCCGGAACTTATAAGCGTTATGAATTCACTGCGAACGGGGTTTCTATGCGTGCCGTACCAGGCATGCCCAACACCATTCACTCCGCAGCGACCGACGAACATAAAGAAGACGGCGACTTGGATGAAAGCTCTGAAAACCGAATCAAGATGGTGGACAAGCGCGCACTCAAGCTCGAGATGTTGCAAAAAAACTCACTGGCAGAAAGCGACGGAGCTGTGCTGCATGGACCTGCGACGGCGGATCTCACTCTCGTCGGCTGGGGCTCGATGAAGGGTCCGATCATGGAAGCAATGACTGTGTTCAATGCAGCGAACGAGGCCGAAGGTAAAGCAGAGCGGGTGAACTTTTTGCAGATCAAAATGGCACTGCCCTTCCCTTCTGAAACGGTGACTCGACTTTTGAACACGGCGAAAAAAACCTTGCTCGTGGAGAACAACGCCACCGCACAAATGGGGGGCATTATTCGTGAACACACGAGCATCCATTTGGAAAATAAATTCCTGCGTTACGATGGAAGGCCCATCCACTCGGCTGAAATTTTGGATCAAATTTCTAAACACCTATGAGCGAAAAACCTCTTAAAATTCTGAACACACAGCAAGAACTCGACACGGGTTCCAAGTGCAACTGGTGCCCCGGTTGTGGAGACTTTGGAATTTTAATCGCGCTCAAACAAGCGATTTTTGAGCTCAAACTCGATCCTGAAAATGTGATGCTCGTGTCTGGAATTGGATGCGGTTCGCAAGCGCCTCACCTCGTGAAAGTTTATGGTTTTCATTCCTTGCATGGACGCGCGCTTCCTGTGGCAACGGCGATGAAAATGGCCAACCACAAGATGACGGTGATTGTGATCGGCGGAGACGGCGACGGCTATGGAATTGGAATGGCGCACTTCATCCACACGGCGCGACGCAATTTTGACATCACCTACATCGTGCAAAACAACCAAGTCTACGGACTCACGAAAGGACAAACTTCCCCGACCAGCGACAAGGGATTTAAGACCAAATCCACCCCGGAAGGAGTCATTGAAATCGCAATTCGACCGCTGGGACTTTCCATCATGGCGGGAGCGAGTTTTGCCGCTCGTGGTTTTGCCGGCGACGTGATGCACCTCAAAGAAATGATCAAGCTCGGCATTCAGCACAAAGGTTTCTCGCACATCGATGCCTTGCAACCCTGCGTGACCTTCAACAAAGTGAACACCTATCAATGGTATCAAGAGCGTGTTTACAAGCTCGAGAAAGATCCGGCTTATGATCCGACCAACCGTGCGATGGCTTTGGCCAAGGCCGAAGAATGGGGGGACCGCATTGCCGTGGGAGTTTATTACAAAGAAGAGCGTCCGACCTACAACGATGAACTGCCTCAACTCGCCAACGGGTCCTTGCTCGAACAAATGCTCGCGACTCCTGCGGGAGGAGTGGACATCAGCAAAACCATGGAACACTATTTTTAACCTTTTTTTATGCCCACCATCAAGAACGATTCAACCGGTGCCACCGCGGAGTGTGCGGCTGGCAGTTCCTTTAAACAAGTGGCTCAAGACCAAAATTTGGATGTGCCTTTTGGGTGTGAGAGCGGAATTTGTTCCACGTGTTTGATCCAAATCAAAAGCGGAGCCGAGAACATCAGTCCTAAAACGGATCAAGAAGAATTCACGCTCGAGGCGCGTGGCGTTGCCAGCGACGACATGAACACTCGACTCGGCTGTCAGTGCCAGATCAATGGCGACGTGGTGTTCCATCAAGGGATGTAGCAAGAACGGCTAAAAGAACATGCCCGTTTGAACTGCCGATTGAGTGAGTTCGGCTCTTTGCCTAGGCGACATGCTGAACGGAATCCCGTGAGAAAAGTATTGCAATGGTGTGTAGTTGGCAGAGACTCCAGCCCCTTCCAAATCTAACATTTGCTGGATTGCCATGCTTTGAGGAAGAAGTGGTTCCTCCTTGGCCCCAAGAATGTTGGCTCTAAACTTTGATCCTTCTGGGGGAGTGGGGATGTTTTGACCGTGAAAATTGAAGACCCAATCTAAGAACACTCGCGCGGAGTCCGGCATGCTTCTTCTGAAATTTTCGAGATCTTCACGATTTGAGCCCCCAAACATCAGTCGATTGTATTGCTCTTGAGTGAGGCCTAAACCTTCTGCGGTGAAGTAACGTTCGACTGCAGCCGGAACCAATTCCATCACTGCTTTTAAGAACTCTGGATGCAGGCCCGCAAATCTTTTATAAACCGCTGGCATCAAGGCGGTGTGTTGTTTGACGTTGATGTTTGCCTCAGGCTTTTCTTCTTTCAATTTCCACAGTCCTCTCACCAACTCCCAGCCCAGCATATTGCCAATGGAATGCCCGATGACCG
>CALRCE010000014.1 GCA_943354505.1 Candidatus Peribacteria bacterium
CTTGAATAAATTTTTCACGCTGCGCCACCAATTCGGAAGCGATTTTTTTACCAATGGCGCGACGGAGCAAGTCCGCTTCTCCCAGTGAAAAGCCCGCGAAAACTTTTGCAATTTCTAGGATTTGTTCCTGATAAATGGCAATCCCATAGGTCTCCATCAAAACTTGCTCCAAAGATTCGTGTAAATAAATGACCTTCTTTTTCCCGTGCTTCCCATCAATATAAGTCGAGATGAATTGCATGGGCCCCGGACGATACAAAGACACCATGGCGATGATATCCACAAAGTCGGTGGGCTTGAGTTCACGCAAGTAGCGCTTCATCCCAGCGGATTCCATTTGGAACACTCCCGTCGTTTCACCTCGCTGTAAAAGTTCATAAGTGGTTTTGTCGTCCATCGGAAGCTCGGCCAGGTTCAATTTCAATTCAGGCCTCGTCCTCCTCAAAATACCCAAAGTGGTTTGCAAAATAGTGAGGTTTCGAAGCCCCAAGAAGTCCATTTTAAGCAGACCCAGTTCCTCACAGGGTTTCATCGAATACTGAGTCACAATGCCCTCTCCATCGCCGGTTGCTTTTTGCAAAGGCGTATAAAGATCCAGTGGATCGCGCGAAATGATCACAGCACAGGCGTGAGTTCCCACTTGCCGAATCGTTCCTTCCAATTTAACCGCCGTGTCTAAAATTTCTTTGGCCGCCGTATCCTCTTTGTAGAGTTTAGAAAGTTCAGGATCACCGGTTAAAGATTCGGTGAGGGGAGCGTACTTTCCTAAAATCGCAGGGGGAACGCTTTTCGCCACTCGATCCACATCCGCATAACTGTAGCCCAAGGCACGCCCCGCATCACGAATCGCCGCCTTTGGAGCCAAAGTTCCAAAGGTGATGATTTGAGCCACGTGATCCTCACCGTATTTTTCAGTCACATACTTTAAAACCTCATCGCGGCGCATATCATCAAAATCCACGTCGATATCGGGCATGGAGATGCGTTCGGGATTCAAGAAACGCTCGAAGAGCAGCTTGTATTTGAGCGGATCGAGCTCAGTGATTTTTAGACAGTAAGAAATGATGGAGCCCGCGGCACTTCCACGGCCGGGACCCACCACGATGCCTTGTTCTTTGGCGTAACGAATGAAGTCGTGAACGATCAAAAAGTAAGCGTCAAAGCCCATCTTATGAATGGTCTCGAGTTCGAACTCCAAACGTTCTTGAGCCCCTTCCGGAGGGGTTTCTCCATAACGATCTTTCAAACCTTCTAAACACAGCTTTCGTAAAAAAGCCTCGGGTGTTTCGGAACCCGTATCAAAATAAGGAATGAGATGTTCTCCAAATTTAATGTCTACCGTACATTCCTCGGCAATTTTAAGCGTATTCTCGTAAGCCTCCGGGCAAAAACGAAAGGACTCCTTCATGTCTTCCGGAGAACGCATGGAGTAATTTCCATTGTAGCGGAAACGATGCTCATCCTTCACGGTCTTTTGATTCTGTATACAGATGAGCACATCGTGAGCCTCGGCATCCTCGGGTTTAATATAGTGACAATCGTTGGCGGCCACCACCGGCGCTCCCGTTTCTTTAGAAAGCTCCAAGAGCTTGCTATTCACGATGCTCCAGTTCGCAATTTCAGGATGGTGTTGAAGCTCCAAATAAAAATGCTCTTTCCCAAAAATAGCTTGATACTTTTCAATCTGCTGTTTTGCCGCATCCATTTGATTCTCCAAAATCAATTTCGGGATCACCCCTCCTAGACTTCCCGTGAGAGCAATGAGACCAGAGCTGAAACGAGCGAGCAGTTCATCGTCAACACGAGGTTTATAATAGAACCCTTCTAAAGCAGCCACCGTGCACAGCTTGAGCAGATTTTGGTACCCTTCATTGTTGCGTGCCAACAAGACCAAAGAAGAATAACGATTTTCAGGAGTTTTTGTGGTGATTCCCATGGGCGCAACATAAGCTTCCACTCCTAAAATAGGTTTAATCCCTTCTGCCTTGGCGTACTTATAGAGTTCGAGGGCGCCATAAAAAACACCACTGTCCGTAATAGCCACGGCCGGGGAACCTTGCTCTTTAGCGACCTTCACATATTCCTTAGGCTTCGCTAAACCTGTCAAAATACTGTAATGCGTGTGATTGTGAAGGTGGACGAAGCTCATGATTTAGAACTTAATACGGTGTTCATCCAAGTTTGAATGGCAGTGGCAAAATCCGAGAAAAAAGGGATTTCACCCAGCACTTGCTTCAAAATAAAAGACAGAACCGAAAGAAAGAGTGCTGTTCCAAAAAGAATTCCAAGACCCTGAAAAGTTCCCGCCAAAAAATTCCTCCACGCAATGGAAACAGGATGCGAGAGGTAACGAATAAAAGAAGAAAATTCTTGCTCTTTTTCTAGGTTGAAATGAACTTCTGCAACCTCCACTGAGCCCTTTTTCTTACGAAAGAATACCATTGGAAATATTTTAAATGGTGCTCGGAGAGAGACTTGAACTCTCACTCCCGAAGGAACTAGCTCCTAAGGCTAGCGCGTCTGCCATTTCGCCATCCGAGCGCAACGGGATTCTAACCGAGCTAAAAGGGAAGAAGCAAGCCGCGAATGAGTCTTTTTAGAAAAGTACGCCGAAATACTTGACAAAAATAAAAGTTGAGGTTAATTTGACCTACTACTCACGTGAAGTTGACGAAATGAACTATAAATTTTCTATTGACGCTTCTAAAAAGGAACAATATCTTAGGAACACTTAAGTTTTCGGTTTTTAACAGAGAAAACACATGACCAGTACTCTCAAGTCAAACACACCCATCCTTAAACTCAATCTCACCGAGATCATTGAAGACATCTTCATGGTCTTAACAGATAAAGAAAAAGAAGTGGTGGTTCAACGCTTTTCCCTCGACAACAAAGAACGTCGAACCCTCGAAAGCATTGGACAAAGTTTCAACGTGACTCGAGAACGTGTGCGTCAGATCGAAAAAATTGCACTTGGAAAATTGCGCCGCACCGTACTCAGCAGCAAACTTCACTACATTCATGAAGTGGCTGAAGCCATTCTTCGTGAAAACGGAGGGCTGCTCCTTGAAGAAGAATTGGTGAAAAATATTCTCAATCTCATCGAGAAAACAGTCGATGTGGACGGCCAAATCGTACGTTTAGCCTTGACCATCTGCCCGACCATCACTTCTGTAGAGAAAAACAATCTCTACCGTTTGGCTTGGCACCTCACCAGTATTCCTCAAACGTCTATTTTAAGCGTGAGTGAAGCGGCACATGAGGCGCTCAAAAACAATAAAGACATCCTTGCTGTAGAAGAGATGCTTCGCGTGATGTCTAAAATCAAAAGCATTCAAGAGCTCAACCTCACCGACGAATTTTTCTCAGCCGTTCTCCGCATGGATGAACGTGTGAAGAAAGTGGAAGAAGGTTACGGACTCGTGGTTTGGAGACACATCAACCCGAAGAGCATCCGAGACAAGGCGCTCATCGTGCTTCGCCAAGAAGAAAAACCTTTGCACTTCGTAGACATCGCTAAAAAAATCACTGAAAACCGTTTCGATGCTAAAAAAGTAACGGTTCAGGCGGTTCACAACGAGCTCATCCGTTACCCTCAATTCGTATTAGTGGGACGTGGACTCTACGCCCTCAAAGAATGGGGTTACGAAGATGGAACCGTGACCGATATCATTGAATCTCTCCTTTCTAAGAAGAGCCCAATGACCAAGCAAGACATCATCAAAGGCGTGCTCAAACAACGTCGCGTGAAGAAAGGAACCATCTCTTTAAACCTACAAAAGAATCCTCAATTCGTTCGTGTGGGTCGTGCCGTTTACGCCCTAGACGCTTCCAAAAAGTAATTCTCAGCCACGCCATGGCAGAAGAAAAAACCTTATTCCAAAAAATAATCGACAGGGAAATCCCTGCCGATTTTGTCTACGAAGATGAACTCTGCGTCGCGATCAAAGACCTCTATCCAAAAGCTCCTGTACACTTCCTGGTCATTCCTCGCAAAGCCATTCCCAGCGTGAATGAACTCGAAGAATCCGATGCCGCACTCGTATCCCACCTCATTTTCGTAGCAAAAAAACTCGCTCAAGAGAATGCCTGTGAAGGTTACCGTCTTCAGTTCAATGTCGGCGAAAAAGGCGGACAAGTGATCTTTCACTTGCATCTACATTTGATGGGTTGGAAGTGAACTAAGCAAACTTGTGGACCACGCGTAACCAAATTTCTTTCAAAACCTCGTAACTCGCATGAGCCGCAAGTTGGATTTGATGAACCACTTTGCGAAGTTCAGAAACAGCTTGGCTGAGTAAGTCGTATTCTTTTCCACGGCGGAGCGAACGGATATTGGATTCCAAATGATTTTTTTTGCTGATCAAAACACTCTCCACTTCATTTCTCATACGGTGAACCGGAGGAGCTTGCTCCAAAAGACGTTCCCGAAGCATCAAACGTTCATCCAAAGCAGAGGGTTTCTTTTTCTGACCATCGTCCTTCTTTGAACCTTGAGCTTGGGAGCCTTTTCCTTGTTCCGAAGCATTCTCCGTTGCAACCTCACTCACTTGTTCACCGACCAAACCCACTTCCTCACCTAAAGTGTCGTTAGAAGTGTCCACAACACGCACTTCAACGGAGCTCGACTCAGAAGCGTGTGTTTCAACAGAATGGGAAGGGTCTTTTTTTGGGCTCATAATCGTTCCAAACAGTATAACACACAATCCAGGCGACTAAAAGGTTAACAAAGCCGACCCAACATGATATAAAGTCAAAGCTCATCAGTAAATCAAAAGACCAATGCAAGAACTCCCTAAAACCTTCAGCCCAAAAGATTTCGAGGAAGCTCTGTATAAAAAATGGGAAGAATCAGGAAGCTTTGCCCCCGACCCGGACCCAAGCAAGAAGCCCTACAGCATTATGATGCCGCCGCCCAATGCGACGGGCACTTTGCATTTAGGTCACGCCACCATGCTTGCGATTGAAGACATCATGGCTCGTTTCAAACGCATGCAGGGTTTTGCCACACTTTATCTTCCGGGCACAGACCACGCCGCCATCGCCACCGAAAGCGTAGTGATTAAAAAACTGCAAGAAGAAGGCATGCGCAATCCTAAAGAAGAACTCGGACGAGAAGCCTTGCTTCAAAAGATCCGAGACTTCGTAGAAAACAGCAAAAACACGATCCGGAATCAAGTTCGCAAAATGGGGACCAGTTGTGATTGGAGCCGCGAACGCTACACCTTCAGTGACGAAATGAACCATGCCGTGAACGAGCTTTTTACCATGATGTACACCGACAGACTCATCTATCGCGGGGATCGTATCGTGAACTGGGATCCAAAAATGCAAACCACGGTTGCTGACGACGAACTCGAGTACGTCGAAGAAAAATCGGCCTTCTACACCTTTCAATACGGTCCCTTCCAAATCGGAACCTCCCGTCCCGAAACCAAGTTCGGCGACAAGGTGGTGGTGATGCATCCCAACGATCCTCGTTACGCACAGTACAAACACGGGGAAGAAATCGGTCCTTTTGAGTGGATCAACGGTCCCACCATGGCCACCGTGATCAAAGACGAAGCCATCGATATGGAATTTGGAACCGGAGTCATGACCATCACTCCTTGGCACGACACCACCGACTTTGAGATCGCCGAACGTCACAAGTTGGAAAAGATTCAAGTGATCGACGAACAAGGTCGTTTACTCCCCATTGCCGGAGAATTTGCCGGTATGAAGATCCATGAAGCCCGTCCCAAGATCGTAGAGAAACTTGCTGCAAAAGGCTTGCTACTCAGCACCGACGAAAACTACATGCACAACGTGGCCGTTTCCTACCGAGGGAAAGGAAAAGTAGAACCTCAAATCATGAAGCAGTGGTTTGTAGACGTGAACAAAGCGGTGATCGATTGGAAAGGGAAACAACTCAGCATCAAAGAAGTACTGCAAGACGTCGTGCACAGTGGCATGATCAAAATCGTTCCCGATCGCTTCGACAAAATCTACTTTCACTGGATCGACAACCTGCGCGACTGGTGCATTTCTCGCCAAATTTGGTGGGGGCATCGCATTCCCGTTTGGTACAAAGAAGGGGAAGTCAAAGTCGGTGAAACCTCTCCGGGCGAAGGCTGGATTCAAGACGAAGACACCCTCGACACCTGGTTCAGTTCTCAACTCTGGACTTTTTCGACCTTAGGTTGGCCGGAGAAAACACCGGATCTGATGCGTTTCACACCTTCGGATGTACTTGAAACAGGATACGACATTCTATTCTTCTGGGTGGCTCGCATGATTTTAGGCACCACCTATGCTCTTCGCAAATCCGGCTTTCCTGAAGAAAAGTCCATTCCTTTCAAAAACGTGTACCTCCATGGCCTCATCCGAGACATCCGCGGCAAAAAAATGAGCAAATCGCACCCTGAAACCTGCATCGACCCCCTGGATATGATCGAGAAATACGGCACGGATGCCATCCGCCTCAGCTTGGTGATTGGAGGAACTCCCGGCAATGATATGCGCCTCTACGAAGAAAAGATCGCCGGCTTCCGCAACTTTGTGAATAAAATCTGGAATGGAGCTCGTTTTGTGCTCATGAATTTGGACGAAAATACGCCTCAAGATCTCGATCCAAGCATCTTCAGCCGTGCCGACAAATGGATTCTCACTCGACTCAATGAAATCATTGAAAAAGCCACAACCCAGCTCGAAACCTATCAATTCTCTGAAGCCGGCATGACCGTCTACGACTTCTTTTGGGGCGAATACTGCGATTGGTACGTGGAAATGAGCAAGGTGAACAAAAATCCGGCCGTTCTCAAGCACGTGTTAAAGGATTGCCTAAAGCTCCTGCACCCTTTCATGCCCTTTGTAACCGAGGCCATTTGGGAACTCACAGAAGGTGCGCCTAACAAAATGCTCATGATCGCAGAGTGGCCCAAGGCTAACCTCGCATGGAACTTTGAAGAAGAAACGGAAGAAGTTCAACGCGTGATGGAAGTGGTCTCAACCCTTCGTTCTTTGCGAGCGGAATCCAATGTGGATGCGACCAAAAAAATTCACGCCATCATTTATGCGCACGAAGACCTCGGCCTGCTCCAAGCTAAGGCGGAGATCATCAAACGTCTGGCCAATTTGGGAGAACTCGATTTGAGCGAAACAGGAGAAAAAGTGGAAAAATCACTCGCCACCTTCGTCGGAGACATCGAAATATTCCTACCCCTCGCGGATCTCATTGATTTTGACCAAGAACGCAAACGTGTCGAAAAAGAAATCCAGGAACTCGAAAAATACATCGAAGGGATTGAGCGCAAACTTTCCAATCCAGCCTTCGCCCAAAACGCTCCAAAAGAGATTTTGGATAAAGAAAAGTCCAAGCTCGAAGAAAGCAAATCCAAGCTAGAAAAGAACAAATCCCAACTCACAACCTTGACTAAATAGCCAAAAATGCTAAATTTACCTCTTCATAAATCATAACTATGGGATTAAGAGAGTTAGCACTAATTAGCCTTGCAGGTTGCGCGGATCCAGTATCGGTAGAATTCGACAAGACGTCTACAACACCGGATTGTGAATACGCAGGAGTAAACACCGATGTCGATGCTGATTTGGCAGAAGGTGCGGCGCAAGGCTTAACAGAAAATGAAACAGACAATGAACTATTAGAGGCCTACGGAGCCGAGGTCGCAGTGAGGTTGCAAGTTACACTCACAGATGAAGGATATTATGTCGGCGGCACAATTGAAGATGCAGACGGGAATACAACTTCCTACTACTGTATGTCGAATGAAGGGGAAACCTGCAAGGCAGACGTATACACTGCCTGTGAAGGCCAAGAAGCCAAGTGGAACATAGACTTCAACTCTCCAGTCCAGGAAGTGAGTTGCGACTGGGTTCTTCCAGAAGGTGCTGAAACACCCGAAGACCTTCCAGACTGCACTTTGAATGAAGAAGGAGATTCCCTTTCTGTGGACGCAGAATAAAACTCAACATACAGGTTGAGAAAAAAGCGTTTTTCGGCTACAATAAGGAGATGCAAAAAATAGATTTCCTTAAATCAATCCAAGAAGCCAAGGCTAAGAAAGATTACGACGCGATGTTGGTGAACGCCAAAACAGCCATGCAGGCTTACCCAAGTGACAGTGAGTTCCAAGAGTTGCTTCACGATGCTCAAGCTTATTACGTGAACCAAAAACTCGAGTCAGACTTACTAGAAACTCTCGAAGAAAAAGAAGATTGGCAAGGGCTTCAAGCCGTTTATTTAAAGCTCTTATCGGTATTTCCGGACTCAAAAAAACTCCACAAACTGCTTGAAAAAGTCCGCAGCAAAATCGAAAAAAAAGCGGAAAAAGAGAAAGAAAACTTCTATAAAAAAGCAGAAGAACAGATCAAAGAAATGATCAACAAAAAACAATTAGAAGATGCTGAAAGTGCTTGTTACGAAATTTTAGGCCTCGACCCAAACAATCGAACGGTTCTTCATTTGCTGGCAAAAACTCAACATCAAATAGATCAAGAAATAGAGTCTGCACTCAGCCTTTACTATAAAACGGCAGTGCCAAACCTAAAGAAAGAGTACAAAGCCCATAAAGAAGATTACGTGAGGGTGTAGACGAAAAGGCCAAATTGAGTTAAAATGATATGATTTATAAATCAATCAAAATGAAAACAAAAGCAAAAAACGAAGCCAACAATAAAGTCTACCTAGGACTCATGTTGGTGATGTTGATGGAAGTGGCCTATTTCAGAGCCGACCTTTTCCTCTACTAAAAAGCCCTTCAGCGGACCAACAGCTGATCTCGTCTTTGCCCCACTCCAATGTACTTGAGCGGGCAGTCCAACAAAGTCTCGAGTCGTAGAACGTAATTTTTCGCATTTTCAGGCAAGGCCTCCCACGAAGTCACGTCTTTAAGAGAGGTTTCCCATCCCGGCAAGGTTTCATATTGAACCTCCACACGAGCCAAATCCTCAAGGCTCGCAGGAATGCTTTCTAAAACTTTCCCGTCGAGAGTGTAAGAAGTCGCCACCTTGATCTCATCGAGTTCGTCCAAAACATCGAGTTTAGTGAGGTTGAGTGCTGTGAACCCATTGAGTCGAACAGAATACTTGGTCATCGGCACATCGAACCAACCGCAACGACGAGGTCGCCCCGTGGTGGAACCGTATTCGCCTCCCGCTTCGCGAATGGAATCTCCGAGTGCATCCAAAAGTTCGGTTGGGAAGGGCCCACTGCCCACGCGAGTCATGTACGCTTTCACGATTCCAATCGCATCGCCCAGGTCTCGAGGAGCAAGTCCCGTACCTGTGAATACTCCTCCGATACTAGGATTGGAAGAAGTCACAAACGGATAAGTCCCGTGATCGATATCGAGCAGCGTCGCATTCGCACCTTCCACCAAAACTTTTTTGCCGCCAGCCAGCGCTTGATCCAAGACCAAGGCTCCATCCACCATCATGGCAAGCAAACGAGGTCGAATACCTTCATAGTACTTAAGTTCCGTTTCCATGTCGTATTCAAAGCCATACACTTTTTGGTGCCAAGCCACATTGGCTTTGTATTTCTCTACAAAAGTTTCCCAATGAGCCAGGTCGCACAAACGAAGTCCACGTCGATTGATTTTATCGGCGTAAGAAGGCCCGATCCCACGACGCGTGGTTCCCACCTTAGCACTGCCTTTGGAATCCTCTTGAGCTCCATCGATGAGTTTGTGGTAGTCAAACAGAAGCGCCACACGATCTGAAATTTTCACACGAGCCTCGACATCAAAGCCTTTCGTTTTAAGTTCTTCAATTTCTTCGAACATGCTGGGCACGCTGAGCACCAATCCATTGCCAATCACGCACTGAATGTGAGGATACAAAAGTCCGCTAGGCAAAAGGTGAAAGACAAACTTCTTCGTTTCATTTTCGGTTTTCACGTAAACCGTATGCCCGGCATTTGCACCGCCCGTTGCTCGAGCCACAATGTCAAAATTGGCACTCATAATGTCCACCAACTTTCCCTTACCCTCGTCGCCCCATTGAGCTCCAAGGATAACGGTGAAAGGATTTCGTGTCATGATAGGTGAGTTAGAGGGAGATCAGGACGAATACTAACTAAGCTTTCGGAAGTTTTCCAGTGATTAAAGCATAAAAGCCGAAACCAAATAAAACCAGCGGGATAAGGACTAAAATGATATAAAGATCGCCCGTCACCTGCAGTACAAAGTAGCAAAGATAAGACGTGACAGCTCCGAGAAAGAAGAAAACAAGACTACGAACTCGGATCTGTTTAGAGGTTAAAACTGGATGATGGTTCCCAAGTTTTTCTAGCAATTTTTCTAATTTCATAGGAGAATCTTAAAGAAATAGTTCCTACACTTTCTAACCGTTTACTTTGAAAATCACAAGTTTCGCCTTCGAAAACAATACAAATATCCCGCGCAAATACACTTGCCAAGGAGACGGGGTCAATCCGCCTCTGTCTATAGAAGAAGTTCCAGAAACAACTCAAAGTCTAGTTTTGATCGTGGAGGATCCAGACGCACCCAACGGCATCTGGACGCATTGGATCCTGTGGAATTTACCCCCAAACACTCAAGAAATTTCAGAAGGATATCAGCCCAAAACACCGGTTCTCGAAGGCCTAAACAGTTTTGGAAAGATCGGCTACGGCGGCCCCTGTCCGCCTTCCGGAATTCATCGGTATTTCTTTAAACTCTTTGCACTGAGCAAAACTTTGGAGTTGAATGAGAGCTCTACAGTCTCTGACTTAGAAACAGCCATAGAAGGCGAAATTCTAAGCACGGCAGCACTCATGGGCACTTATCAAAAATCCTAAACAATGAAACGACTCTTTTTAGCCCTCGAATTTCCAAAAAACCTCAACGACGAACTGGAAGAATTTTTGAAGCCCTACAAAACCCATCCGGATCTTAAAGATGCCAAGTGGGTGCCCAAAGAAAATTATCACCTCACCACGCTCTTCCTAGGGGACGTACCCGATTCTCTTGTTCCTGAAGTGCAATCTTTGGCGCGGGGAGTCTGCGCTAAAATCCCACGCTTCATCATGACGCCCAAGCGCATCAGCCTCTTCCCAGAAGTGGGCGTGGCAAAAAAAATCTGGGTGAAGTTTGAACGCAGCCTCGAATATCAAGAACTCTGCAAGGAACTCCTCCTCTTTCTTAAGCACACTCTGCCCGACCTAGAGATCCGTGAATCCATCGCTCACCTCACCGTGGCCAGACTGCGCAGCCACATCGATGGGAAATCCATCGGTTTTAAACCTTTACCCCTCGGTGCCTTTGAAGTGACCGAGTCCGTCCTTTTCGAATCTAAAATCACCTCCGAAGGATCGACCTACTCCGTACTTGAACGTTACCCCCATGACCTTTAAAGACGCTGTGCACACCGTGGTTCGTCAAATCCCAGCAGGGAAGACTTTGACCTACAAAGAAGTTGCAGCCCTCGCAGGCTCGCCTCGTGCCTACCGTGCCGTAGGCAACATCTTGAACAAAAACTACAATCCCAACATTCCTTGCCACCGAGTCACGCGCAGCGACGGAACTCCAGGTGGCTACAATCGCGGAGCAAAGATGAAAATTAAAAAACTTGAAGAGGAAAAAACGATCTAATCACTCCACCGTCAAAGTCCCTTCCATTCCCATGGATTGATGACTCGAAACGCTGCAGTAAAAGGTGTAGTCCCCAGACTCAAGGGGAGCGTTGAAAGTGAAGCTGTCTCCTTCGGAAATGGACTCATCCACACCAAGCTCGTCAATGACAAAGTGATGAGTGCCAGAAACATTACTGAAGGTGATGGTGACCAGTTGACCTGGAGTAGCCACAATGCTTTCAGTGCCAAAAAAGAAATTCCCAACATCCATACTCACCTCCAAAGCATCAGAAGTCGAGATCAAATCTCCCATTCCGATTCCATCCAGAAAAGAATCGCGAATGCTTTCGCTGTAGGTTTCTTCACCCATTTCCATCAACACGTCGGCTCTAAAAATCTGCTCTGCAACTCCAGCGCGATCCATTCCCCAGCTCGGATTGAAATCACCGCTCGTTTCTTCTAAAACATTGAGATCTTTAGCGGCCTCCAAGTAAGGGGCGTACCACAAGGTATTGTCAGTATCGTCGAACAAAACCTGATCCACCGTGTCATTCACACTCCACTCCATTGAATTCACGAGCATCTTCACCGCTTCCACTTTATTAATCGTATTCGCGGGCAAGAAGCTGCCGTCGTCGTATCCTTCCACCCAGCCTTGAGCCTCTGCATAACAGACATAAGGAGCGTACCACTCGGTTCCCACATCGGTGAAACAGTCTTTAAAAACTTCTTCATTCGGTTCAATGCCTTGGCCCGACACCAAAATCTTCATGAGCTCGGCACGATTCACATCCTGATCCGGTCTAAAAGTCCCGTCATCGTAACCTTCTAAAGTACCGATGCTCACCAAATATTCGATGGCAACAAAGTTAGAATGACTTTCTTCAACATCTAAAAAAGTAGGATCGTAAGCCAAAACACTGGAATTCAGAACCAAAAGAGACAGAACAAAGGAGAGGAAGGATTTTTTCATGGCGTGGGATTAAAACCCTGCAAGTATACTCGTGCATACAAGAGTGGAAAAGCATTCCCTAATGAAAAGCTGGTTAAGGTTGCTGGAAAGCGCTATTCGCATAAAACCTGTTGTTGAAGCCTCAACAACGTATTTAAAAGATCAGTTCCACAAAGCCATTGAAAAGAATGGTTTTCTTCTTGTTAAACTTCTTCAGCCTGGTGTCTTGAGGGGCTGTAGCTCAATCGGTGGAGCACTGGGGTAGTCACCACAAAGGTTGCGGGTTCAACTCCCGTCAGCTCCACCAACCACCAGGCCTTTTAAAGTACAAAAAAACTTCTCTTGCGAGAAGTCCTTTCGAGTCACCTTGTAGGATGTAGCCTTCGCTAAAACACTAGGGTAGTTCAATACTACCACATCGCATGCTAAAATTTCAAGCGATGCGAAAATCCCCCCCCATCTCGCGACTCCTCGCATTGGAGTGGATTATGCGGAAAAAGAATGGGCGGGGAAGAAAGTGGAGGTTTGTCATTACTGACTGACAACAAACACTGAGCTCTAAAAGTTGCTTCGAAAAGTTTCCAGGCATAGTATTCAGAGGTTGATTAATGTCTAAATAAATGGGGAACAAGATAGCCATCTTCGAAGGAAAGAAAATACGAAAAACGCTCCACAATGGAGAGTGGTGGTTTGTTATTGTAGATGTCATAGAAGCGTTGACGGATTCAAAAAATTCAAAACAGTATTTGAAAAATATGCTCAATAGGGATACCGAATTGGCCAAAGGGTGGGTTCAAATTGAACACCCCCTTTGGATCGATACCTCCGGAGGTAAACAGCGGATAATCTGTGCAAATACAGAAGGGATTTTTAGGGTCATTCAGTCCATCCCATCACCGAAAGCTGAACCCTTTAAACGCTGGCTCGCCAAAGTAGGCTACGAACGCGTGCAAGAAATCGAAGACCCCGAACTCGCCACCAAACGCACCCGTGCCCTCTATAAAGCTAAAGGGTACTCGGATGACTGGATCGAAAAACGCATGCGTGGCATTGCCATTCGTGAAGAACTCACCGACGAGTGGAAAAATCGCGGAGCCAAAGATAACAAAGACTACGAAATCTTAACGGCGGAAATCTCAAAAGCCACTTTTGGCGTCACCCCAAGTGAGTATAAGAAGCTGAAGGGCTTAAAGCGCGAAAATCTGCGCGATCATATGGACGATTTCGAGCTAATCTTCAATATGCTTGGTGAAAGATCCACGACAGAAATTCATCGGCTAGAGAATTCTAAAGGTGTACTAAAACTCAAGCAGGATGCGGACAGAGGTGGAAAAGTAGCCGGCATCGCTCGCAAAGAACTTGAAAAAGAGCTCGGACGCTCCGTGGTCACTAAGCAAAATTTTTTGAAAAAAACCGAGAATAAAAAACTTCTAAAATAATTATGATTGCTGTTAAAAGTGGGAAAAGGGACAATCAAGAAGATAGACATATGTTTGCTTCAAATTTGTTCAGAAAGGTAGAAGCTGACTACATAAGCTTGAAGATAATTTACCTTCAAGAGCCCGTTTATCTATTAAGTACTATACTGACAAAGCAGGTAGAATTACTTGAAAAAAGCTTCAAATTTTATCTAGCGATTCATAGTACAAAAGTAATAGGCATTAGGGACATAGTAGACCTGGGGCATAACTTAGAAGCTCTACGAGAAAAATGCGAAACTTATGACGTAATATTTAAAAGTAATACCCTGAAAGATATTACAAAGTGTCTAAATGATAAATCAGGTAAATTTTATCAGCATTTAAGATACGGTTCTTTTAGGGATATAAAGGGATGGACTGCAGATATAGAATCTATAATGAAAACTATAGATGAGATCTATTTTTATATAATTCAAAATTTTGACCCTTTATGGGTACAAGTTTTTACGACACATTCGCTTCTTAAAAGTATTGCAACGCAATCAAAGGTAACATGGAAAAATAAAGGTTTACTGAGAAAAGCCATATCTAATAAAAATCCGCATTTCAAAAAATACCAATTATATTGCCGTAAGTTGGATAGAGAAATTAAGATTCTAAATCAAAACATAAAGGATAAGTTCCCTTGCCCCCTCACAGTTCCTTCCCTAAAATAAAGACACCCTTAACTCATTCCCAATGTTGGACGCTTCCGTCATTGCCTCTCAGATCCCACATGTTCTGAAGGGCACGAATTTTACGAATCTTGGATCTCGTTATGAAGGAAAAGTGCGAGACAATTACACTCAAGGTGACAGACGCATCCTGATCACGACCGACCGTCTTTCCGCCTTCGACCGCATCATCGCGCTCATCCCATTCAAAGGGGAAGTGCTCAACGCGATCACCAAATTCTGGTTTGAAAACACCAAGGACATCTGCCCCAACTACATCGAATCCTACCCGGATCCCAACGTGATCGTGGGCACCGAATGCAAGCCCCTCATGATCGAAATGATCGTCCGCGGGTACATCACTGGCTCCACCACCACCTCCATCTGGTACAACTACAACGAAAAGGGCGTTCGCAACTTCTGCGGAAACGAACTGCCCGAAGGACTCAAGAAGAACACGCGTCTGCCTCATCCCATCATCACGCCCACAACCAAGGCCGCTCACGGGGAGCACGACGCCAACGTCACTCCTCAAGAAGCCGTTCAAATGGGACTCGTGACTCAAGAAGAATGGGATCAACTCGCCAACTACGCCCTCGGACTCTACGCTCGTGGAGTGGAAGTGGCCGCTCGCCAAGGAGTGATCCTCGTGGACACCAAGTACGAATTCGGCCGCATGCCGGATGGAAAGATCGTGGTGATCGACGAAATTCACACGCCCGACTCCTCCCGTTTCTGGATCGCCGACACTTACGAAGCAAAGATGGCTGCCGGAGAAGAACCCGACAACATCAACAAGGAATTCCTCCGCCTCTGGCTCTCCAACCAAGGCTACCGTGGGGAAGGAGAGATGCCCGTCATCCCTCAAGAAATCCTCGTCGAAACCGCTCAAAAATACATGCAAGCCTACGAAATGATCACCGGGCAAAAGTTTGAAACCCAACCCGGCGACGTCGAGGCGCGCCTCGCCAAGAACCTCGAACCTTACTTCATCTAATCGCAGCTTCTTAACCCCGAAACCCATGATTGTTCCCTTTCTCCTCGGTTCCAAGGTCGATCTCGACCACGCAAAAGTCATCTGCAAAGTGCTGGACGACTACGGTGTGAAGTACGAAGTCTACGTTTCTTCCGCCCACAAAGTTCCTGAAAAAACCCTCGAAATCATCAAGAAGTTCAACGAAAAGAAAGAAACCGTGGTCTGGGTGACCATGGCCGGACGCTCCAACGCGCTCTCCGGACTCGTTTCCGCCAATTCTCACTTCCCAGTGATCGCCTGTCCCCCTTTTAAGGATTACGCAGACTACCTCGCGAACATCCATTCGTCCTTACAAATGCCCGGTGAAACTCCTGCCATCACAGTGGTGGATCCCAAGAACGCGGCTCAAGCGGTGGTGCGCATCTTAGCGCTCGCCGACAAGGATCTCGCAAAAAAAGTGAAAAATCACATCAAAGTCGTTCAGAATTCCTTCGACACTAATCCCGTATCCCTTGCTTAAAGCTCTTTCTCCTCTCGACGGCCGCTATTCCGAAAAAGTAACGGAACTCACACCCATTTTTTCCGAAGCTGGCCTCATTCGAAGTCGCATCGCCGTAGAAGTGGAATGGCTGATCTTCCTCTGCAACACCTTGCATTTAGAAGGAGCTGGTCGTTTAGAGAAAATGGAAGTAGAAGCGCTCCGCAAACTCTACGTTAACTTTCAAGACGAGTTCGCCGAAGAGGTAAAAACCCTCGAAAAAACCACCAATCACGACGTGAAAGCGGTGGAATACTTCTTGCAAAAAGTGCTCAAGGTTTTAAAACGGGAAGAGCTCATCCCTTTCATTCACTTCGCCTGCACCTCCGAAGACATCAACAATTTGGCCTACGCGCAAATGATGAAGGCGGGTCTGCAAAGTGTGATGCTCAAAAATCTGGAAGAGGTGCTCGCTAAACTCAAAGAGCTTTCCGAAACCTATCGCAAAGTCCCCATGATGGCACACACGCACGGCCAAGCCGCCACACCCACCACGGTTGGCAAGGAATTCAAAAACATCGGCGCGCGTTTGTTCCGCCAATTCGAACAACTCAAAAAAGCGGAGTTTTTTGGAAAAATCAACGGTGCCACCGGGAACTTCAACGCGCACAAAGTCGCGTATCCAAAAGTGGACTGGGTGAGTGCCTCCAAGCTCTTCGTTGAGCACCTCGAATTGACCTGGCAACGCTACAGCACTCAAATCGAACCCCACGACTACCTCGCTGAAATTTTCGACAATCTTCGCCGCGCCAACGTGATTTTGCTCGACACCAGCCGCGACATGTGGACCTACATTTCTATGGGTTACTTCAAACAAAAAGTCGTCGCCGGGGAAGTGGGTTCGTCCACCATGCCTCACAAGGTCAACCCCATCGACTTCGAGAACGCAGAAGGGAACCTCGGCCTCGCCAACGCCTTGCTCACGCACTTCAGTGAAAAGTTGCCCGTCTCTCGCATGCAACGCGACCTAACCGACAGCACCGTGCTTCGCAACATCGGACTCGCGTTCGGGTACAGCTTGCTCGCTTACAAGAGTCTCTTGAAAGGCCTCGGTAAACTGGAAGTCAACGAAGCCAAGCTCGCCGAAGACCTCGACAACAACTGGGCTCTACTGGCGGAACCCATCCAAACCGTCCTTCGCCGTTACGGAGTCAAAGATGCCTACGAACAACTCAAAGAACTCACTCGAGGCACCGAAGTGAACCAAGAAACCATTCGCGAATTCGTTCAAGACCTCGAAATTCCAGAAGACGCCAAAAAGCGGCTCATGGCACTCACACCAGCGACTTACATCGGACTCGCGGCTGACCTTTGACGACGTTCTAGAACTTTTTTGACAATCAGTTCGCGCAAGAAGCTTCCTCTAGCTCCCGATTCTTTTAAAATCTCAAAATAATCCTTATAAGTGAAGCGAACCGTGGAATCGCGGCCTGTATAAGTGCTGTGGTTGATCCAAACGAAATCTGGAAAGAAACTGATCCCAAAAACAGGAGTATTCATCTCGGTCAAAGCAGTGGCATGAAGGCTTGGTTTTTGCGGAATCACCCTACAGTTATAAACAAAGACACCAAAAGTGGCTTGGAATGTAAAATCGGTACTCACAGCATCTTCTGAGGGATAAAACTCAGGCACTGCCCCAGAAGCTTCTTTTTCTTCAGGGAATAACTCAGCCATCAAACGTCGAACTTGCTCCCGCTTAGCATGAAGAAAATCAGAATTCAGCAAATCCTTTGGCTCAGGATAGGCATTGACCGTCTCACTATAAGAAAAAACATTCCCATCAAAGGAAGAAGGGGACTGGAGTCCCTTGAGCAAGTTCCTACCCAAAACAATCGCTCTATTCAAGTCGGACTCAGAAGCAACCAGTTCTCGCAAAGGGATACGATAGTCCACACGCAAAACAGGTTTCCTGTTGAATTTAAAAGGCGCATGACTAGCCAAACGGTGGAGCAATTGGGGGTACTCAAGATCACCAAAAGAAAGTCTGCTCAGATTTCCAAAACCAAAACCCACTGTTTCAGGTGGAAAAGTGGGAAGCAGGGGAGTGTTCTCAAATAAAGGAGCGACACCCAAAGGAGGTAAACCCGTAGGAAGACTTAAGCCTAAAAAACGAGCACCATCGGACCTATTCGACTCCATCATAGCTGCTTGAGTTTGCCTCAAAGCTTCCAAAACTTGATCGGAAACAGTGCGAGCGCCCACGACGCCAGGCCGATGAGCAGAAAAGGCACAATGCGGACAATCTTGAGTACAGCCACCCTGGTGGGCAGCTTTGTCCCGACCTTCTCCGCTAAAGCTCGGAGAAGAGAACAACTCAATAATAAAATCAACAGGCTTATCCATAGAGAGAAATACTATACTAAAATACAAATTAACGGTCAACAAACTCTGAGGGAAGCTTGCCCTTGCAGTTGTACAGCCTTTTGCCTTAGATTATAAGAACAACCCCCTTCTATGATTCTCTCCGACCACGACATCAAAATCGCCCTTCAAAGCGGCCGCATCGCCGTTGAATCCGAAAGCAACGATCACGAAAAGAACATTCACGCTTCCAGCATGGATCTGCGCCTCGGCAAATACTTCAAAGTCTACGAACACAGCAAGTTTCCGGTCCTCGATCCTCTCAAAATGGATTCTTTTGCAGGTCTCACCAAACTCGTCGAAATCACCAACCCTGATGAACCCTTCATCGTGCATCCCGGCGACTTTGTACTCGGGGTGACTTACGAAAAAGTGAAACTCGCCGACGACATCGTGGCTCGCGTGGAAGGACGCAGCTCTTTGGGCCGCCTCGGCATCATCATTCATTCCACCGCTGGCTTCATCGACGCAGGCTTCGAAGGCACCATCACCCTCGAGATCACCAACATCAATCGCATGCCCGTGGCTCTCTACCCCGGAATGCGAGTCTGCCAACTCGCTTTCGAAGAAATGAGCAGCCCCGCCGACGTGCCTTACAACAAAAAATCTTCTTCCAAGTACCAAGGCCAAACCCTGCCCGAAGAAAGCCGCCTCACCATCGATCCGGAGTTCGATAAGATTAAGTTGGCTCAGTAGAGCCTTGCAAAAATAGAGAAAATATGTTTAGATATGCTTCGTGACTTCTAAGCTATCTCAACTCGCACGACTCACTCCACTGTTCCTCATAAGAGGTGGGCACCTTTCACAAACAGGAAATGAAGGCAGACCTGAGATCACCTTTAGTCCGAGTTGTGAGATAAGAGATTTATCCGAAGAAATCGAGGTCGGTCTTAATTCAGTTCACGCCGAAGCATCGGATACTCTTCAATTCATTATTGCAGCGGGCCCAAACAGACATCACTCCCTTGAAACCGCCATTCAAACCATCAAAGATGTAAGTCAAGACACGCAATACCAAATTTCAATCGTACTACGCGTTGACGAGGGGGAAGTCCAAGAATTTCAACTGGGCGATACTTCCATCGATTCTTCGAATCTATACTGGGATCAAATCCTGTCAAACCTTGATTTCGAAGGAAACAAGGAGCATCTCGTAAAAGACCTTCTACAAGAATTGGATCCAGAGGTTGATCAACGGTTGGAAATCCAGCCCATGGGAACTTCTTACACAGAAGTTGCAAACACCATTGCACACACAGAGGCAGAGCACCTCATCTTCTTTGCTCACAATGAACCTTTGAGTTGGAGGATAGAGCTGGCTGCAGCCAATGCCATCTCAGTAAAAACAGAATGGCCAAATCTTGAGAGTATAAACGTCGTATGCCACGGTGGAAGCCGCCTAGAAGCAAACTCGGGCAAAGAAGTCATTTCGTGGCTGGTCGATGCTGGATCAAGTCTATTTCTGGGTCACGATGGAGTGATGGAAACCTCACAAGGAGGACGACGGCTGACTCGAATAAAAGATTACGTAGAAAGCCAAGTGGGCTTGAGGTAATCTAGAACCATGTTCAACCCCGTCCAAACTCGCAGAATTCCATCCTTGATGGCCACTCAGCATCCCGACAATGCCTCTGCACCTTTTTGGACAGACGACCCCTTCATCAACACGCACAAAGAAGTCGAGGAAATTTATCAGAGTTTCTTTGGACTCGGCTGTGACGAATACATGTGGGACTGGGAAGGTAAATTCGCCGACGAAGGCATGATCGAACGTCTGCTCACCAATTATTTTGAAGCCTTCAAAAAAGATCAGTTGGGGAAGGATCGCTTCATCACCTTGCGCATTCCCAACATTTGGGAAGAAAAATCCTTCAAACTCGCACGTGCCTACATGAGCGTGCTGTCTGCAGGGGAATTCATGAAGTCCTTAGACCTCAACACGCCACCGGTGTTTGAGCTGATTTTGCCCATGACTAAATCCGCGGATCAACTCATTCACATTCAAAAAACCTTTCAAAAAACAGCTCAACTGCACGAACAAATCTTCTGTGACGAAGACGCTACCGATTGCAATCGAATGGGCGAGGGCTACATCCACATCGTTCCTCTTTTTGAAAGTGTGGACGACCTCGCAGGTTGCGCCACCGTACTCACGGAATTTCTACGACTGCACAAAGAACACTTCAAAAAAGATCCGCCTTACCTTCGCGTATTCATCGCTCGCTCCGATCCAGCCTTGAACGCCGGCTTTGTACCCGCGGTGCTCGCGTCGCGCCTCGCGCTCCGCGAAATCGCACGCCTCGAAAAAGAAACGGGCATTCCCATGTACCCGATTATCGGCAGCGGTTCACTTCCGTTCCGCGGCGGCCTCAATCCCGAAAACATCGAAAAAGTGTTACCTCAATACGAAGGGGTTCGCACCGTCTCAATCCAATCCGCCTTTCGTTACGACTATCCTCAAGAGGAAGTGCAAGCCGCCCTCAAATTCATCGCCGAAGAACTTCCAAAAAAGAAAGCTCCACTTTTTAACGATGTAACTTTCGAAAAACTAAACGAACTCATTCAGCTCTTCAAAGGCACTTACCGCCCCACCCTCGAAAATTTTGCTCCGCTCATCAACGAGATGGCCAAACACATCCCAAGCCGTCGCGAACGCGTGCAACACATTGGACTCTTCGGCTACAACCGTGGAGTGGGGGAGATCAAATTGCCTCGCGCCATCACCTTCACCGGGGCCTGCTATTCCCTCGGTGTACCTCCCGAATTCATTGGAACCGGCCGGGCCCTCAAATTGGCCAAAGAGAAGGGGCTACTTCCTCTTTTGGAAGAACATTTCTTCACCCTTCGTTCTGAATTGACCCACGCAGGCAAGTACCTCAACACCGAAAACCTTGAAACCTTTGCCGAAACACAAAGCTGGGCTAAGGAACTTTTGGAGGACGTCCGTCTCTGCGAAGAAATTTTAAGCATCGAACTCGGTCCCCAAAAACCCAATCACTTCCTCCACCGCAACCTCACCTCCACCATTCTCCTCAAACGCTCCATGGACATCGACTTTCAAGACGATCTCGTGGAAGCAGCAGTGATGAGGAAGAGCTTAGGTTGACAACCCTATAAAAATAAGGAAAACTCATCACTATTCTATGAATAATTCTAATAAAAGATCACCACTGTTAGTAGCAGCTTTGAGCGCAGTTTTAGTAGGAGCTGTAAATCATTCTTCTGAACAAGAAAGGCTGGATGTGGAACTCATGGCTTATAGATCTACGACTCAGGCAAATACAACCATGGTCCTAGCCGACAGATCCTCGCTTGAGGGGTTCCTGGATAAAACAACTAGAATAAATAAAGTGAAAGGTGAAGTGGAACAATGGTTAGCCGAAAGTTCTCAAGCAGGAGTTTTCGATATGGGTCTTTGGACCTTAAGAATAGAGAGACTGGATGTCAACGCCAACCAAGTGATGGTACAAAAAATAGACAATATCAGCGGGAGAACCATCACTCAGAGAACGGTGGCTGCAGAAACGACCCACAATCTCTTCCTCGCTGTTTGTCATGAGATAGACCGAGTAGATACCGTCGTTCACGACACTCCTAACTCTCCAGATACGACTCAATAGCCTTCGCGAGCGTCGCATAGATTGCATCCAAACGAGCAGGATCACGAGTCAGAGTCGTCACACGGAAGCCGTAGTAAGGACTGAAGAAGCCGGTCGCCGGAACCACACAAATTCCAGTCGAAGCTACGAGGTAGTAGACGAAGCGTTTGTCGAGCGCCATGTCGGGATCAGACGTTTTTTCTTCCACAAACTTTCTCACCGCTTCATTGGCAATGGGCAAAGTTTGATGAGCCTTGAGAGTACCCTCTTCAAAAATCGGCATCATATAAAAGGCTCCATTCGTAGCGTTCACCTTGAGTCCTTTCACAGCCTTCAACTTTTCGGTGATCACGCGACTGTTGCGCTCCAAAAGTTGATTGTTCGCCGCCAGCCACGCTGCAAATTCTGGATGATCGTAGACCTTTGGCATCACCACTTGAGGCAAATGCGTGGAACACACTTCGAGAAGCGCACGGCGCTTCACACTGTCGGCATATTTCTTAAAGTCCGCATCCAAATTCACGTTGTGGAATTCCACCCAACCACTGCGTCCACCGGGCCAAGGCACATCTTTAGAAAGTCCACGCATCACAATCAGCGGCACACGATTCTTTGCGATTTCCGTGACTTGAGGAAAGGTGAATCCGTTGTAAACCATGCGGAAATAAATCTCATCGGACAAAATCATGAGTTGATATTTTTCAGCAAGCTGCACGATTTTTTCCAAAGTTTCTGCTCCATAAATCGCACCAGTGGGATTGTTAGGGTTGATCACTAAAATCCCAGCCACTTCGGGATGCTGCACAATCATATCCTCCATGTCGGCCAAATCGGGGGCCCATCCATTGTCTGGGTCGAGCTTGTAGGTCAACGCCTCTTCTCCTTCGGAAAAGGATTCAAAGGCTCCATGCGTAGGGTAAGCCGGGGAAGGTTGCAAAATGCGAGCTCCTTTGGGAAGCATTTGGTACATCATCGAAATAGCCGCACCCAAGCCAGAGGTGATCAGCACGTCTTCGTAGTCGAGTTCACTGTTGGGTGAAAAACGACGGGAGTATTCCGCAATCCATTTGCGCACCGGGATCGCTCCACGGGAATGCGTGTATCCAAATACCGCATCTCCGGGTTTATCAATTTCTTGTTTGAGTAAGTCCTTCATGAACCCAGGCACCGGCCACCCTTTTGCAATGGGGTCTCCAATATTTTCATTCTCAATCTTCATCGACGGATCCAATTCCGTCAGCTTTTGCACAAAATCCACGATCTCTCGAATTTCGTAACGAAGAAGATAAGCGGAGGGGTGAACAAGGGAATGGCGCATGGAAAAATTTAAGTGGCTCAACGCTAGCACAGTGCGCCAAAAGGAAGCAATTCATTTGAGTTTTAGGTAAAGAGTGTGATAAATAAGAGGAGAACATCTATCCAACGCTTTTATGCAAATCCTCCGATGCACGCCAAAGTTCTTTGACGTTACTTACGTGATCAATCCCTACATGGAGGCGGGACTCGGCAACATCAACAAGACCAAAGCTCAAGAAGAGTGGGATGCGATGACAAAAATCTACGACGAACTCGGCGTGGACTATAAAGTGATTGAAGGGCAAGAAGGTTTCCCAGACATGGTATTCACCGCCAATGCCGCTCTCACGTTCAAGGGTCCAAACGGCGAGAAAAATGTATTGATTTCAAACATGGCCAAGGAGGAACGAAAGGGCGAAAGTCCTCACATTGAGAAATGGTTTCGCGAACAAGGCTACCAAGTCCACAAACTGCCCGAGCACCTCAGTTGCAGTGGCACCGGTGATATTCTCTACAATGCCGATCGCAGCTTCTTGTGGGGTGGTCATGGTTTCCGCACCCAGCCTGAAACCCATCGCGAAGTAGAACGCATCACGGGTCTCGAAGTCAAATCACTGCGCCTCGTCGATCCATGGTTCTACGATTTAGACACCTGCCTCGCGCCCATCACTAAAGAAATCGCACTTTGTAACATCATGGCTTTTGATGAAGCTTCTCAAGAAGTCATTCGCGCTTATTTCACCGATCTCATCGAACTCACCGAAGAAGAAGGCCGCAACTTCACCTGCAACTCTCACATTTTAGCGGACAGGAATCTCATCATCATGAACGGCAGAAGTCCTCGTGTCATCCAAGCACTCGAAGCCAGAGGCTTCCAAATCCGGGTTAGTCCCACGGATGAATTTTTGAAAGCCGGCGGGAGTGTGGCTTGCATGAAGATGACACTGATTTGACGTAAAGACAGTTTTCCAGTAGTATCACACCATGAAAACAAGGTCCGCTACAGCTCAAATTATTATTTCCTTCGCCTAGCGAGAGGAATTTTTGCGCTGCAAAACCCCTCGCTCCGGCGAGGTTTTTTAAATCTCTTGTTTCCACTCCTTTGACTCTCTAATATACATCCATATGTACCGCCCCATAGACCCCAAAACCCATTTGCCCGACATCGAGCACAAACACCTCGAATATTGGAAAGCTTCCAAGATTTTTGAACGTTCGGTGGAAGCACGCAAAGGCCGTGAAAAGTTCGTCTTCTTCGACGGACCTCCCTTCGCCAACGGACTTCCGCACTACGGCCACATCATGGCCAACTCTCTTAAAGATGCCGTGACGCGTTATGCGACCATGAAAGGTTTTTACGTGCCACGCACCAACGGTTGGGATTGTCATGGTTTGCCCGTGGAATACGAAATAGAAAAAGAACTCGGCCTCAATGGACGCAAAGACATTCTCGAAATGGGCGTGGAACAATTCAACACCAAGTGTCGCGAATCCGTATTTCGCTACACCGCACAGTGGGAAGAACTTTTGACCCGCATCGCACGCTGGGTGGATTTTGACGATTCTTATGCAACGCTCGACTCCAACTACATGGAGTCCATCTGGTGGGTCTTCAAAAGCATTTGGGATAAAAAAATGGTCTATCAAGATTTCAAAGCCATGCAAATTTGTCCTCGTTGCGCAACGCCACTTTCGAACTTTGAAGTGTCTCTTGGCTACAAAGACGTGACCGACCTTTCCACGACGGGCATGTTTGAACTGGTGGACGAATCCGGCACTTACTTTGTGGCTTGGACCACAACCCCGTGGAGCATGCCCAGCACCATGGGACTGGCCGTGAAACCTGACTTCGACTACGTGAAAGTGAAGACGCAGCGTGGCAACTTCATCTGTGCGAAGAAACGTCTTGAGTGGGTTTTTGCGAACACGGACTTGGCCTACGAAGTCATCGAAGAATTCAAAGGAGAAAAAATCGTTGGCAAAAAATACAAACACGTCTTCGACTTTTACAACGATCACCCTGAGGTACAAAAATCAGCTAAAGTTTTCCAAACGGTAGCAACGGATTACGTGAGCGACGAGGATGGAACCGGTATCGTGACCATCAATGGGGCCTTCGGAGAAATCGACATGGAAGCCGCTCGCATGCACGAGCTTCCCATTATTTTGAATGTGAAGATGGACGGGACTTACGATGAAACCGTCAAAGGCTTTGAAGGGAAGTTCGCCAAAACCCAAGATCAAAACATCGCCGAAGACATGCAAAAGAGAGGTGTGCTCTTCAAAAAAGAAAACTACCGTCACAGCTACCCACACTGTTGGCGCTGTGATTCACCACTTTTGAACTATGCCACCAAAGGCTGGTTCGTGCGCGTCACCGACATCAAAGACAAGCTCATCGCCAACAATAAAAAAATTCATTGGCAACCCGACCACATCCAAGAAGGTCGCTTCGGCAAATGGCTCGAAAACGTGCGCGACTGGAACATTTCTCGCAACCGTTTTTGGGGCTGCCCAATTCCTATCTGGGAATGTGAAGACTGCAAAGCTCAAGAATGCATCGGCTCCGTGGAAGAACTCGGCAAACGCAGTGGGGGAGTCTTGCCTCAACGCGACGGGGAGCTCGACCTTCATAAACCTTACATCGACGAAGTAACCTTGCCTTGCACCTCTTGTAATGGCACGATGAAACGCATCCCCGAAGTGCTCGACTGCTGGTTCGAGTCCGGGGCCATGCCTTACGCACAGTTGCACTATCCTTTTGAAAACAAAGAAGAATTCGAAAAGAACTTTCCGGCCAACTTCATCGCCGAAGGAGTCGACCAAACCCGTGGTTGGTTTTACACCTTGCACGTGCTCGCGACCTTGCTCTTCGATAAACCCGCCTTCCAAAATGTGATCGTGAATGGAATTTTGCTCGCCGCCGATGGAGAGAAACTTTCCAAACGCAAAAAGAATTACCCCGACCCCAACGCACTTTTTGAAGCAAAGGGAGTCGACACCACACGTATGTTCCTTTACAGCTCCACCGCACCCCTCGCCGAAGATGTGCGCTTCTCAGAACAACACGTGGAAGACTTAATGAAGAAGTTCACCCTCACGCTTTGGAACACCTACAGTTTTTACGTGACCTACGCCAACATCGACGGCGTGCAACCCACTCTTTTAGAGACCCAACCGGCCCACAAACTCGACCAATGGATCCTTTCCAGACTCAACGGAGTCATGCAAGAAACGACCGAAAACATGGAGGCCTACAACTTGACCAAGGCCACTCGTCCGCTCATCGACTTTGTGGACGATTTGTCCAACTGGTACATCCGCCGCAGTCGACGCCGTTTCTGGAAATCCGAAAACGATGGGGATAAATCCCAAGCCTACCAAACGTTGTACACGGTGCTCGTGAAGTTTTCTCAATTACTCGCACCCTTCATGCCTTTCCTATCCGATGAGATCTATCGCAATCTCACGGGCGAAGACTCGGTGCACCTCAGCGATTGGCCCACCGCAAACACAACTCAAATCAAACCTGAACTAGACGAGGAAATCGGCCTCGCACGTCGTGTCGTGAATCTTGGTCACGCCATTCGAGCGGGTAAAAAAATCCGTGTGCGTCAACCGCTAACCACGGTCACCATTGGTTTACCAAAATCCGTGAACCCAGAGGTGGTTTTACTTCAAAAGGACGTGATCCTCGAAGAACTCAATGTTAAAAATCTTGAAATTTTGAAGGATGCTGGGGAAGTGGCTCAGTACGTAGCCGTTCCAAACTCAAAACTACTCGGACCCAAATACGGTAAAGACGTTCAAAAAATCATCCAAGAAGCCAAGGCAGGGAATTTTAAAGTCCAAGAAGACCACAGCATTAAAGTGGCAGGTTTCACCCTGCTTCCCGAAGAAATCGAACTCGCGTTCAAAGGTAAAGAAGGCTTCGACGTGGAATCCGAAGAAGGAGTGGTGGTGGCTCTCGACATCGAAGTCACGGACGAACTTTATCAAGAAGGCTTGATGCGCGAAGTGGTGCGCTTGGTGCAAGATTTACGTAAAGAAGCGGGTTACGAAGTCAGTGATCGCATCCAACTCCAGATTAAGACCAGTGGCAAATTGGAAGAAGCGGTCACTCAATTCTCAGACACCATTAAAACCGAAACCTTGGCTGAAGATCTACAGGTCAGCGGCGACATGGAGTGGGATTTAGAAAAAGACTTCGAAATCGACGGATTCTCTGGTAAAGTTGCGATAAAGAAAACCTAAGTCACGCTTAATCCACGCCCATGAGTATCCTCTATACGCTTCTTGCCAACAGTCTTGCTCTCTTTTTAGTGAGTCGAGTCCTCGAAGGAATGAGCTTCCAAGGCGGAATTCCCACTTTTGTGATTGTGGCCGCCATCGTGAGCGTCCTCAATTTGATCCTCAAACCTCTCCTTAAAATCCTGGCTTTCCCGCTCGTATTCATCACCGGAGGACTATTTCTGATCGTGATCAACGCCTTGATCCTCTACGTGGCTCAACACTTGCTCACCACCATGGATTTCACCGGACTCAGCATGACCGTGGACAGGCCCTTGACCTATCTCCTTGCAGCCGCTATCTTTGGCGTCGCAAACTGGCTGATTCACTTGTTCATAAAAGACAACTAAAATGCAAACAGGACTACTCATCGCTCAACAAATTTCAGGAGGTTTACTCATTCTTCTTATCCTCATCCAAGAAAAAGGCAGCGGCCTAGGGGAGGCCATCGGAGGAGTGGGAGCCAACTATCAAACCACTAAACGAGGTGCCGAGAAAGTATTGGCGCGAACCACAGTCTTGTTTTTGATTGTGTTCATCGCCCTTTCTATCACGCTTAACTTCATCTAATGAATCTCTTCGTACGAACCTTAAAGTCCTTCTCACCAAAGGAACGATGGGTCGCAGGAGCTTTCCTTCTGGTTTTTCTGGGAAGCTCGTTCTCGGTGATTTTTCAGACCTTTTTCACCTTCAACGCCAACCAAAGCAAAACCTACACCGAAGGAATCGTAGGGGAAATCACCCATTTGAACCCGGTTTTCACCGAATTCAGTGAAGCGGACGCGGACATTTCGAGTCTGATTTTTTCGGGTTTAGTGAAGTACAACCCTCAAACCGCCAGTTTTGAAGAAGACGTGGCCACTCACACCTTGAGTGACGATCAAATGACCTACACGTTCACGCTGAAAAACGACATTTTTTGGCAAGACGGTGAACCTGTCACAGCCGACGATGTCTATTTCACCTTTGCGGAAGTCATTCAATCTCCTGATTTCAGCAACATTTTGCTCAAATCCAACTTTGACGGGGTGAAAATCGAAGAACCCAACAGTCGAACGGTGACTTTCACGCTCAACTCACCCAATTCCTTCTTTTTCACTTCACTCACAGTTGGCTTACTGCCAAAACACATCTTAGGAACCGTAGCTGTAGCGGATTTGGATGAAAACGACTTCAATAAAATGCCCATAGGAACCGGGCCTTACAAAGTCGACGAAACCTATTCCTTCAACGACGACGGTAGCAGCAGCGTCACACTCGTGGCCAACGATCTCTATTATGGTGAAAAACCAAGCCTAGAAAGTGTTCGATTCGTGGCTTATCCCACCATCACCGCTCTCACCGAAAATCGTTCCACCTGGCATGGCGCCGCCAGAATCAAAGGCAGCCTGATGAAAGAAATGGATCTCACCGATTTGGTGAGTTACGAGTATGAACTTCCTCAGTACACCGCCCTATTTTTCAACACCGACTCGGCCTTTCTCACTAAAAACAAGACGCGTCTAGGACTCTCAAAAGCGATCAACAAAGAAGATATTCTGAGCGCCATTGGAGGGGCGGTTCAAATCGACACTCCACTCCTCGAGTTGAATCAAGGAGACTGGATTAACGTCTGGAGCAAAGAGGAGGCCATGGGCGCTCTCTTCGATTCTGGTTGGGTCTGGAACGAAGGCGACGAATATCGCACCAATGAAGCAGGAGAAATCTTCAATCTCAGGCTCGTACGCCGCGACTTTTCAGGAGTCAACGACCCTCAAGAAGAAACGGCAAAAACCACCGCAGAACTGATTCAAAAACAACTGGGCGCAGTGGGGGTTCAGGTCACCATCGAAGCTTACGGAGCGGATGAGTTGAGCGAAAAAATCCGCACTCGAGACTACGACATGCTACTCTATGGACAAAGCTTGGGCTACAATTTGGACACCTTCGCGTACTGGCATTCCAGCCAAGCCAGCGAAACGGGCTTCAATCTATCCAATTATCAAAATCCTTCCGCTGACCTCTTAATCGAAAAAATCCGTGGCAGCTTCGACTCCAGCGACCGTGCCGAAATGCTCAACAAATTGGCCAGCACCATCGCAGAAGATGTTCCAGCTATCTTCCTTTACACACCGACCTTCTACTATGTTGTGGACGCAAAAGTAACAGGAGTAGAGTTCCAAAAACTCTTGCTTCCCAAGGACAGATTAGTCAATATTACAGAGTGGGAATTCAATTAAATTCACAAAATCTCATGAAAGTCATCCTCACCACACACATCAAAGGGCTCGGCCAAAAAGGCGATGTTAAAGAAGTATCCGACGGCTACTATCAAAACTTTCTGGCACCAAGGAAATTGGCCACCCAAGCCACTTCAGGAAAAGTAAATTTGGTGCAAGCCCAAAAAGCCAAAGCTGTTGAAAAACTTGAAAACATGAAGGAAAGTGCCATGGCCGTCAAAGAAAAAATCGAAGGGAAGGGGCTCACTCTAAACGAAAAGAGCAGCGATGGAGGCAAGCTTTACGCCGCCCTTCACCCAAGAGAACTTCGAGCCGCCATTCTCACTCAACTGGGCGCAGACATTCCAGAAAAGCAGATTCACATGGATCCGATCAAAACCACAGGCTCCTACACGATTCAAATCGACCTATTCAAAGACGTAAAATCCACCGTTCACGTCACCGTAACCGCTGCCTAGGTGCAACTCCCCGCAGGCAAAATTTGTGCCCTCGACATTGGAACTCGCCGAACCGGCGTGGCGATCAGTGACCCCAAACAGCAAGTGGCTTTTTCAAGACCCGAAGTGGAATACGAAACGGAATCTGAAGGACTGCTTAAAATCAAATCTTTTATTTTAGAAGAAAAAATCTCGGGCTGTGTGGTGGGACTGCCTGTGAAGCTCGATGGATCTCGCACCGAACAAACCGAAAAGGTGCAGGTATGGATAGACGAACTAGAAAAGTTGTGCCCGATCTTAAAAGCGGATGAGCGTCTCAGCACCGAGTTCGCGAAAAACCTTCATGGCTTCGCGACCAAAGACACACGTTGGGACAGCCGTGCGGCCCAAATTTTATTAGAAACCTATCTTTCATCCTTAACCCCACGCCCATGAAATGGATAGAATACTTCGACGAGCCTCACGAAATCGTCGGCTGGTTCGGCGCACTCTGCATCTTAGTCGCCTACGCTTTAGGAAGTTTTGGCTGGCTGGAAGCTCAGTCCCTGCCCTATCAAGCCCTCAATTTTTTTGGAGCCTTTGGCTTGCTCATCAACGCACACAAAAGCAAAGCCTATCCCTCCTTCATCCTCAACATCATTTGGATGGGAATCGGTGTGTATGCGCTCGGAGCAATTTTCTTAAGCTAGTAAAGCTTCCACACCCGGAAGCATTTTACCTTCAAGGAATTCAAGCATGGCACCGCCTCCCGTAGAGATATGGGTGAATTTTTCGGTGGGAATACCGAAGTGGGCCAACGCATCGATGGTATCTCCACCGCCCAGCACTTTCACGGCAGGGAGTTCAGCAAGAGCCAAGGCCAAATCTCTGGTTCCAGCGGCAAAGGCCTCTTGCTCATAAAGTCCCATGGGACCATTCCACAAAACGGTTTGCATTCCGATGAGTCCAGCCGCAAACGCTGCTCTTGTTTTGGAGCCCAAGTCCAAAATCTTTTGATCCGCAGGAACCGCATCCACAGAAACTTCTTGAGTGGGAAGGCCGGGGGTCACGTCAGCTGCAATGACTACATCGGTGGGAAGCAAAACCGTTTTACCCGCAGCAGCCTCTAAAAACTGCTTCGCGACTTCAATCTTTTCCACTTCACACAAAGAAGTTCCTACTTGTTTACCTTGAGCCACCAAAAAGGTGTTGGCCAAAGCTCCACCGATCACAAACACATCGGCAATATTGAGAAATTTCTCCAGAATTCCGATTTTAGTGTCGATTTTTGCTCCACCCATAACCAAGGCCACCGGCTTTTTAGGACTTTCCAAAATCTCACTCAAAACTTCCACCTCTTTCTTCACCAAAAATCCAGCGTAAGAGGGGAGGAGTTTTGTCACCCCAACAGTACTGGCGTGGGCACGGTGAACCGTACCAAAAGCATCACTCACGTAGAGGTCTTTGCCTTCCGCCAAAGCCGCAGAAAAAACAGGGTCGTTGGCCTCTTCCTCAGGATGAAAGCGCAAATTTTCGAGCAAAAGCACCGATCCAAAAGAAGCCGCTTGAATAGAAGTCTGAACCTCTGC
>CALRCE010000015.1 GCA_943354505.1 Candidatus Peribacteria bacterium
GGAATGCATTAGTGTCGCGCCTTCGGCGCGACCCCGTTTTGTCCGTTTCTTCTGATTCCGAATTTTGGCGGTGTCTGTTTGAAAATATCCGAACGGAACTGGCTGGGCTCGGCGGGCGGAATTCCCCCCACACCCCCCTTCCGCCCGCCTCGCCTTGCCTGCCCGACCGAAACTCGTGAGTGAAGGCGGGAACCGGAGCGGAAAGGCAAACTGCCAAAGAACCTGTCAAAAATGTCGGCTCGAACTTTATGAAGGCCAGAAGCGGGCTTTTCTTTTCTGAATTGAAAAAAATCATGATTTTTGATAGTATGATACTGATAGTGTATCAAATCATTTTAATACTATCAAGATACTGCAAGTATGGCAACTGAAAATAACATAGGAGAAAATATCAAGAAACGCCGAACAAAATTAGGGCTTTCGCAAGAGGATTTTGCCCAAAAGTCAGGCGTGAAATATACGACACTTACCAAGATTGAAAGCGGAGTCATTAAAACGCCGTCTGTGCTTATGGTAGAAAAAATCGCGAAAGCCCTCGGCGTTTCTATTGAAGAATTATTGAAATAATTTTATGGATAACATACCAGTTTACGAAATACATCTTCCTGAATACCAAGTAGATACCGAACCCGACCATGAAGCGATTGGTGTAAAGGTAGATGATTTTATCAAACAAAAATTTATGGGACAGCATATTGCTGTTCGTTGTATTGCCTCATGTGAACATCCTGGAAAAACTATTGATGAGGTGGTGGGGGTAATAAAAGAGCTTGGTCATGATAGATATGATCCAAACCGAGAAGGTGATAGATACGAAAATAACGAAGGCAAAAGCATAGATATTTTTGCCTTTGATTATCATGTGAAAGCAGATACCAAAATATTCAGTATATTTACGTGGCCGAACTACCATCTAACATGGCGTGAGCCCCATCATCCGATACGTATCGACATCATAATCATCTATGATCCAACAAAATTAGAACAGATTGAGTTTACTTATGCTGGACGAGAGAGTGAAGGGAAAAGATCAGATGGGTTTGTTTTTAAAAACGCTGAAAACAAAGTCGAAGCCCTGAAAGCAATTATTAAAATTCTGTAAATAATTTGCCGCCAAAGAAAAACTTGAAATCGTCCTTCCCGCTCCGGTTCAAGGCGAGGCGGGCGGAAGGGGGGTGTGGGGGGAATTCCGCCCGCCGAGCCCAGCCAGTTCCGTTCGAATATTTTCAAACAGACACCGCCACTACGTGCATCATTTGAACCTATGACCCTAAGACCTAGGAGGATAGAGAGTCGAATTTTTGCCGAACCTTTTGAAATTGCTCCTCTGTTGAAGGAGGAGTTTTTGGTTTAAGGCCAGCGAAGGGTCCAATTCCCGATACCGAGAGGGGAAGGGGCATTGGGTTAAATCTGCAGATGTAGCGTGGAGTATGTTTAGCACTGGATGTTGGCTATTCGTGACTTAGAACAGTCTTTGTACTAGAGTCTAAATATGTTTAGTTTTTTCTCGAAAAAAGTAGTTGAACCTAAAATACCCCCTAATGTTTGCCCATATTGTGGAGTATTAATTGAGAAAGTTCCGACTCGGAAGTCTAAATGCCTTGATTGCGGTAGAGATATTTTCATTAGATCCAGTCAAAACTTATTCCCGACTACTCTGTTAACAGAGGCAGACTCAAAGGCAGTTGCTCTCTTTCGACCTTTAAAAGACTTCGGCGTTTCAGAATCAGATTTTCAAAAGAAACGTGATGAATTGAGTAAACACTTTGGATCTAAAGCATCGGGTCGGGATGTTATTTGGGGCCTTTATAATAACGAAATTACAAAATCTATCGGTGACCTACATCGCCAACAAATGCTTTATTATCAAATGGCTTTGTTTCTCAACGAAGAAGGTCGTAATCCGTCTCAGTTGATTGAACAGTCAAATCAAGTTTATTTACAATCTTATAAACTTAGTGGAATCGTTAAAAAGGTGGGGATAATCGCTGGGGAGAAGTCGTGCCCCGAATGCCAGGAAAACGCGAAGAAAATCTACTCCCTTGAAGATGCAATCAAAAATAATCCTATCCCATGCCAGAAATGTACTCATGTCATGGAACCTGGGAAATATTCTTTTTGTAGATGTTGTTACTCCGCATCCTTTTAGTTCTCCTTGAGAATAACCCTTCCTTCTTTCAAGACCAGTTGACCTTCCAAAGTCGCTAAAAAATCTCTTTTCTCTACTGGGTTTCCGCTTTTCAAGATGTAATGAATGTATTCTCGTTCCGTGACTTTTTTCGCCCCTTCACCCATCGTTATTTCATGGAGTTCATTCATCTTTTGAACTTCCCGAGTTATTTTCTTATGGATCCGAAGCTCTTTAGCTTTGAACTCGTCCACAAGCTGGGCAATGCTTTCGATCAGCTCTTCCTCCCGTATGTACTTTTCGTGGCAAAGCTTAGTTCCTCCATACCTATTGCATCTGTAGTAGGTATAGTTTTTGCCATGCCTGTTCATGTGAGTTACGCCACAAATACCTGAATTGCATGAGCCGCATTTGAAAAGGCGGCTGAAGTAGAAACTCTTGTTCCCCCACTTACTCTTCTCAAACGTTTTTATGGCCTTCTGTGCCGCCTCCCATTGATCCTTTGTGATAATTGGTTCGTGGGTGCCTTCGTACCAATTGCTGCTGCCTTTTATTTCAGGATGTCTGGTGCAAGCTTCTGCGCTTCTTCAATGAAGAAGTTTTGCCAGATTTTTTCGTCCAACTCTTGAATCATACGAGGATAATCTTCGGCCTGCGTGGATTTGACGAATTGTGTGCCAAGTTGGATGGGATCGATGTGCCAGTCGAATTTGATTTTTGCCGTCTTAATCAAGTCACTTATTGAAAGTTGTTCTTTTTTGCAGATGCAATAAAGGTCAATGTAGTCTCGGGCTTTGCAGCGCTGGTAGATGGTGAACAGTTTGTTTACGGCGATATCTAAAAGACTGTCGACAGAAACACCAAATTTTCGTTGACCTTCTTTAACTCTTGGAAAGGGATAGTAGGTGAACTCCATTTTCAAAATTTCATCATCAAAATGGAGGAAGAATAAATTTCGATTGTAGCTTTGTTCGTAGTCGATTTTCTTGATTTTGAACGTCTTTTGTATGCTTTTGAAAAAGATATTGATCTGCATCGGGTCAACCTCATTTTCTGAGAAGAAATCCAAGTCTTCGGAGTAGCGATGGAAGAGGTAAAAACCTGCCAGTGCTGTGCCTCCGCTCAAATAGAAATTCTTTGATAAAAAAGCTTGTCGACCTATTTCTTCAAGTAGAGCAATCTGTCGTTCAGTGAGAATTTTCTCCATTGAGTAGCAATTGAATGAATTTTGCTCGCGATGGATCCAGCTTGAGTTTCGAGAAGTATTTCTTCACTTCTTTCTTATCTATTTTTTTCCCATTTAAGCCGAAATTAATGGCTTGCTCTAAGCTCCATATCTTAAATTTGTCTGGATCTTTTTTAAGAACGGCGACGTTGGTGTTCCAGTTGTACATATTTGCATTCTACAGGAATTGAAGCAGGGGTACTAGACCCGAATGGCGTGGTGTACTTTCAGACCTGTAATTTTCGGGCTATATTTCTCCTATAAATATGTATGCTCAAACCTAAAGTCCAGGAAAAGGTAGATCTCATGAATATCCTCTTTTGCTCCCGCACGGATGTGTATGCGAGACTTTGGCAACAGAAAGATGGTTCTATTGGCTACTCTCCTGAATATTTGCCCGATGGCTCTCCAAAGTCTTTAACGGACACGGTTATTTTGTCCCACTTACTGGGTCTTGAAACAATCGGCGTCTATCCACTTCGACCTGATAATACTACGAATTTTCTCGTTATCGATTTTGATGAAAGCACTTGGCTGGTAGATGCTCTGAGTGTTCAAAGACAAAGCTTTGTGTCGAATATTCCCGCTTATTTAGAAAGATCCAGATCTGGCAATGGAGCGCATTTATGGTTTTTCTTTGCAGCACCTTTGCCTGCCTGGAAAGCTCGCAAATTGGGAGTGCATCTTCTTCAAGAGGCACAAATTGGCTCTAAAAGTTCCTACGATCGAATGTTCCCTAGTCAAGATGCTCACTCTGGTAAAGGTTTTGGTAATTTGATTGCACTGCCTTTGAATGGCTCTTCTGTAAAAGATGGAAATACTTGTTTTCTTGATGATGAGGCGTGCCCTTATGTAGACCAATGGGATTTTCTAAGAAAAGTTCAACTCATTCATGAAAATCAAGTGGATGGTATGCTTAGCCCTTTCAATGAAGGAGCTCCGACTGAAGTTGCAGACGAAGAATACAGTTACGATTCAGATTCAAAAATGGTCGCTACTGTTTCGGAATGCATTCAGTTCCCCAAAAGCTCACTTCCACCTGTGTTTTATAAGTGGCTCAAGTCAAAAGTGAATTTTTTTAACCCTCAATTCTACGAAATGGAGAGGCGAGGTTACTCCACTTGGAATACCCCGCGAATGATAATCAATCTGGACACGTCAGGAGATTCCATCTTAGTCCCAAGAGGTTTTCTGGAAGAGGTCACTCACTATGCAGAAAAACAGAGACTTGAATTTTCTGTAACTGATGCTCGTTATGTTTCTCCAAAGACTATTTTTAAGTCTTCAATCAAACTTTTCCCTCATCAGAAAAAAGCTTTCCAGGATTTAATGCGAAAAGAACATGCAATCCTTGAGGCGAAGCCTGGTTTCGGGAAAACAATGGTCGCCTTGCAGTGCGTCAAAGAAAGGCGCCAGAAGACTTTGATCGTTGTCCATACCAACGCTCTACTCAAACAGTGGGTCGAAAGGATTCAAAATTCCTTTGAGCTCAAAAAAGATGAGCTTGGAATGATTGGGGCTCAGAAATGGAAAATTGGGGATAAGATCACCGTGGCTTCTTATCAAACCTTGGCGCGCCAAGGAACGGAAAAACTCAAGAAAATCTTCGGCTTTGTGATTGTCGATGAATGCCATCACGTTCCTGCAAAAACGTTCACCGATGTGGTCAAAAATCTGGATGCAAAATACCTCTTGGGGCTCACAGCCACTCCTTATCGGAGAGACCATTTGAGTCGACTTATGACGCTTTATCTTGGCCCTATTGTTTTGAGCGAAGCTAAAAACCCTAAAAATCAAGATGCCTCGTTGACTGCACCTACTGTTCCAACCACGGTTCAGTTGCGTCGCACCAATTTCAATTTGGCTGGCAAGATGGCTTCAAATTTTCAGCTCATTAGTGAGGCTATTATTCAGGACAGTTTTCGGAATGAACTCATCCTTTTTGACTTGATAGAGGCTGTTAGGACAGGTGGAAAGTGCTTGGTGCTTACGGAAAGGGTTGAGCATTCAGAAATTTTACTGGAGTTGCTCCGTAAGAAAGTCAAAGGACTTCATGCTGGAGTTTTGGCTGGAAAGTACAGCGCAGTTGAAAAGAAAACGCTTTACAAGCGCATAGGCCAAGGGCGTTTCAAAGTTTTAATTGCAACGGGAAAATTGATCGGTGAAGGGTTTGACTGGCCTGAGATGACTCACTTGTTTTTAGTTTTTCCTTTTTCATGGAAAGGCAAGCTGGTCCAATACATCGGACGGGTACAGCGTACCCATCCAGATAAAAAAATGGCCTTTGTTTATGATTATGTTGACCTGCAAGTGCCGATGCTCAAGGCGATGTACTTTAAACGATTACGTACTTACCGATCTCTCCATTTGGTGGAGATGAAAAAAGAACGCGGTGTGGAGGTGAATGTAGATCAACCCACCTTATTTGTATCAAACTCCATGGACATGAAGATGGATGTTTCCAGAAATCTTTGGTGGATTTTCGAAACTCTTTCTCTGGAAGGTCGCAGACCTTATGTTTTTCACGCATCGTTTTTATGAACAGTTTGTGAGTGATCAGATAATCCTCGTGAACTTCAATTAACTTTCTCATTTTTTGGTAATGCTCTCGTTCAACTTCCGGAGGACATTTCTTCGTGCAAATATTACCATGGAACCAGTTGAGGACATGGAGGGTTTTCGTCTTTTTAGCCATCATTTAAAAGTAAGCTATCAACCTGTTCCCAAAGCATTGTGAGTGCCAGCTGAACGGATGTACAGAGTGTCCGCTTCTATTCGGAAAAATATCCGATAATCTTTGTGGATCTTGGCTTCATAATATTTGTATTTTTTGAAATCGCCTTGAAGAGGCACAATTGGAAATGGGCTCCCAACCGTCCCCTTGTCTCTCAGGTAAACAATGCAAGCGAAGGCTTTTTCTCGGATTCTTGTTTGTGCCTTTTTCAAAGCCTTCTCTGCGTCTTTGTGGATCTGGAGTTTGTACATTTACTTTAAATTCAATAAGGATTTGAGTTCATCGTCAGAGTTCACCTCAGTATAATTTTCAGGTGTGTCTTCTCCTTCAAGACTCACCGAAAATGGAATTCCTCTCTTGAGGATGATTTGATAATAGAACATAGAGATGGCCTCAGTGGGGTTCAGTCCTAAACCCTTGAGTATCTCTTCAGCTTCATTTTTTGCTTTTGGCTCTATACGAGCTCGTATCATGGCAGATTTGGTGCTCATTTTTTGAAGGTTACTGTATTTTGATTGTAGCTCAATTGGGATACTTAGGCAAGCCTAAAGCTGAACTTCTACAAAAGAGGGGGCTTCGCCACGCTGGCCTTTGAATACAACTAGGCCCCCTTCGTAAAGCTGAGGAAGAAAGAAAAAGTTTGCGCAACAACTGATAACGTGAACTTGATCAAAACCCGGACTCACGGCTTGGCCGTCATAGAAAAGATAGGTTTGACCGTCTTCTTTTTCAGCAAAAAAACCTAACTTTTCATTCCAGGTGAATAAGAAACTTGGATTTTTGAAACCTGTAGTTTCGCTGATTAGTTCTCCTTTGTAATAAATGTCTCTCCCCTCCTTGGTCCAAAATTCTAAGGCCAAATCTCCATTGATGAAATTTTGACGATAAACTGGCCCTTCTGCTCCGAAGTCCATTTTGTGACGGAAAACTTCGATGCCGTTTTCCAAAAGCCGGTATTCCGTTTCACCATTGAAGTAGTCGCTTGAGAGGGCTTGAAGGGCATAGATTTGATCTTGGAATTGGAGTTTCAACAAAATGCCTTCCCTCATCTCTTGGGTCGTGACTTCCTCAAGCCCATAAGCGTCATTGAAAGCTGTCCATTGCAACTGGGTCTTTTCTTCACTGAGAAGATCTTCATTATTCCTCAACTCATCAAATTCGTAACCTTCTTCATCGGGTCCGTGCTTGGGTTCATACTGGTATTCGGTGTAGTTTTCGCCATACACCATTTCGTAATGAAAAGGGTTGTAAAAATAGACACCTAAACCCGCAATAAGAACAATCGTCCCTAAGATGAAGTATTTTTTATGCATGACTTCAGTTTGTCAGAGAAAAACAGTGCAAACAAGTAATTCTGCCAAAGGGTAGTAGACCCGAATGGCCCGCCAGACATCCCATCATTGCTCAGAACTCTGTAATCTGGTAGAATTAACAGATTCTTTTATGATTATGGATACTGATTTATTGACACTCGTTCTCAAAACGCCAGCGCTTAAAGAAACCACACGCCAAGCCTTGCTTGAACGTTTGCCGGAACTCGGCACCGAAGAAGGGAAGAAACTGCAAGCGTTGATCCTTGGTGCTGAAGAAAAAATGCAGCAAGCTCAACAAAGCTTTGAATCACAAAAAAATGGTATTCAGACGGAGTATTTAAAACAAGCAGAGCAGTTCATCCATCAGCGTTTGCCAGAAGCGTCCCGCGCAATGGAAGCCAAGGATCGTTCCAGCGAAAATCCCGAAGATCTTTTATCCACACTCTAAAAATGGAGCAATCTGAAGTCCAGAACAATAATCCTGCTTCAGGCACGGAGTCGGATCCAGGGCAGGCGCAACAAAAGGCACGAGAGACCATGGATCAGCGTACAGCTGCTTTGGAAGCCCAAGCGAAAGCTCTAGACGGGGGATCAGGAGAGTTACTTCAATCTCTTGCCCGTGCACGCCAAGCTTTTGAACAAAAGTACGAAACGGACTTGGCAAAAGCCCAAGAAGATTTAGATCGAGCTTTAGGGGAGATTCAAGACGATTTGGTGCAGAGTTTGACAAGAGAAGGCTTGCTCAATCCCGAATCAAAACGAGAGGCCGGTGAGAAGAATAATTCCGAGGCCATTCGCATTCGAGAAGAAATGAAAAATCTAGCCAAAAGGAATCTGTATAAGGGCGTGGTTGAGAATTATGAGCACTTGCAGGCTCTGGCCAAAAAAGGGGTGGATTTGAAGGCCGATGATCATCTTCTGGCTGCCACCTCGTTCATGGGTTTGGGGCAAGTGGATGGGGCTAAGTCAGCCTTAGTGAAAGCCCTACAGTTGGATCCGACTCGCAAGGACCTCGTCGATTTTCTTGATTCCATCAATCGTGATTACGTGGAGGTGGAATTCACGGGTGGAAAAGATTCCAGTTTCGCCGCAGTGGAAATGCCTTTCGACCCCACTCAGCGAAGGGCCATTGAACATGCACAAAGCCTTTTACAAGAGAGCGGAAGATTTAGCGGGCTCCTGCCAATGGGTGACTACACCCTGAATCAAGAGCGAATAGCTTTGAATCATGATGCCACCGCCGTACCTGCTCCACAAATGGAGGAGAAAAGTGCCGTGGCCTTGAACGAAAGGAGAATGGGAAGTCAAGACAAGAGATCCGAACGAAAGCGTGAAGCGCTCACTCCACAAGAACAGGCGCGCTTGGATGCAGAAGTGGCACGCTTATCGGGTGAAATTTTCGCTCAAATAGGGCGGGAGGCAAGCGGGAAAATGGTTTCTTGGCGAGCGGTGGAAAGCAACTACGAAAGCGCCATGGACTTGATCGAACAAGGCGCACAATTCAAATACCGCGAACAGGACTTGCATTTAGCGGCATCCGAAGCAGCCTTACAACGAGGGGATGTCAAAGCCGCTGAGCTTCGTTTGAGTCGAGCCTCTCAACTGGGGGACAATGAAAAAATCCAAGCCCAGCGGGCAAAACTTGCAGATGAAAAGATCGGTTAACGCACACTCACTTGAGCGAACAAAAAGAATAAGGCGGTGAATCCTCCCGTCATGACGAAAGGAGCGGTGCTGGAGAGCCAGTTTGTTTTGCCGGGCCGAAAGCCTTTGAGAAGCAAGGAGTTGCTGACCACGGAAACCGAGCTGAAGGCCATGGCGAGGCCGGCCAATTCGGGGCGCAAGACGAGACCGATGGACATGAAGACTCGCGCTGCGATGGGGATTCCCACTACATTGTAGAAGAGGGCGAAGAACATGTTCTGTTTGATTTTGCCCATGGTTTCGCGGCTGAGTTGAATGGCGGTGAGCACGTCGCGCAAGTCGTTGCGAATAATAACGATGCCTCCGGTTTCCATGGCCACGTCGGTTCCCGAGCCCATGGCGATGCCGAGGTCTGCTTGAGCGAGGGCGGGGGCGTCGTTGATGCCGTCTCCGACCATAGCTACCTTTCTGCTTAGCAAACCCTTCGGGTTCGCTTGTTGTAGCTTTTTCACTTCGTTCGCTTTGTCTTCGGGCAGCACTTCGGCCAGCACGTTTTTGATTCCCACCTGGCGCGCGATGGCTTCCGCGGTGCGGCGATTGTCGCCCGTGATCATGTAGACTTCGATGTGGCGCGCTTCCAAAGCCCGAACGGCTTCCACGGTGGTTTCTTTCAGGGTGTCTGCGACGGCGATGAGCCCGAGCACTTCTTTTTCGGACGTGAGGATCATGACGGTTTTCCCATTCTCTTCCAATGTGCGGATTTTACCTTCCACTTTTTCGAGAGTGGATTCGGGGAGTTTTACGATGTCGGTCAGGAGTTTGCGATTCCCACAGTAGACTTTGGAACTGCCGACCACGCCTTCGACTCCGTGGCCGGGAATGGCACGGAAGTTTGTGACTTCATCGAAAGCAATGGCTTCTTCTTCGGCCTGCTTCACGATGGCCTCGGCCAAGGGATGTTCGGAGAGTTTTTCGAGACTGGCGGCGAGGCTGAGAATTTCGTCTTCGTCGCTGAGGCCCACGGTTACTACGTCGGTGACTTCGGGTTTCCCTTTGGTCAAGGTTCCTGTTTTATCAAACACCACCGCTTTGATTTTGCAAGCGGCTTCGAGAGGTTCTCCGCCTTTGATGAGGATGCCGTGCTCGGCCCCTTTGCCGGTTCCCACCATGATGGCGGTGGGAGTAGCGAGTCCGAGGGCGCAAGGACAGGCGATCACGATCACGGAGGTGAAGGCCATGAGTGCAAAAGACAGCGTCGCACCCAAGAAGAAATACCAGACCAAGAAGGTGAGGAGTGCCGCGCCAATCACCACGGGCACGAAGACGGCAGAAATTTTGTCGGCCAAGGCTTGGATGGGTGCTTTGGAGCCCTGGGCTTCTTCCACCACGCGAATGATTTGTGCCAAAGTGCTTTCGCTGCCCACTCGAGTGGCCGTGAATTCGAAGCTTCCGTGTTTATTGAGCGTCGCACCGATGACGGTGTCTCCGACGTTTTTTTCGACGGGGATGCTTTCACCCGTGATCATGGATTCATCCACTGCGGAGTGTCCTTTGCTGAGCACTCCATCCACGGGGATTTTTTCGCCCGGACGCACCACGATGATGTCCCCCGCCACCACTTGCTCCATGGGGAGGTCTTCGGTCACGCCGTTTCGAATGACACGAGCAGTTTTGGCTTGCAGACCCATGAGTTTTTTGATGGCGTCTGAGGTGCGTCCTTTGGTTTTGGCTTCGAGCCACTTGCCCAACAATACGAAAGTGATTAAAAAGGCAGCGGTTTCAAAGTAGAGATCGTCGGATCCACGAATCCACTGCCAGAGGCTGTAGAAATAGGCGGTGGAGGTTCCGATGGCGATCAAGCTGTCCATGTTGAAGGTCTTCATCCGCAGGCTGCTCCACATTCCTTTGTAGAAGCCCGCTCCAATGATGAATTGGATGGGAGTGGTGAGGATGAGGGAGACAATACCCATTTTGGACATGAGAAATTCTTTGCCTGGGAGGATCGGGAAGAAGTCGAGGAGCATGAAGTAGAGCAGCGGGAGACTCAAAATGAGGCTCGCAAGGAATTTAGTGGCGTAACTTTTGATGCTTTCTTCTCTATGATGTCGTTCTTCTTCGGGCGTCTTTGTTCCGGCGAGTTGGGCTTTGTAGCCTGCTTTTTCCACGGCAGCGATCAAGGTTTTTATGTCTGTGGCTGAGTTGTCGTAAATCACTCGTGCTTTTTCTGCCGAAAAGTTCACGTTGGCGCTTTTTACACCGGGTGTTTTTTTGAGTTTTCGTTCGATCAAATTGGCGCAGGAGGCGCAGGTCATGCCGCTCAAGTCCAGTTGCACTTGCTCGTTTTTCATATATTTATTGATTAAGGACTTTGTAATCTTCTCCCAAGGATTCAATCTCTTGAGTCCAGGCGGCGAGATTGAAGTTTTCGTCGTACTCGAGGCTCACTTCCTTGCTGTTTAAGTCGACGTTCACGTTTTGAACCCCTGAGGATTCTTCACTGACTTCGGTGACCAAAGCAACACAAGAGTGGCAGTGCATTCCTGGAATTTTTACGGTGGTTTTCATAAGGTTTTGGGTTAGTTGCTAACGGTGACTTTGGCGCTGAACATTCCCATCGGACAGGTGATGTAGAAGTCTTTGGTGGGCGTGAAGGGTCCCAGTTTATTTTCTCCTTTTTCAAGGGAAACACTGAGTCTGAATTCGGGCACGGTGAGCACACTGATGCAGCCCCAAATGTCGTCTTCGACGGTTGCAATGATCGTGGTGGGAACTCCCGCCTTGATCGTGAAAGTTTCTGGGCTGTAGCTGAAGGAATTCACGGTCATGTTGATGACCTGAGCGTCTTCCAACTGTGTTACAGACTCTTCCGTGGACTCCGTTGCTTCGGTGGAAGGTTTTGAGAACGTGGGCACGTCGATTCCTGCAAGCACGAGTCCACTCTTAAAATTAAAGAGCGCAAGGATCAAGATCAAGGTTCCTGAAAAACGGATGAACAGTTCTGAGGTTCTGCCCTTTGCGCTGGCTGAAATGGCACTGATGCCGAGCAAAGCGGGCAGGGTCCCGAGTGCAAAAATGAACATCGTCATGGAGCCGGTGAAGAAACTGCCCGAAGCCAAGGCCACGAGTTGCAAGGATTGAGTGAAGCCACAGGGGAGGAAGAAGGTTAGCGCCCCTAAAGCGAAGGGTGCGGCAGGATGTTCGTGCTCAGAAAGATCTGCGATTTTGTGAGACAGCCATTTGGGCGGTCGAATATTGAAGAGTTTTTTGGGCAAAATCTTGAGCAGGGTGAGCGCCAAATAAAACATGACGAATGCAATCACAATGTTCGTGATTCCTGTCATTTTTGGAGAGAGAGTGATGGATTGCCCGAGGACTCCCACCAAACCTCCCAGTAAAAAGTAGGAGACGAGGCGTCCCACATTGAACATCAAAAGAGGTTTGAATTTTTTCCAAGGGGTCGCACCCCCGTGCACTTCGTTGTACTTGGCCGCCATGCTGAGCAGCAAGCCTCCCGTGACTGCCAAACAGCTCGAAGTTCCCGCCACGAGACCGATGAGCAGGATTCCCGCATAGGTGGCAGAGTCTGTGCCTCCACTCACAAGGGAAATCATATCGAGACCTTGAAGAAGTTTATAAATGGCAAAAATGACCAAAAGAAAAGTCCCGATTTCTATCCACTTTTGATCGGGAGCTAGGACTTGTTGGGTGCCCCCTAGAGTGTATCCCGCTTCTTCTACCGCGATTTGGATATCCGATAAGGTGGGTTTATTGGAGGGGTCTACTTTGACTCCAGCCACTCCTGTCTTACAGTTCACGTGCACTTTCTCGACACCGGGAATTTTTTTAATTTTGCGTTCGAGCACCAGCTCGCAACTGGAACAGGTCATCCCTCCAATCTGGAGAGTGAGCCAGTTTTGATCTGAAGATTGCTTAGACATACTTAAAATAGAGTTAGTGATAAATCCCTTTTAGGACTTCTTCACTCTTTTTGTATGACGCCCTTCAAGGTTCGCCGCAGTGAAAAATCGACTGCGTGAGCAGGAAAGTTTATTCTTTTGAATTCAACATGGCTTGCTAGAACAAGCGCAAGCACACTGGGGATCACGATCGTCAACAAAGGGGGCACGGCTGTTTCGGTCTGCACGATGGATTGCAAAATGCAGTGCTCGTCAAAAGCACAGGTTTCTTGGTGAAGGCTAGCGTTCATGGACACCGCTAAAGAGATTTGTAGGAAGGTCAAGCCTAAGAGCAGAATCAGTGTGAGTTTGGATTTGAGCAGATTCATGCTTAGCGGTGAGAAGAAGTGTAAACTTCGATCAACTCCTGAATGGCTTTCTTTTGTTCTTTAGGGTCCTGCATTTGGTGCTTCACGTGGGTATTGAGATGATTCTCAAGCAGGAGTTTATCCAGGCTTTTGAGTGAATTTTGAATCGAGTAAGATTGATGAATGAGGGAGGTGCAGTAATCCTCACTTTCAATGCTTCGCATCAGGGCCTCCAGTTGACCTTTGAGGATTTTCGCTCGATGCAGGGCACGTTTTTTGATGTTTTGGTCAACCATAACGAGTGAATAGCCAATACCCCTATACCCTACCACTCGCGCTCTTGAGAGTCAAGTTGCTGTAAGGTTTTTCCGAAAAAGGGTGTTTAATGGTGTAGATCTTTACTTCACTATGAAACTTTTCAAAATCCTTGTTCTTTCTGCTCTTATTCTCTCTGCGTGTGGCAGCACCTCCATCGATGAACCTTCTGAAGAGGAGGCGGGCTCTGACCGGTTGAGTTCCGAGTACCCGGTGATTTATGTTTCGGTCTTCACTCATGCGGAGCAACAGAACAGCTACACGCCTGATTTTAGCGAAGACGAAGCTGCGTTTTGGGAACAACGACAGTTGGTGATTGATTTTGCTCAGATGCTTTATGAAAAAGGAGTGGCTTACGACTATCAATCGGACTGGAATTTTCTGGAGGCTGCGCTCAAATTTGATCACGGGACCGAAGAGACCAGTGGGAAAAACTTCCTGCAGTATTTGAGTGAAGACTTGGGAGTTTCCATCGATCCACACAACCACACGGGGCAGAGCGAATACAACTACGCCGATGTGGCTTACTTGATTTCAGAATTGGGCGTGGAACCCTCGGGAGTGGTGGGAGGCTACCTTGTGCTTCCGCTTGAAAAATCGGTGCTCGAAACTCTGTGGGAGCCGGTGGAAGGCGCCGTTTACGACTACACTTGGACCCCTGAAATTTTGTGGGGCGGAGGAACGGAAGGCCATGTGAACGACGAAAGCTTGGAGGTTTCTGGGGTTTGGCGTCCTCAAGATACGGAGCATTGGACGACGCACGATCCGGATGCACCGCTGGCGGTGGTGGGGAACTATGTGAGTGGCTGGAGTGACTTGGACACGCTTTTAGACGCACAGGGCGACGGAACTTTGGAACAAGGAAAGATGTACACGATTTCTATCGATGCGCATCAAAAATTGTTGAGTGAAGAGTTTATTGCTGAATTTGCCGATCAAATCGATCACTACCAGGACTACGCCAATGAAGGACGCCTCGTGTGGAGCAGCATCACCGACACCTATGAAACATGGGTTGCTCAATATGACGAAACTCCCAGCCAATATTTTTACCTTGGCAAAGACACCTGGGACACCGCTTCGACAGAAGACAGTTCGGCCTTTGAGTCTGGTTCTGGATTCCCAAAGAAGAGCGACACGGACAGTTGTGGGGACGGCGTGTGCAGTGTGTTTGAAAAGAAGCAAAATCTCTGTTCTGAAGACTGTTGAATGCGCTAGACTCTGGTTGTTACTTTTTAAATCTACACCATGCTTCCTATCAATCTTACGGCCGTTTTGGTCGCCGCGATCGCTAACTTTGTGATCGGCTTCTTACTCCACGGTCCGGTGGGCGGAAAACTCTGGATGAAACTCGCAAAGATTCATCCTACAGGAAAGGAAAAGTGTAGCGACATGATTCCTCAAATGCTCAAGAACCTTTTGGCGAACCTCATTTTTGCCTATGTTTTGGCCGCGTTTTACTTGTTCGCGTCCACTTCTCCTTACATGACTGGCAGCGGAGCCTTGAGTGGAATGATCTGTGGTTTTTGGGTGTGGCTCGGCTTCATCGTCACGGGCAGTTCCATGGAAGTCATTTGGATGGGCCGCTCGGTGAAGCTCTGGCTCTACGAACTGTTCTGCTCTTTGCTTTCCATCCTTGCGATGGGCGCGATTATAGCAACTTGGTAAGGAGCTCTTCCTAAACTAAAGGGTCGCCCAAATCATGTGGTGCAGAGTCTTGAGGGTTTCGGCGACTTCTTTGTTTTGGATGAGAATCGCGAAAGCGTCTTGGTGTAGGTTGAGCAAGAGAACTTTGTCTTCAAAAATAGTGATAGAAGAATAGATTCGGCCCTGCTTGGGATCGAACATTTTGATTTCACGCTGTTGTTTTTTGTCGAGCTTTTTGTAGTGCAGGTGGGTTGGATTGCGAGGGCAGATGGGCTTGATGAAAATTTTGCGACGCGCGCGCTCGGTCATGAAATTTTGCATGAAGTCGTCGCCCATTTTGCGCAGGTCGTCGTGAGGGGCGAATTCGAGAACTTCGGTGGTGGAGTCGAGGAGCAGGGAGTAAGCGCGACGGCAACCGTCGAGGCCTTCGAAAAAACTGACCTTGGGTTGCGAGGTGAAAGGGTTTTTGAATTCTTTGAGCAGAGGCAGGGCTTCTTCGAGCGTGGCTTGGGCTTTTTGGAGTTCGAGGGTTTTGGACTTTTCGAGATCGGCTGGGTCGGCGTAAAAATACTGCGTGCGGCCGCGCTGGGTTTTGCGAATGTAGGCTTTTTTGAGCAAGTTCTCGAAAAGAAAGAGCACCGTGGGACGAGGAATGTTCGTTTTCTTGGCGATCACGGAAGCGGGTTGAGTGCCGAATTCGAGGAGGGCGAGGTAGACTTCCACTTCTTTGGGATTGAAACCGAGCTGCTGAAGTTGTGTGCGCATGCTTGTTGTTTATTTTTGCTGACATCAGTTAATTTACATTTATTTTAAAAGGTTTTAAATAGCTGTTATAAACAACTGACTTATGAATAACACTCGACTTCTTTACATGGAAAGCATGTGGCAAACCGAAGGGGAGGCCACCGTGGAAGCGGTGATCCCGCTCGAAGACAAGACCATCGTGGTTTTGGATCAAACTTTATTTTATGCGCAGGGCGGAGGACAACCGTTTGACCAAGGCACGATCGAAGGAGCGAAGGGGGTTTTTCGTGTCAACGAAGTGCGCTTCATGGAAGGGGTGGTGAAGCACGGCGGCATGTTTGAATCGGGCAGTTTTGAAGTGGGCGAGAAGGTGAAGCTGCACGTGGAGCCGGCGCGACGGGCTCTGCACAGTCGGCTGCACTCGGGTGGTCACATCGTGGACATGGCTTTGAAACGACTGGGCCTGATTTGGAAGCCGTTCAAGGGCTACCACTTCCCGGAAGGACCTTACGACGAGTACGTGGGGACGATTGAGGGTGATGCCGAAGCCTTGCGTGCGAAAATCGAAGCGACCTGTGCCGCGGTGATCGCTGACAAAGCTGAAACCTGGATTGAATTTTTACCAGCCGGCGAACTGGTGGCTCGCGGTTATGACGTGCCGCCGATCGCTCCTGAAAAACCACTGCGCCTGGTGCATTACGGCGAGGAGTTTGCCATGCCCTGCGGAGGCACGCATGTGAAATGTTTGGCTGAGGTGGGAACTTTGCGAATTCGCAAAGTGAAACAAGACAAAGACCACGTGCGCGTGGCGTACGAGGTGGCTTGATTTTAGTGCAGAGCAGTGTTACTCTAGAGTTACTTTAAAGTAACATTATGGCTGCCATCCTCAACAGCGTGACCATCTCTCAACTTAGAAAAGAGACCATCCCTGTGCTTGAAAGGATCTCTTCAAGTTCAGATGTTTTGACCGTTTTCTCTCGCTCTAAACCTGTTGCTGTGCTCATGAGCTATGCGACTTACCTTGCTCATCTCTCTTCGTCTCAGCCCATCAGTGATCAAGAATGGCATGAGGCTTTTTCTTTTCTGACGACTTCAAAGAAATCTAAAAACACCAAACCCTTCAATGCCGTTAACGAAATCCGTAAACTTCGCTGATATGAAACAGGTTGTTGTGGACTCTTCCGTCTTCCTTTCATCGCTGATCCCTGAGGATGTTTTCCATACTCAGAGTCTCGACTTCTTCTTGTTTTTAGAACGGAAAAAAGTCCCGATTCTCATCCCTATTTTAGTTTTAATGGAAGTGATGCAAGTGGGCTACAAAAGGACGAAAGACCCTGAACTTCTTCGATCTTGGATGCTCACATTCACCCGCTTGAGTGAAGTGAGAGGCTTGCGAATCCTCCCGTTGGAATCGATGTTTTTTGCGAATTTTCTAAAGTTTCACACCTCTTTTCCACTTGAAACTTCCGATGCGATTATTTCTGTAACTGCTGCGATGGAAAACTTGCCCCTCGTCTCCTGGGATAAACAATTGGTGAAGGCCTCTCGACCTTTGGTGGAGGCTCACACCCCCGCCGAGTTTCTTGCCCTACATCGAAAGCGAGACTAGAATGAGAGCCCTCTAACTTTTCGACTCATGGAACTCCTGCAAGCCCTCAACTGGCGTTACGCAACCAAGACTTTTGACGCGACTAAAAAAGTGCCTGACGATGTTTTTGCCAATATTTTGGAGGCGGCTCGCCTCGCTCCTTCTTCTTATGGCCTTGAGCTGTGGAAGTTTGTGGTGGTGGATAGTGTTGAGCTCCGCGCCAAAGTTCGTGAAGTGGCTTGGAACCAAGGGCAGGTGACGGACGCTTCTCATCTTGTGGTGCTTTGCCGCCAAGCAACGGCCACGGCCGACGATGTGGAGAAGTTCGTGAAATACACCGCTGAAGTGCGCGGCATGGAGGTGAGTATGCTCGACGGCTACAAGCAAATGATGCTCGGGGATGTTCCCAATCGCACGGAGGAAAATAAAGCGGCTTGGATGGGCAAACAAGTTTACATCGCGCTTGGATTTTTGATGGCTGCAGCCGCTGAGGCGGGCGTGGATACTTGCCCCATGGAAGGTTTTGATCCTGCAAAAGTGGATGAAATCCTCGGTTTGGAAGCGCGTGGACTCAAATCGGTGGTGCTTTGTGCCGTGGGTTATCGCTCCGCGGAAGACAAATATGGCATGGCCAAAAAAGTCCGCAAACCTGCTAGTGAAGTGATTATTCACATTTAAACTTCCCAAGCCCTCTAATTGGGCGTATAATACATACGATGAGTAAGCCGTTCGTAGAAGTTTCATTCGTTTCGTTCGGTAGGTCGACACATCGTAATATCAACTACTAAACGTAAATGTATATGGAACTCAAAAAATTATTCGTAGGGAATCTTCCTTACTCAACTACCGGAGATGATCTCCGTGCTCTTTTCTCTGAAGTCGGAACTGTTGAATCTGCTATGGTGATCTCTGATCGCATGAGCGGACGCAGCAAAGGTTTCGGTTTCGTAGAAATGGCTACAATCGAAGAAGCTGAAGCAGCTGTGGCTAAATTCCACAACTACGACCTCAACGGTCGCCCAATGATCGTAAACGAAGCTCGTCCTCAAGAAGACCGCCCTCGAACGGGTGGATTCGGAGGAGGTAACCGTGGAGGATTCCGCGGTGGAGACCGTGCACCTCGCCAATCTTTTGGTGGAGGAAACGGAGGATACGACAATGATGCTCGTTTCTAACAAGCCGTAGCAAAAATCAAAGAGGACTCCAAAAGAGTCCTCTTTTTTGTTACTTTTAATTCCGAACGCCGTATCCTTCTTTGAAACAACTCACAAACTATGCCCACTTCCGAAACTTTTTCATGCTTTTACGAAGAATTTGCGCAGCCGATTTATGCCTACTTGTATTATCGTACGCGCAACAAAGCGATCGCAGAAGATTTGACCAGTCAGACTTTTTTGAAAGCTTTGGAAAAATTTGACAGTTTTGATGAGAGCAAAGGAGGTTTTAAGTGTTGGATCTACCAAATTGCTCGGAATGTTCTGGTGGATCACTATCGATCCAATAAACCCACCCGAGATTTAGAAACTGCCTTTGACTTGGCGGGGGAAGACGATGTGGAGGAAGCCATGAAATCCAGTGAAAATCAGGAGCGAGTGCAAAAAGCTTTGAAATGTTTAAACGAAAAGCAAAGAGAACTGGTGATCTTGCGTGTATGGGACGAGCTTTCTTTTAAGGAGATCGCCGACTTTCTTGGAAAAACGGAAGCCAGTATCAAGATGACGTTCTACAGGGCCCTGCAGGACGTTGAAAAACAGCTGATGCTCATCAGCATGATCCTGGCCACTTTCTTTTCGCATTCTTTTACCTTACTCATTTATGGATAAAAAACTTTCAAAACTTTTAAACGAGCTCTACCAACTGGATCCCAGTTTGAAGGCTCATGATTCCTTGCTCCGCAGCGTGCTTGGCGAAATTCTTGCATCGCGGCCGGAGGCTCAGATGGACCCTGCTTTTTATCGCGACTTGCGTGAGACCTTGCTGAGCCGCATTCGAGAAAGGGCCGAAGCCCAAGACAGTGGCTTCACCACTCCCCGTTTCTCTTTGTTCAGTCGATTGGCCTTCCCTCGACTTGCTTATGCTTTTAGCGGGCTGGCAGTGGTGACGGGAATTGCGGTGCTGGCGCATGGCTTAGTGCCCAGTTCGGGTCTGAACATTGCTCGAATTGAGCCCAGTGCTTTCGGTACTTTGACCTTCCAAAGCAACGGAGGTGAAAAAGGCGGAGGTTTGGGCGGAGGAGGAGAAACCCTGTGGCTGCCTGAAGTTCGAACCAATTACGCCTTCCATTACACCGGAGAGGCTTTGGCCGGCATGGACTCGGTGGAGGTGCTCAAACGTGTGGTGCCCGCGAATGCGGTGAAAGTGAAACTGGACTTTGATGCCCTCGATTTGGACAGCCTGGGTCAAATGGAAGCCGCTTACACCAATCTTCAACCGGCGGATGGCGACGGATACACCGTCAACTACGATCCTAATTCTAAGTCCATTTCTTTGAATGAATTCCACACTTCTTCTCCCGAATGCCCTTGGGGATTGTGCACCGACTGGGACACTTCGGCGCTGACAGTAGAAAATGTTCCTAGCGATGAGGAATTGATTGCCGTGAGCGACGCTTTCTTTGAAGAAATTGGGTTGGATCGCAGCACTTTGACGACACCTTATGTGAACGACTACTTCATTGGCGAAGGTTCTGAAGTGGACTACATCCTCAGCGTGACTTATCCTTTTGAGATGGATGGAAAACCCGTTTACACCTCTTGGGGCGGGCAAGCGGGAGTCACGGTTAGCATTGATGCGCATCGCATGAAAGTGATCGGCGCGAATTGGATTTATGCTTCCCAAAATTTTGAGTCTTCCAGCTATCCTGGCGCCTCGGCTGAAGAAGTTCTCGCCATGGCGGGACAGGGCGGTGTGACGCCGGCTCAGTGGGAGAACCCCACCGAAGTTGTGAACTTGGATTTGGGCACTCCTACACTCATCTACTCTCAAATTCAAAACTACACCGAATTTGGAACCTACAACGATTTGTATGCTCCGGCCTATCTCTTCCCGATTCTCAACGACACGGAAGATCTCTACTATGGAGATTTTATTGTGGTGCCTTTGGTGGAGGAGTTGGTGATGAATTCGCCGCCCAATATTCTGTACTGATTGATGTTTGAGTCAAAAAGGGGAGAGCGTTCTCCCCTTTTTGTGTATAGTGTTTTCGTCTAACTTTTTTACATGAAACGGGTTTGGACCTTGATGCTGAGTTTGGTTCTTTTGAGTGGCTGCGGTTCGTCTGGTGCGCTCATGGCTATTGAGCAAGGAGGAGAGTGGTTTTTGAACGATGAAAATGAGAACTTTATTTATTATCAATACAAGCCCGCCACGGACTTTCATCCGAACTCCAGTCACGCGATGCGCGAGATGGGAGCGCTGTGGTCCATTTATAATTTGGCTGACTTTTTGAAGGACGAGCGTTACGACGCTTTGGCTCAAAAAGGGCTGACCTACTTTAAAAGTTTTTTGGTGGAAGACGCGACGAATGGCTTCACGTATGTGAATGCGACGCCTGACAAAATCAAACTGGGCTACAGCGCATTTATGATTCTCAACTTGCTCGAGTCTGATGACCCTGAGAAGGATGAACTCATGCGTGAGTTGGCGGATGGCATTTTGTACTTGCAACAAGACGATGGAGGTTTCGACACCTTCTTTTACTCGGATCGGGACACAGGTTTGGACTACTATCCTGGCGAGGCGCTGCTCGCGCTGAGTGCTTTGTATGAGTACACCGAAGAACAACGTTATTTAGATGCTGTGAAGGCGGCACTGCCTTATTACGAAGCCTATTTCGACGAAACTTCCAATACAGCCTTCGTGCCGTGGCAAACTCAGGCTTATTCCAAGTATTTTCTGCTCACCGGGGACACCGAAGCCTCTGACTTTGTCTTCAAGATGAACGACTATATGACTGCACATTTTAGTGAGGACGGGGGAACGTGCTCACCGGATACTGAAAGTGCCGGTATCGTGACGGCTGTTTATGTGGAAGGAATGACCAGGGCCTACACCGTGGCGAAAACGGTGGGGGACGAAGAGAGGGCGGAGTGTTACGCTCGCTTCATTCAAGCTGGATCGAAAACCGTGATGGGCTTACAGTTCCCGATGGAGGACTTGAATTTGGACGATTACTCCGAAGCCGCAATTGTGACCGCCACGGGTGGTTTTTGTGGCTCAAAAACGGACGTCACCATGCAGGTGGATCGCAATCAGCACGCGACCATGGCCTTGATGCGGGCTTACGAATTGGGACTGATTGAGTGATTTTTAGTGAACTGTCCTCCTCGAAACAGGACCCGCCGCTTCGCGGTCCTTCGGAACTTTCAGTCTTCCCGACTTCGTCGGCCAGTTCACTAAAAATCTGCGTGGACAGAAGGTGGTCTGGAACAGAGTTGCCTTTACTCTCATATTAATCTGGAAAGAGCTTTACTTAGAAAGCTAAAGTTCTTTACGTTATAATGAGATGGAATTTATTTCTTAATCCTTTGCTTATGCAAAAAGGATCTTGCGGTACGCTCAGCTCAGTGTCTTGGACCTTGGTGCTGATCGGTGCCCTCAACTGGGGACTTGTTGGCCTCGGTTCTTTGGTCAGTGGTTCCGACTGGAACCTTGTCCACATGCTGCTTGGCCAATGGTCAACGGTTGAATCGGTGGTCTACCTCCTCGTGGGAGCCGGCGCGGTTTACTGCGTTGCCACTTGCTGGGGAGCTTGTCCTTCCAAGAAATAAGTCCACTTTTCGCCTAGCACTAAAGTGCTTGGGGACTTTTTAAAAGGGCTTTCGGGCCCTTTTATTTTTGCCTCCGAACTACCAACGGCCGGTGGCGCCACCGCCGCCGAAGCTTCCGCCCCCAAATCCGCCGAAGCCGCCTCCGCCGCTGCCTCCACCTCCTCTCCCTCCTCTAAAAAACCCGCTGGATCCGCCGGTCGAAGACAATTTACCAAAGAAGTACGTGGACAGAATGTAATCGGCGAAGAGGCCCACTAAGCCGCCAAAAATCAGACCTGGAATCCCGGCTGCGACCGCGCCAAAAATGCCTCCGAAAACACCCCCCAGCCACCACGATTTGGTGCCCGAAAAAATGCTGGCGAGGGCCCAGAAAAAAGTCATGAAGAAAAATACGAATATGGAAAGAAAATCTGTGTCAGTGGAGGCGGAGTCGAGCTGCGAAAGGTCGTAGGCTTCGCCACGCGCCAAGGTTTCTAAAATCACCATGGATTCCAGCACACCTTGGTCGTAGTTGCCCGTTTTAAAGTAAGGAATGGCGACCTGATTCAAAATCATCGAGGACTGAGCATCGGTGATGGCTCCTTCCAGCCCATAGCCCACTTCGATGCGTGCTTCGTGCGTGTTGGGTGCAAGAAGGAAGACGAGGCCGTTGTTGAATTCTTCTTGTCCCACACCCCATTCGCGACCCAATTCTAGAGCGAATTGCTCGGGTTCGTAGCCCTGAAGGTCGGTGACGGTCACCACCACCATTTGCGTGGAGTTGGCTGCTTGCAGTGCGGCGAGATCGGTTTGGAGTTGAGTTTCGGTTTCAGCGGAAAGGACCTCAGCTTGATCGAGAACATAGCCGTCGGGGGCTTCGGGGAGAAGGAGCTGCGCGAAGGAAGAGGGGGCGAGCGCGAGGAGCGCGAGCCCGGTCAAAAGAAGTTTTTTCATGCAAGAAAATTATTGCGCGGGTTCGGCAACAGGCTCTTCACCAAAACTAAAGTCCACATTGGGTGCGTCTTCAGACCCTTCGCTGGATTCGAAAAGAGGAGATTCTTCAAAGTTGAACATCCCCGCCAAGAGGTTGGTTGGGAAAGAGCGAATCTTGATGTTGTAGTCTCCGGCGATATCGTTGTAGTCCATGCGAGCCACGGTGATGCGGTTCTCTGTTCCTTCAAGCTGGGACTGGAAGGTTTGGAACCCTTCGGTTGCGGTGAGCGTGGGGTAGGCCTCTACTGTCACGAGGAGACGAGAAAGGGCGGAATCAAAGGCTTGGCTGGCGGCGATTTGATCTTCACGAGAGGCGGTGGGATCGGCAGAGGTGTTCATCCACTTGGTGCGAGCTTCGGTGACTTCCACGAGAGTGCTTTGCTCAAAGTCGGCGGCTCCTTGCACGGTTGCCACTAAGCTGGGGATCAGGTCTGCACGACGTTGGTATTCGGCTTCCACTTGGGACCAGGTCTTTTGAACCTCTCCTTGTGCAGAAACAAGGCCGTTGTAGCTGCTCATGAGCCACCCTCCGAGGATGAGAACGGCACCCACTAAATAAGCCCACGTTGGGATTTTTTTGGTCGGAGTTGCAACAGCCTTTGCCATGGTGGAGGGATTAGAATGTGGCCCTAGTTTAGCACTGCCCTTGAATAATTGAAGGTCTTTCTATAGTCTCTGGGTCGCTAGCGCTTGGGAGAGATGGCCGAGTGGTTGAAGGCAACAGTCTTGAAAACTGTCAGAGGCGCAAGCTTCTCGGGGGTTCGAATCCCTCTCTCTCCGCCAGATTTTGTGGTAAACTTGGCTTGGTTTAATACTGCTCCGAATGGATGTCTCGACTATCATTGATGAAGTCCAACAGATTATTCTAGCCCAATTGCCAAATGGTTACGACGTTTTTTTGTTTGGATCACAAGCCAAAGGCACTGCTATGCCCACTTCTGACATTGATATCGGTATTTTCGGCAAATCAGCTGTTCCTTTCGATCAAATGGTGCAAATTTTAAATGCAGTGGAAGCCATTCCAACACTAAGAAAAATCGACGTTGTTGATTTAAACTCCGTTGATGAACATTTCAAAAAATCTGCACTTGCAGATGCTAAACCTTTAACATCCAGCCTTAGTCATGACTGATTTACTCACCGCTTTCGACTCTTCTGTTGCTCGGTTTCGTGAGATCCTTGCGGAAGAAAAAACCATTGTGGTGCGGGACGCTGCCATTCAACGGTTTGAGTTTTGCGTCGAACTCGCCTGGAAGTGCACTCAAAAATTCTTGCGTGACCAAAACTTGGTCTGCCGTTCCCCTAAAGAATGCCTCAAATCGGCGTTTGCATTTGGCCTGATCCAGGATGACCCTGTTTGGATTGAGATGCTTGAAGATAGGAATTTGACTTCACACACTTATCAAGAAGCCACTGCAAATAAAGTATTTGAACGTTTTCCACAATATTTGGTGAAATTGGAAGAGCTAAATAAGGCTTTAGCTAGGAGCTGTGTATGATTAGCCTCGATGGCGGTTCTAAGGTCGACTTTTACGACGCTCCGCCACATAACTTTCAAAAACTATGCTAGCAATCAATCCTTATATCAACTTCAACGGAAATGCAGAAGAAGCGTTTAATTTTTACAAATCTGTGTTTGGTGGGGAGTTCAGTGTGGTGAGTCGTTTTAAAGACATCCCGGGTCTCGAGCAACCCATGCCAGAACAGCAAGGGACTAAAATCATGCGCATCGTCCTGCCTATTGGTCAAAGTGAGCTCATCGCAAACGACGTTCCAGAGTTCATGGGGCGAGTGAGTGAAAATGAAAACCGAAGCAAGATTGCGGTCCGTGTAGACAGCCGTGAAGAAGCTGAGCCCCTGTTCAAAGGCCTTTCAGAAGGTGGAACCGTGGAAATGCCTCTGGGTGAAAGCCCTTGGGGTTCTACTTTTGCTATGTTCAGAGACAAATACGGAATTGAGTGGACGATAGAATTTGATCCCAAGGGCCAAAAGTAAGTCACTCAAGCAGACTTTTTTCGAAAGGTTGAAATCAGCTCCACCGTGAATAGCCCTGGTTTGCCTGTGCCGATGGGGAGTCCGTTGAGTTTAGTGATGGGCGCGGGACCGGTGGTGGTTTTGGTGAGGAAGAGTTCGTCGGCGTTTTGGAGCTCAGCGAGGGTGATTTTTTGAAATTCGACGGGGTGCTGCTCCAAAATGGCGGCGCGGGTGATGCCTTGGAGGACACCGTCTTTTCTGGTGTAGATGGTGCCGTTTTTCACCCAAAAAATGTTGGAATAGGCGCCTTCGGAGACAAGGCCTTCTTCGTCCAACAAAATGGCTTCGGCGGCTCCTTGGCTTTCGGCAAAAGCGTGGGCTTCAAAAGAGAGATTGTAGGGGAGGGCCTTGGCTTCGGGTTGCTCCCGAGTTGCAGCGAAACTCACGGCAGAAACGCCTTCGTAAACGGCTGGGTCGGGGAGGAGAGGCGTGCTTTGGATCAGAATGTGGCTTGGAGTGGCGACGCATTTGACC
>CALRCE010000016.1 GCA_943354505.1 Candidatus Peribacteria bacterium
TGGTGGCTTTGATCTCAGCCACACGAGTGTCGATTTCTTTTGCGGAACCTTTCCCATCCACAATCATCGTGTGATCTTTGGTCGCCAAAACTTTTCCAGCCCGGCCGAGTTGATCCAAGGTCGCCGCGTCGAGCTTGAGGCCAAGTTCCTCAGAAATCACCGTTCCGCCCGTGAGCACCGCAATGTCCTTGAGCATTTCTTTGCGACGATCTCCAAAAGAAGGCGCTTTGATGCCCAGAATGCTGAAGCCACCTCGAATCTTGTTGACCAAAAGGTTGGTGAGCGCGTCTCCATCCACATCATCCGCAATAACAACGAGTTCTTTCTTACCGGCCTGAACAAGCGCTTCGAGCAAAGGCAAAAGGTCTTTGAAACTGGAAATCTTTTTGTCGGTGAGCAAAATGTGCACGTCTTCGTAAACCGCTTCCATGCGAGCCGTATCGGTGACCATGTACGAAGAAATGTAACCGTTGTCGAATTGCATGCCTTCGACGACTTTGTACGTGAGACCCATGCCGTGCTTGGTTTCTTCCACCGTGATGGCACCGTCGTGACCCACTTTTTCCATGAGTTCGGCAAGCACTTCCCCGACTTGTTCATCTTGTGCCGAAATGGTCGCCACTTGAGCGATTTCTTTTTTGGTCTTCACCGGTTTGGCCATTTGGTAGAGCTTTTCAATGACCTTAGCAAGAGCCTTATCCATGCCCTTTTTAAGCAACACCGGATTGGCTCCCGCCACCACATTTCGAATTCCTTCTTCCACCAAAGCCGCAGCCAAAACCGTCGCGGTCGTGGTTCCGTCTCCGGCCACGTCGTTGGTGCGAGTCGCCACCTCTTTCACAAGCTGAGCGCCCACATTTTCTTCAGGATCTTTGAGATCGATTTCTTTAGCAATGGTCACGCCATCGTTGGTGATCATGGGTCCACCGAACTTTTTTTCGAGCAGCACGTTGCGACCCTTGGGCCCCATGGTGATGCGCACCACCTCCGCTAATTTATTCACTCCACTGAGAACTTTTTGACGAGCCTGGTCGTCGAAGATGATTTGTTTAGACATAATTTAGAAAAGGTTAATTGAACAAATTAATTATTCGATAATAGCGAGGATGTCCTCTTCTTCCAAAAGCAGCATCTCTTGGCCGTCCATCTCTACTTCCGTGGGACCATACTTCTTGAACAAAACCTTCTGACCGATTTGAACCTGAGAGGGCTTCTCGTCCTTTCCAACACCCACGGCCATCACTTCCCCACGTTGAGGTTTTTCTTTGGCGGAGTCGGTTAAGTAAATTCCACTGGAGGTTTGAGACGCTTCCACTTCACGCTTCACCACCACGTAGCCTGCAAGAGGTTTGAGTTTAGACATAAATGAGGGGGTTATTTAATAACTTTTTTAGGAGACACAGCCTTTTGCTGAGGTGTTGAGACTGAACGATGGCGCATCGCATCCCTTTCAATTTTTTTCTTAGCAAGTTCAACAGCTTTGTATGCAGGAATTGCCAATGCAATTCCTGAATTTTCTTCTATCACCATCTTCGGTGTTGGTGGATTAGTCCTAATATCATAGAGTTGTGTTTGAGAAGGCTTATAAGCAGAAACAAAACCAATAAGTTTTGAGTGATTTAGTGGGTCCTCACCTTCGAAATGAAACACACTAGGCTTAACGAAAACGGGACCTCCGCTATTTCCAGGAAAGTTTTCAATATCTAGATAGAAAATTCCTTCTTTTATTAGTTCTTTATCATTCCTCGCAACAATTCCCATTCGAGCTATAGCGTAAGTCTTTTCTATGCCTGTAATGCCTAATGGAAAACCAAGAAGAAAAACCTCCTGACCTGTCTTAACATCACTTAGAAAGTTCTCTTGAGATACTATTATCTGATCTTCCGGAATTAAATTTTCAGCAGACTGGATATCGTTTAAGTATTGCCCGTTAAGAGAGAGTACAGCTACATCACAACCATCAGTCGAAACTTCCCAATCAGCCGTATTTGCCTTAGCAGTATGACAACCAGACTGTGTGTTCAAAGTTAAATCTAAAATTTCCGTATCTTTAATGACATGCCTATTAGTGACCAAAAATGGACTATATAAACCTAAACCAGATGCATTCGTACCCATTCTAATACCAATAATAAATCCCGTACCAAATCCACCTCGATCAGACTTAATATAAACCACTGAGTCTAAATTTTTTTGTAGAAGTAACGACATAATGAGAAAGAATTAAAATTAGCACTCCGATTTAGGCAGTGCTAATTTTAGCGGGCTAAAGGAAGCAGTCAAGGGAAGATTTTGATTGACCCATACAAAAAGGAGAGATAAAATGGAAATACAATTTGGGATCACCCATTTAAAATCCGCTTTCCGAGCGGATTTTAGAAAATTCAACTCAAAACAAGGCTGCAATACGCACGCTTTACCTTTAAAAGTTCTTTTGAGTTGAGCTCTATCATTTTTTCTTCCAAACGTTTTCGGTCTAAAGTGCGAGCTTGATTCAAAATCAAACTACAAACTAAATCCCCACAACGAACAGGATAATACCAAGAACCATAGTGAATCCTACTAGTCAGGGGAACCGCTAAAAAAACGTCTCGAGAATATTTTTTAAGAATTAAGACAGGCCTCTTAAAACCAACACCTTTCCCTAAAGTTTCGTTTCCAACGTTGATTCCAAGTTTACACCAACGAATCTCCCCTTCTCGAATGAGAGTAGAAGACAAACAATGGTCAACCGCTTTCTTGAGTCTATTCCAAGAATCATAATCTTTGAAAAACATAAGGACAAAAAGAATAACTAAAAAACACAGTATAAAGCACTCGAGCTTCTCAAGTCCTGAATAAAACCTGAATTTTTTTGCTACTTCCTTCTCGCCTTCAAATACTCAAACACAGGTAGCAGCATCGACACGAAAATGATTCCCAACACCACTTCTTCAAAGTGCGCCTGAACAAAGGGCAAAGCACCAAAAAAGTAGCCGCCGAAAGTAAAAAGCGTGACCCACAATAAACCTCCAATTAGGTTAAAAAGAAGAAACATCTTGTAGTCCATTTTAGCCGCCCCGGCTACAAAAGGAGCAAAGGTGCGCACAATAGGAATGAAACGCGCCAAGATGATGGTTTTGCGTCCATATTTTTCGTAAAAGAGTTCTGTTTTTTTAAGATACTTTTTTTTGAACCAACGGCTTTCTTCACGAAAAACTTTTTTGCCCATTAAAGAGCCCACATGGTAATTCACCGTGTCCCCCACAATGCAGGCCACCGCAAGCGTCAGCCATAAAAGCCAAACATTTAAAACTCCCGTGGCCGCAAACGTCCCCGCCACAAACAACAAACTGTCGCCGGGCAAGAAAGGCGTGACCACCAAACCTGTCTCACAGAAAATAAGGGCGAACAAAAGGAAGTAAGTCCAAAAACCAGCACTCTGGACGATGGTCTCAAAGTACTGGTCAAAATGGAGAAGAGTATCTAAAAATTTCATGACGAAAGGACTTTATCCGGCAAAAGCTTCCACGCGTTTTTCGCGAATGACTTCCACTTTGATTTTGCCTGGATATTGAAGTTCCTTTTCAATTTGCCTAGCCATTTCGTGAGACATCTTGATGGCTTGGAGATCGTCCACCACATCGGGGCTCACAAAGACGCGAAGTTCACGTCCCGCTTGCACCGCAAAAGCCTTCTCGACACCCGGAAAGTCCGTCGCCAATTTTTCAATCTCGGCGAGACGCTTCACGTAGTTTTCCATGTTGTCCTTATTGGCTCCAGGGCGTGCCACAGAAATGAGGTTGGCCACTTGAATGATCTTGGCTTCCACAGTCTCGGCATCCACATCCCCTTCATTGGCTTCCACACAGTGCAAAACTTCATCCGACATTCCAAATTTCTTCAAAATGTCACGACCAATCATGGCGTGCTTGCCTTGGACCTCGTGATCCACGGCCTTACCGATGTCGTGCAAAAGACCGGCCTTCTTGCACAGATCTACGTTCGCACCGAGAAGTCCAGCCAATTCCGCCGCCAAGAAAGCGACTTCCATGGAGTGCTTGAGGACGTTTTGACCGTAGGCGATTCTGAATTTGAGGCGTCCCAAGATCTTGAGCACATTGGGAGGAAGTCCCGCCACACCCACTTCAAAAGCAGCCTTTTCACCCAAGTCCTTGATGAGCAAGTTAACCTCGTCTTTGACCTTGGCGTACATTTCTTCAATACGAGCGGGATGGATACGTCCATCTTCCACGAGGCGCTCCAAAGTGATCTTCGCCATGTAGCGACGAATCGGATCAAAACCACTGATGATGATGTTGCCGGGAGTGTCGTCCACAATAACATCCACACCAGTCACGGATTCGAAAGCGTTGATATTGCGGCCTTCCCTTCCGATGATGCGCCCCTTCATATCTTCTTGAGGCAAAGGAACAGCCGTCGTGGTGGATTCCACCGTGGTTTCAGAAGCGTAACGTTGAATCGCGTCGGCCAAAATTTGCTTGGCCTTTTGATCCACATCTTCCTTCATGTCGCGCTCCATCTTCTTCGCATAGTGCACAAGTTCATCTTTAAAATCCTTTTCGATTTGATCGAGCAAAAGTTTTTTTGCTTCTTCGTGAGAAAGACCCGCCACTTCTTGCAGTTTCTTTTCTTGCTCACCGACGAGAGAGACCGCTTTTTCTCTATCCTTTTTAAGATGTTCGGCCTGCTCTTCGAGTTTGGCCTTCATCTTATCAAGATCTTCCACACGCGCATCCATTTGCTCCTCTTTTTTCACAAGACGCGTTTCGGATTCTTCGAGCTTTTTGCGTTTGACGCGCTCTTCCTTTTGAGCTTCCTCTCGATCGCGCATCGCTTCGTTTCTCGCTTTAGCGATCATTTCACTGGCTTTGGCGTGGGCTTCGGCTAAGGCTTTTTCTTGTTGTTGGCGTTTTTTGAGATCTTCGCCTTTGATCTGTTGGTTCCGGAAGAAAAATCCGGCTCCTCCTCCCACTCCAAGTCCGAGCAGCAGAAGGATCAAGGTTACATAATCCATGATGAGTTAGGGGTTAAACCCCGGTGTACAAAAAACGGACGCTGGTGTTTCGCCTTTTTAAACCTGAATTCGGTGCTGAATGAGGACAGTTTTCAAGAAGTTTTCAACAAGAGAAGGGGTGTATTCGCGTCGTCTTTGTATCCCAGAATTAGAGATATTAAGAACTAGCCGAAGTGTAACAAAGAAGCGAGGAAAGGAGCAATCGGTTTTTTGCACAATCCATCAAAAGCATGAATGTCACAAAAATTTCATAAAAAATTCAGGCAAACGCAAGAAAAATTTCAGGATTTCAGTCAGGTCCAAAGCCTAGGATGGCCTCGTCTAACCCCTCCACCCCATGCTCAGAAAACTCTTCGCCTTTTTTATTTTCCTAACACTCTGCTTCCCCATCAGTCTGGCCTATGCCAGCACCACGTCTGAAGGCTGCCCGGCTCAAAGCACAACCACCACGACGAGCATTTCCACTGCGGTGCAAATTTCGGCGCTGTACCCCAACCCCAACACCGGTGAACAAGAATGGATTGAGCTCACCAACACGGGCAGCTCCAGCCTCGATCTGAACAATTACACTTTAGAAGACGCCACTGCAAAACCTTGGACCGCCTCTGGAACAGTGACAGCAGGAGGAAAGCTCCAACTCACCGGATTCAACTTTCAACTCAACAACAGCAACGAAACCGTCACTTTAAAAACCAACGCAGGAACTCTCGTCGACACTTGGACTTACGCCACCAGCAGCAAAGGCGTGATTCTTTATAGAACCTCACAAAGCACCACGACTGAAACCCCAAGCGCGACTACGACGACCAACACTTCCTCCACCAGCACAACCCAAAGCACCCCCAGCCTCTGGCCCGCTTTCTCGGAAGCCTTGCCCAATCCCGAAGGAACCGACAGCACCGAAGAATGGATAGAGCTTTACAATCCCTATTCCGAAGTACTCACCCTCACCGGCCTGCAACTCGACGACGCCGAAGACGGAAGCAGCCCCTATTCTTTAACAGGAACTTTGGCCGCGGACAGCACCTTGCTCATCAGCATTGAGGACAGTCATCTCAACCTCAACAACACCGAAGATCACGTTCGCCTGTTGGGAGTGAACGGCGAAATTTTATGGGATTACTCCTACTCCAATCCAAAAGAAGGAAGCAGCCTCATCGCTTATGGGAACAGTACAACCTGGACCACTCATCCCACACCTGGAGAAGACAACATCGCAGTGGAAAGCGAGACTCCAGAAAGCAGCCAAAAAAGCACGTCCAACGAAACTTCCAGCAGTGAGACTTATCAGAATGGAGACCTCTCAGAAAGTGTCGAGATCACAGAAGTCTTCCCCAACCCCGAAGGCCCAGACAATGAAGAAGAGTGGATCGAACTCACGAACGGTGGAACGGAAGCCGTGAATCTAGGCAACTGGACTCTCACCGATGCATCGGGCAAAACCTACACCTTTCCCGATTCCACCGTGATTCAAGCAGGTGAAACGGTGGTGCTCTACCGAACGGAATCCACCATTTCGCTCAACAATTCCAACGAAAGCCTGACTCTCGCCGACTTCACGGATGAAGTGCTGAGCGAAGTGAGTTTCGAAACCTCAGAAGAAGATCAATCTTATTCCGAAATTCAGATCGAAGAAGTCAGTTCCGTTCAAGCCTCCGTGTCGGGGCTGGGCAATCCGGTACTCACCTTATGGCAGTGGGTCACGCCCAGTCCCGGCCTCCAAAACCCCATTTGGAAGCAAATCAAAGGCAGTGTCACCGAATTCGATGGCAGCCTCCTCACCCTTTTTGACGGCATCAGCACCTGGACCTTTAAGACGAGTGAAAGCAGCACCGACGAATTACTCTACCAAACTGGGAACATTCTGCTCATTCAAGCCTCCCTCAAAAACGACCTTTACGAGATCATGCACGCCGAACTTCTAGAAAACAGCGGCAAAAGCCAAAATTCAGCCTCTTTCCCCTGGAGCATTGCCCTCAGCCTCACAGGCTTAACAGGCTGGGGAGTTTATGAGCTCTACAAACGCAGAAAAACGATTTTGAATTTCGGAGCTTTGGCCTTAAAATGAGGACGATTGAACCCCAAAAAACTCATGCTTGAGCTCAAAACCTGTTTCGGTGACTTTTCGCAGCCATGGCAGAAAACCCATCTTTGGAACGTACAAAAACTCGAAGAAACCCGTTACGACACGAATAAAATCGACCAAAACAAGAAACAAGAAATGCGAGTGAAAGCGCAGAAAATGAAAGAAGAAGGAAAGTGGGGTTTCGACATGGCAAAACACTTGCGGCCCGACGACCTTAAACGCCGCGACGACAACATCGAAGCCCTCAAATTCTTCCAGCAAAAGATGGGCATCGATGAAAGCAAGTACATCGAAGAATTGGAAGATTGCGACTCCGGGCGAGAAATCAAAGAAATCGAATACAAGATCAAAAAAGCCGCCACCAAATGGTACGAACGAAGAATCCTAGAAAGCCGCGCCTACGAACCGATTGATGGAACCGAGTTCGCGGCCGTGAATCGACAGGTCCAAGGCCTCATCGCTTGGTTCAGTGGAGACAAACGCAGCCTCATGGACATGGCCATCACTCACGAACACTTCGACAAAGACATCAAGTACCAGAGAACCTTCCGTGAAAAACTGCGCAAACAGTCTTCTTTCATTCGCACAGAATACAGTCGTCGCGTCAAAGAGCTCGAGGAAGACGAAAAAAATCAATCCCCCATGTCGGGTGCTCCCAAAAAAGACCGCGCTCAACTCTTGGACGAAATCATCGAAGAAGTGAAAGAAGTCAAAGATTCCCCCACTGCAGTCCAATACGAGTTCAGTAAACAAAAGAAAAAGGCGGAATCCGGCAAGAGCACCAAAGAGATCAAAGAGGAAGTCACCAAATCCTACAACACTCGAACCAAAGAATATCGAACCGAAATCTTAAAAAACGCCGAGTATTTTGGTGGAGAAAAGGTCAAAACTCCCTACGGAGAAATGTCCGAAACCGCTTGGGAATTCATCGAGTGGTTTGAAGACCAAGAAAGCTTCACCGCCATGGACGGAGCGCGAAAAAAACTAAGTGGCTTGATCAAAGAACGCAAACGACTGTGCAAACGCCGTGACGATATTTTGGAACACGCCAACCCTGAAGAACGCGAAAAACTCAAAGCCAAAACTCAAAAGATGCGCCGCCACGAACTCGAGGCTTTCTTGCCCGAGTTGGAAGCCAATGTGCGAAAGAACAGCATCCACATGCTCGAGTATCTCGGGGTACTGCACACCGCTCGTCTAGGAAACATCAACCTCTTCAACAACGACGAGGTCATCAAGATGAGCAATCAGTTCAAGCTCAAGAACGTCAAAGATCAAGAAGCCTACCTCATCGTGCTTCAAGACACCATCGAAGACCGCAAGAAGACCGTGGCGGCCTACTTCAAACTGCCTGTCCACGCGCGCAACGACGAAGCCTTCCTCAAAGCCAACTCCTACGAACGTGAAAAAATGCTCGCGGACGCTTACGAGCAGATGAATCGAGAGAAGCAGAATCCTCTCGCCATCTCGAACACCAGCAACAAAACTCCCACCGAAATCGCCGAAGAATTGCTCAGTAGAATCACGGGTGAACCCGGAAGAAACGCCGTGGGAGAAACCATCGAAGAGATGGATCAACAAGGAGCCTTGGACATTGCCGAAAGCCAACTCTCCATTCGCTCAAAAATGTTTGGGGTTTCCAATCAAATGGCCGAAGAAGACCTCACCTTCAAAGGTGCTTACCTTTCCGATCTTGCCAAGTGGATGCGCACCTCCAAAGATCTCTGGATGGACGAAAAAAACGTGCACAGCGAACGCGATCAATGGAAATTTGAAACCCTACAAAACGCTCGCGAGATGTACGACTACGGCATCATTTTCACCTCAGGGGGCCAAATCCAAGACCTCAAACAAGCCTCCATGGACGACTTCCGCAAAGGAAGAAAATCCGACGACATCATGCAAGCCAAATACTCCCAACACACTTTGCTCGTGGGCGACGATGGAAAGGATGTGCTCGATCCCATGGAAGCCACCAAACAAGAATTCATGGAAGAAGCCATGAAGCTCGTAGAACTGCTGATCATCAAATTGGGCTATGGCAAAGCCGGGCTCAGTCAATCCGTGATGCAAGTGATTAAGAACTCTGAGAATATTCAACAAGAATTGGCGCGTCAACTCGTGAGCGGCGAACACGCCAACCTCAAAGATCGTGAATACGCCAACAACACCGATCACTTTGCCCGAGAAATCGTACAAGCCGCCTAATTCCATCCATGCACATCATTAAAATTTGCCAAGCGGGAAGCTGCCGACGAAACTACGCCGAAGAAAGCTTAAAAAAAGCAGAAAACCTGCTTCAAATCAAAGCCGGCGAAAAAACCCCAGACGGAAAAATCAGTCTTGAAACCTGTGGCTGTCTTTCCAACTGTGACTTCGGACCGAACGTTTTCATTGGAACTCAAAATCCAAGTCCTTTATCCTTCATCATGGGAGACGGTGCTGTAGAAAACCACATGACACCCAAACGAATGGAAGAAAGAATCCGCGAACTTCAAAACACAAACTCCTCTCACTCTTAAAATCTTTAATTTTCTCTCCATGCTCCACGACATGATCATCATCGGCGGCGGTTGCGCCGGCCTCTCTGCTTCCATCTACGCTCGCCGTTACAATATGGATGTGGTCGTTCTGACCGAAGGTCTCGGCGGGACCATCACCACCACCCACCTCGTTGAAAACTATCCTGGCTTCACCTCCGTTTCGGGGCAAGAACTCGCAGACGCCTTCATCAATCATGCCAAAGCCAACGACGTGCCCTTCCGAATCGGAAGTCGCGTGAGCCGCGTGTGGAAAGAAAAGCTACCTGCTGGAAATGGCACTCCCGAGTTGGAAATATTTAAAGTACAGTTCGGAGCGGATGTTCACGAAGCCCGCACCGTCCTCCTTTCCACGGGGACAACCTACAAAAAACTCGGCGTTAAAGGCGAAGCGGAACTCGCTTCCAAAGGAGTCTCCTACTGCGCCACCTGCGACGCACCTTTCTACAAAAAGAAGAACGTGATCATCGTGGGCGGCGGAGACAGCGCGGTGAAAGAGTCTCTTATTTTAGCTGAACACGCGGAGCACGTGACCATCGTTTATCGCGGCGAAAAAATCACGAAAGCCGAGCCCATCAACATGAAACGTGTGGAAGCGACTCCCAACATCAGCTTCCGTCTCAAAACCAATCTGGCCGAAATCGTCGGCGACAAGCGCGTCGAAAAAGTCATCTTCGACGACAACACTGAAATGGACGTACAAGGCGTCTTCATCGAAATCGGACGCATCCCCCTCACCGACATGGTGAGCGACCTCGGCGTTGAAAAGAACGAGAAAGGCGAAATCAAAATCAACGGCATGAGCGAAACCTCCGTGCCTGGTTTCTACGCCGCCGGCGACGTGACCGACACCGAATGGAAACAAGCCATCGTCAGTGCCGACGAAGGTTGCAAAGCCGCGTTCCGGGCCTTTGAGTTTGTGAGTGCCCAAAAAGCAGCCTAAGCGGCAAAGGCGTTCAGTCCATCATCGGATAAACACTGAGCTGGCATTGCCAGTCTTTGTTCCACTCTTTAGTAGCTTCATCAAGGGTTTCTTTGTCGTAAACCACATACACCTTTCCTTCGTGCAGAGTGAGGGAAGGACGACCTGCAAAGTACTGCCCTTTATAGTCCGTCACAACCGTGTTGCTGAGAAGGTTCCAATCCTTATCAAAGACGGCCAAACTCGTTTCGGAACGGCCCCCTCCTTCAATACCAAGATAGGCCACATAGGTGCGCTGAGTTGCTGCATCATAAACAGAGCCTTGCGGCCATTGAGCTCCTTCCAACAAAACTTTAGAGCCCAAGTAGTTCCAGTCTTCATCATAATTCATCACCATCAAATCTCCAAAAAAAGCCGTGCTGGTGACGAAATGATAAACTCCATCCGCAAAGACCATCGAACTGCCGTTGGAGTGCAAAATGTCATCAAAGATCCACGAATCGAGGGAATTCAAATCCAAGTCGAAGGCATGGTGATGGGTGTGAATTCCCACAGAAGGATCCAATTTGTTCCCTACATTGCTCTCGGTGTCCGCGCCATTCGCACTCTCGGCATAACCGCTGCTGGCAATGAGCATTCCGTTCACATAGACCAACATTTGATCGTTCGCCCCTTCGTTGTCGTTGAGTGAAATGTTGACCTCATCCACTTGCTTCCAAGTGTTCATGTCGTACTTGGTGAGACGCCACCCTTCAGGAGCCCCCGTGATATGATAGAAGAAATCCCCCACTTTCACCGTGGCCAAATCCCCACCACCCATAAGGTAGTAATCACTCTCCCCCGTCTCCTCCAAATCGGTGGAGTAGTATTTGTAAACAGCCCCTTGTCCACCCTCGCCACCTCCCACATAACCTGCTCCAGGTGTAGACGAATGACCAGTACCAAAGGTGGCTACGAATTCATCCTGGTTCTCATCGTAGTAAAAACGACAGAAGGCACCCGTCTTATAGTCTTCATCCGGAGTGATTTCTAAAGTTTGTAACAGATCGAGCGCTTGGTAGTCTTCCAAACTCGAAGCAAGGTCTCCATCCGCCTGCCCCTGCACAAGAAAGTAAGCGGCTGCACCCAACAAAGCCACAGTTATAAAAGCTAGAATTGTCTTTTTCATGGGATATTTTTAAGCACTCTCATTCTGGGCCACAAGACTGGAACGGTGCAAGTCAAAAGGAGTGCAATTCACTTCGCAAATCCTGAAAAAGCTCCTAGCATGAATAACTAAATTACTTCATGGCAACCGAGACTCTCGACACTTTCGCGCAGGCAAAAACCCTGCTGGACCAAGCACAGCGCATCGTGATCCTTGCTCACCGCAATCCCGATGCCGATGCCGTGGGCTCCAACCTTGCCATGCGAGAAGCACTCGAGAACCTTGGTAAAGAAGTCACTTCGGCCTGCGTAGACCCTGTGCCCGAGAATTGTCGTTTTCTTCGCAAGGCCGACACCTTTGTACAAGATTTCAATCCTGCCGACTTCGACCTCATCATCACTCAAGACTGTGGCGGCCACAAAGTCATGGGCTTTCACGAAAGCAAGCCCGAATTGCTCGATCGCAGCAAAACGCTGCTGCTCAACATCGATCATCACGCCTCCAACGACAACTTCGGAACCGTGAACGTGGTTCTGCCCGAAGCCCCCGCAACCTGCTTCATCCTCTTTCTCATGTTCAGCACCTACGGCTGGACCATCAGTCCAAGCATGGCCACCGCCCTTTTGCACGGCCTCTACTACGACACCGGCTCCTTCATGCACACCAACACCAGTTCCACCGCACTCAGAATCGCGGCTCGACTCAAAGCCCTCGGTGCGGATCATGGCCGCTGCATCAAAGAACAGTACCATTCCCACTCCCTCGCCCAGCTCAAACTTTGGGGGCGCGGCCTCGAACGCGCCAGCCTCAATTCTAAAAACGCCGTGGTCACCGGACTCACCGCCAAAGATTTTCAAGAAGTGGGCGCCAACAAAGACGAGGTGTCCGGCCTCATCAACTACCTCAACCACGCCTCCCCCGCCAAATTCTGCGTGCTGCTGACCGAAGAAGGCAACGGCATCATCAAAGGCTCGATGCGCACTCAAGACCCCGACATCAACCTTTCCGCCATCTCCCAACTCTTCGGCGGAGGCGGCCACACCAAAGCCGCCGGGTTCAGCATTCCCGGAAGGTTGGTGGAGAAAAGAACGTGGAGTATAACGTAGAATTTTGCCAAAAAACGCACAATCTGCTAGGCTAAAAACATGAAAAACATTCAATACACCGTTTACATTGAACAAGATGAAGATGGCATGTTTATAGGTTCTGTTCCTTCTCTTCCTAGTTGCTATGCGGAGGGAGAAACTCAAGAAGAAATGCTGGAAAATTTAGCTGAAGTGATTAAGTTGTGCATGAGAAACGTGGGCAAAGACGAAATTCAAAAAAATCGCTTCATTGGAATCCAAAACTTAGTGCTCTCCCATGCCTAAATTGGTTCCAATCCGTGCCAAGCTTTTTATCAAAATCCTTTTGAGACTCGGCTTCATTCAAAGAGATGCAGAAGGCTCACATGTTTTTTTTAAACATAAAGATGGCAGGACGACCGTGGTACCCATTCATGCAAAAAAAGAACTAAGCCGGGGTTTATTGCGCAAAATTTTAAACGACATCCAACTTTCGGTGGAAGATTACGATAAACTGAGAAAATCATGAGCACTATCTTTATCATTCACGGAGTGGAAGGACGTCCAGAAGAGAACTGGTTCCCTTGGCTGAAAGCGGAGCTTGAAAAGGGGGGAAACAAAGTGATCGTGCCTCAATTCCCTACACCAGAGGGGCAAATCCTTGAAAACTGGCTGAGGAAACTGGAGGAATACAAGGACGAACTCACATCTGAAGCCATTTTAGTCGGCCACAGTTTAGGTGGCTGCTTCGTCCTGAATCTAGCTGAACGTTATCCTATCAAAGCTGCATTTCTAGTTGCCCCAGTTTTCGGGAAAATAGAAAACATCTTTGAGCCCACCATGCGAACATTCTACCAGCACGAGTTTGATTGGGGAAAAATCAAAAACCATTGCAAACAATTCACCATTTTCCATTCAGAAAACGATCCCTATTTAAAACTAGATCAAACAGAAATATTAGCACAAAAGCTCGGTGTGCCTGTAATCGTCATCAAAGGGGCAGCCCACATCAATGAAAGCGCAGGCTACACACAGTTGCCACAGCTACTGGAGAAAATTCAAGCCACAAACTAAAGCGCCGCAAACCGCTCATTCACCACATCCCAGTTCAAGTTTTTGACAAACGCATTGAGGTAGTCGGGCTTTTTGATGCCGTAGTCGATCATGAACGCGTGTTCCCAGCAATCGAGGGCCATCAAAGGAACTTGGTGCACCGGGTAATTCATATGGTGTTCGAACATGATGTAGTGGTGCAGCTTCTTATCCATTTTATTGAAGGTGAGCAAGACCCAACCCGGAGTGGAGCCTGCAGCGGCACGCATATCCTTTTCCCACTCCTCCATGTTTCCAAAGGAGGCTTCGAGAGCCACCTTGAGCGCCGCAGACGCTTCCGTGGGAGTGCCTTTCATATTTTCGAAATAGAGTTCGTGCAAGTAGGTTCCGTTGAAAGCCACCGCTTCGCGACGCTTGAGTTCGCTGTATTCCCCAAACGAGTAGTTCGCCAAACTTTTATCCACGGTCATGAGCTTTTCTTCAATTTCGTTTATTTTCTTCACGTATCCTTGGTACAAAGTGAAGTGCTGAGAAAGTTGAGCGTCTGAAAATCCAGCTAAAGTTCCAAGAAGCGGATTAAAATCTTTTGCGGTATGTGACATCGATGATAGAGTTAAGAACAGACGCATTCTAACAAAGATCCATGGCAAAAACACTAGCACTTGGTGACAAAGTTCCCGACTTCAAACTCGCCTCTTCGACCGGAAAAGAAGTGAGCCTTGCCGATTTCAAAGGCAAAAAAATCGTGCTCTACTTTTATCCTAAGGACGACACTCCCGGCTGCACCGTGGAAGCCTGCGACTTTAGAGACACTCAAGAAGACTTCAGCAAACTCAACACCGTGATCGTCGGCGTGAGTAAAGACGCATTGAACTCACATGAAAAATTTATTGAAAAGTACAAACTGCCGTTTGTACTCCTCAGCGACACCGACCTAAAACTCATGGAGGCCTTCGGCGTTTGGAAAGAGAAAACCATGTACGGCAAAACCGCTCTCGGCGTTTCTCGCTCCACTTTTCTCATCGATGAAGCCGGCGTACTGGTAAAAGCATGGCTCAACGTGAAAGCCGATGGCCACGTTGGAAAGGTCTTGAAAGAGCTAGAGAATTTGTAACAAAATCCCGTTCCTGTCCGTTTTAGAACATGTAACCCACTCCAAATGGGAAAAACATTCTCTGTCCAGGAAGCGAATCAAGCGCTGCTTTTTGTGAAGCCTGTGGTTGAAGATCTTAGAAAACTGATCTTTGAACTGGCTGAGTTGCAGCAAAATCCAGAAAGTCCTTTCTTTAAGATTTTGGACGAGAAAATCCAAAAAATAAAATATCACTTTGAAGAACTCAAGCTCGTCGGCTGCATTTGCCGCGACCCCGAACGAGGCACCTTGGACTTCCCTAGCTTTTACAACGATCAACCTGTTTTCCTCTGCTGGAGTTTAGGCGAAGAAACCGTGGACCACTGGCACCACCTCCAAGAAAAGAGTGAACAAAGAAAACCCATCGACGATGTGTTCCGCGAGGCCAACTCTAAAACGCCTCAAGCAGTCGCATGAACATTTCTTCGTTGAGGATCTCGACTTCAGAAAGCCGATCATCAACAAAGACCGTAGCACTTTCGTCGTAGGCTTGTATTTGTGGATCTCCTTGTAACAGCAGCTCCCACTTTTCAGCCAGCGCCGTCTCCAAAGTTTGAACGGGCTCGTAAACTCCACTCGCTCGAGTGAGCAACATAGCATTGAAACTCTTTGGAATGGAAGCAGTGAACACCGTACCAAAACGAGATGCCATCGTATTTTGCAAAACATTCAAAAACGGACTTTCAGAAGACGCCGCGTTCAAAGCCAAAATCCCATCCGGCTTCAAATGCTCCGCACACAAGTTAAAAAATTCTTGAGTCGCCAAATGGGCAGGAATGCTGGTGCCGTGGTAGGTGTCCACCAAGATCAAATCGTACTTTTCTTCCGTGCTCAGCAAATAAGCCCGCGCATCAGCCGTCACAATAGAAACCGTAGCCTCGTCCAAACCCATGTACTGTTTCGAAATTTCAGTCACTGCAGGATCCAGTTCCACTCCGGTGATTTCGAGCTCAGGGTAGTAGGCATTGAAGAGGCGAGTGAAGCTCCCCCCCGCATGACCCAAAATCAAAACGGACTCAGGCGCTTCCATGAGGGCGGGCAAAGCCGCAAAATAGTTGTAGTAATAAGCTTCGCTGAGAATGGGCGAGTTGGGATCATAAAGGGACTGAGTCCCCAAAGGGCTATCGATGTGCAAACGTCGAAGCCCTGCTTCATCTTCGGTCACAAAAATAAATCCATAAGGGGAATCCTGAGCAGCAATAATGGAAGCATCAGCGTAGACCGAGGGAACAAAAAAAAACGACGTGAGCAGCACAAAGGTGCTCAAGAAAAGAAGAGGCTTTCGAAGCCCATAAGCCGCTAAAAAGAGAAGAACAAATCCAAGAAACAAAAAGGTCTTCGTGGTGCCCAACAGCGGAATCAGAACAAAGGTCGGCAAAAAAGTACCCAGCAAACTCCCTAAAGTAGAAACCATGGAAAGTTTTCCGGAAGTTGCGGCCAAGTCCGCCAAGCCATGGGCTTTGAGTTTAAGAGTGAAGGGCACAATCATGCCCAGCACAAACATGGGGATCAAAAACAAAATCGCCATCACCACCAAAGACCCCATCCGAACCGCCAAAGACAAATTGGAAGAGATGTGAAGCAAGAAAATCGAAAGGGGTGCCGCGAAAAAAGGAATGAGCAGTATCCAAAGCCCCGTGCCCCAAATCAAAAAGAAGTAAAGACGTGGATCGGGCTTTTTGTCCGCCAACTTCCCACCGTAAGCATAGCCCGCCGCAAGCGCCAACAAAACCACCGCAATCACATTGGTCCACACGTAAAGCGAATTGCCAAAGTAGGGTGCAAGCAAGCGAGAGGCACTGAGTTCCACACCCATCACCACTGCCCCACACAAGAAAGCAGAAACATAATACAAAGCACGTGATTTCATAGGACTTAAATTTAACACTCTTTTTCTTGGCTTCAAAATGGCTTTGTTGTAGGCTGAACCCAACGCCTTATAATTCCCACACCATGAAACTTTCTTTGCAAAGCAAAGCTCCTAAAGCAGATGTGCTTTTTCTCAGTTTTTACAAAGACGAAAAACTCAGCAAGGAACAAGAAAAATTGCTGGGATCAGAAAAGAAAAATGTGGAAGCGCGATTCAAAGCTAAAGATTTTGAAGGGGAAGACGGCCAAAGCCTCACTCTTTTTAGCGAAGGTAAAAGTTACAAACGCATCGTGCTTTTGGGACGCGGAGAAAAAAACAAACAAGTGCCTCAAGCCACCGAATTTCTTGGCGCAAAAATGGCGAGCACCGCCAAGGCAGCCAAAGCAAAAACAGTGGCGATCCCCGTCGACTCTAAAGAACTCAATGAACTCGCTTCAGGCTTTGTGCTCTCCAACTACGAGTTCACAATGTACAAAAAAAAGGATCCCAAAGCCGTCGCCTTAGAAACGGCTTATTTTGTGTGTGAAGAAAATAAAAGCAACAAAGAAACGCTGGAACTCGTGACCGCATTCATGAACGCCTCCACCACAACACGCGAACTCATCAACACCTGTGCAGGAGATCTCAACACCCAAGACCTCACTCAAAAAGCCGTGCAATTGGGGAAGAAATATAAAATCAAAACCACCGTCTTCGACGATAAAAAACTGAAGAAGATGGGATGCGGTGGCTTGTACGGCATGGGCAAAGGAGCCGCCGTGGGATCTCGCCTTGTGCTCATGGAATACCGTTACAAGAGCAAAGCCAAAGAACCCAATCTCGCTTTTGTGGGGAAAGGAATCGTCTACGACACAGGAGGAATGAACTTCAAACCCTCCGGTCACATCGAAGACATGAAGTTGGACATGACCGGAGCCGCCACCGTCATGGGAACCTTTCAAGCCCTCAGCGAACTCAAAGTTCCTGGGTATTTCTTGGGCGTGCTGTGCATCGCAGAAAACGCCTTGTCGGATCACGCGGTTCACTCAGGCGATGCCGTGACCATGTACAACGGGAAAACCGTAGAAATCAGCAACACGGATGCCGAAGGCCGCATGGTTTTGGCTGATGGCTTGGCGTACGCCGAAAAGAATTTCAAACCCAAAAAGATGGTGAACATCGCGACCCTCACCGGCGCCGTCACCGTGGCTTTGGGCTACAACATCACGGGCATCATGGGGAACGACGAGGCCTTCATTCAAGAAGTTTTAAAAGCAGGAAAAAAGACTCACGAACGCCAATGGCCCTTGCCCCTCGATGAAGATTTTGTAAAAGCCTGCAAAGGAGACTTCACCGATTTAAAAAACGCCACGGACGGAGTGCGTGCCGGAACCATCATGGGCGCCGCCTTCCTCAAACACTTCGTGGAAAAAACACCTTGGGTTCACTTTGACGTAGCGGGCAGTGCTTGGGCCGACAAACCCACTCCCACGACCAAATACGGCGCCACCGCAGCCAGTCTACGCACGCTCATTGAACTCGGCCTCCGCAACTCAAAGTAAAACTCTGATAGCGGTTTCTAGGCCTCACGCAGCATGTCTCGATATTCCAACTGGTAGATGTGCAAAATCGTGATGGTCAAACTCAAAATCAAAGGACCAAAAATGATGCCCTTGATTCCAAAAACAAAAATTCCTCCCAAGACCGCCAAAAAAGTGGTGAGGGCGTGAGAGCGTGTTCGTGAACCGATGAGCATGGGCCGAGCCAAGTTGTCCACCAAGGACACAATGCAAAGTCCCCACAAAATCAAGAATCCTCCCCAGAACACATCCCCTTGAAGGAGAAGAGCAAGGGAGAGGGGTCCCCAAATCAAAGCAGGACCCACATAAGGAATAAGTGAAGCAAAGGCCATCAAGGTCGTCCAAAAAATGATGTTATCCACCCCGGCGATGGCAAAGCCAACTCCCCCGGCCATCCCTTGGATGAGAGCCGTAACAAAAGTACCCATCACAATCGCATAAGTCGTGTCGCGCAGTTTATTGCCAATCTCGACTTCGTAACGAGTGGGCAAAGGACTGAGCATTCGCGCAACAGCAATGAAGTGCTCTCCGTCCCTAAAAAAGAAAAACACCGTAAGAATGAGAATAAAAAATCCAAGAACGGTGTCACCCACCGTGGTCAAAATGGAAGTGCTTTGCGTCACCAAAAAGCCCGCCACGCCCTGGGCTAATTCTTTGAACCAAGAAAGCAAATCCAATTCAGTTCCATAAATAAAATCAGAAAAGCCCAAACGCTCACCCAAACTCTGCAATAAACCGCCCACCACAGGCAACTCTTGCAAACCATTCCAGTGCAGAGTATTTAAATTCCACGTGACCCATTTGTTTGAAACAAGCTGATACGCAGTCACCGCTTCTTGACTCAAAAAGAGCGTGAAGAAAGTGATGGGCGTGAGCACGACAAGAAGCACAAAAAGCGTGCTGAAGAAAGCCGCCAAACCATGGTGTTTGGGTAAAAGCTTTTTAAACCATTCAAAGAGTGGATAGAAAATAACCACAATCGTCGCGGAGTAAACAAGAAGGTTGAAAAAAGGAGAAATGATCCAAGCAAAAAGCAGCAAGACTCCTAAAACAAAGAGAACAAAAAAATAACGAGCAAAGTCAGGAAGAACTAAATTTTTGTGTGAAGACATGGCGTGAAAAAGTTCAAGCTCAGCCTAACACGATCACGCCATTTTTTCCAAATGTTGGCGATACACAATCAAACTTTCGCGAATCGCCTGAGCCACAGGCCTCAAATGGATGCCTTCGTCCTCCAGTTTCTGAACAGAAAGTCCACAGTTGGAGCGCTTGGCCTTGGTGATCTTTTCCATTTCTTCCACCGAAAAGAGTTCATAACGATAATTCGGGTCCACCAATTCAATGTACATGTCCAAAATCTCTTGATGGGTGATGAAGCCTGGGTTCGTCACGTTGTAAACGCCCACGGTTCTGCGTTCAATCAAGGTCTTAGCTGCAAGCATAAAATCTTCCAAGACACTGATGGAGTTGGCGATGGAAATGACCTTGGCGTACTTCGTGATTTTGGTGATGAAATTGCGCTCACTAGGGATGCTGTCGAAAGGCATACGAAGACGAAGCTGCAAGACTTTAAAATCTTTGAGCATGCGCTCGCTCCACGCTTTGGTTCGAGAGTAGTAACTGCCCTCGAAATTAGGCGTGTCTTCCTCAGAGTAACCCTTCCCTTCATTGTAGCCCTCATAAACACAGCCGCTGCCAATGTGCACCATGTAAAGATTCAGTTCTTCACACGCTCGCGCCAAAATCAGAGGCGCCACCACATTAGAAGTCAGCGTTTCCATTTTATGATCCTCGCACCAATCCACATTGGGTCGTCCCGTCTTACCAGCACAATTGACCACCACCTCGGGCTTTTTAAGCTCAAGTTCTTTTTTAACGTCTGAAAAATCATCAATACGGACTGTCGAGATTTCAGCCTCAGAACCAAAGGCTTCCAAAAACTTGTGGGCAATGTAACCCTGGCCAAAAATAAGATATTTCATATTTTGAATTGCAACGAACAGCACCTCAGAAAATCTCACAACTGGCTTCCATTTTCAAGGCCAAAAGAGGATAGTGCTCGGGTATGGACCTTCCTTCACTGATTGAACAGTTCCAAAATCACGCTTTTCTCCTCTTCTTCATCGCTTCGCTGATCGGTGGCGAAGAAGTGATGATCCCACTGGCTTTCCTAGTAGGAACGGGCCTATGGGACATCCAAACCCTGTTCTTGGCTTGTTTCATCGGAACTCTGGTCTCCGACACCTTGTGGTTTTTGCTCGGACGTCACGGCCTGCAAAAAACGGAGCTCTTCAAAAAGCACAAAGGCAAATACGATAAAGTGGTGCACTTTTTAAACAAAATTTCAAAAAAAGACTTTGTGGTGCTGCTCGTGACCAAGTTCCTCTACGGAACTCGCATTTTCACGATTTTACACTTTGGAGTGAGCTCGATGCCAAAATCCAGATTCATCCTTCTCAACAGCATTGTGATCCTCGTCTGGTTGCCCCTAGCGCTGAACATTGGCTGGTTTGCCGGAAAAGGTTCCAGCTTCTTCTTAGGCATCTATGAACATCCCTTGTGGTTCTTCACCAGCATCGCCGGCGTGATCTTGATCTATCACTTTCTACGGAACCAACTGGCCAGCCGCATACTCCCTAAAGACTTAAAATGAAAACTGTCACCGCCATTGTTCCTTGCTTCAATGAAGCCGATCGCATCGAAGAAGTGCTCAAAACACTGACCAAAGTTTCTCTATTCAACGAAATCATTGTGGTGGACGACGGTTCGACGGACGACACTTTTCAAAAGGTCAAAAAATTCCCGGTGGAATACCTGAGAAACCCTAAAAATCTTGGGAAAGCAGGTGCCATGGAACGCGGAGTGCAAGCCAGCACAGGAGAAATCCTCTTCTTTTGTGACGCCGACCTCAAAGGCCTGAGCCCAGAAATCATCGAAGAAATCGTAAAGCCCGTGATTGAAGAAAAAACAGACATGTTCATTGGAATGCGCGCCAACAAATTGCAACACCTCACCAAATTTTCAGCCCTGCTGTCAGGGGAAAGAGCGCTGAATCGCGACTTGTGGGAAAAACTTCCGGACTACTACAAACAAAAATTCCGCATCGAAATTGGCCTCAACAAATACGCACAGCATTACGGCAAAGGCTACCAATATAAAAAATTCGAGAACTACTTTCAAACCATGAAAGAAGTGAAGTACGGAGTCTTTGATGGGTTCCGCAGACGCATTCTGATGTTTTGGGATGTGTACATCGCTTACCTCACCTTTCATCTCATCCACACCCCGGACCGAAATAAAAAAATGCGCATCCATGTGCTGGAGTCCATCCTCAGTTTTTTGACCATTGGTATGAGCGTGTTCCTCATCGGGCTGGGGACCCGCATCGGATATTCTTACATTTACAAACTGATCCGTGAAGCCATCCTCAAAGATCCAGACAGCAACCTGCTCAAAGTCTTCCTTGAAAGTCTAAAAGGGATCACGCTGGATGGATTTAAAATCCTAGGAGTGGGACTACTCACTGTAGGAATCGTTTACTTAACCGTGAACATCATCGCCATTTTAAGATTGGTGAAAAAACACCCTGGTAAGCATTAAAAAGCAAGGGTAGAATCGGGCCACACTAACGCTAACCTTATGATGCCATTGATTCTGATCATCGCTGTTGTCCTCGTTGTTTTTTATGGAATTTACGCTTCCATCATTCGTAAACGAAACGCCGTTCAAGAAGCCTACTCTGGAATTGACGTGCAGCTGACCAAACGCCACGACCTCATTCCCAACATCATCGCCACCGCGAAAAAGTTCATGACTCACGAAAGTGAACTCTTTGAACAAATCACAGCCCTCCGCACTTCAGCCATGAAAGTGGCCCACGGCAAAGATATTCCCGCTGCAGTGAAGGCAGAAAACGAACTCAGCGGCAAACTCAGCCAACTCATGGTGAACGTCGAAAACTATCCTACTTTGAAGAGCGACACCACCATGGTGAACGTTCAAGAAGCCTTTGAAGACGTGGAAGAACACATCGCCGCTTCTCGCCGTTTCTACAACTCTGCGGTTCGTGTGCTCAACGACAGCGTTCAGGTTTGGCCCATGAGCATGATCGCCGGATGGATCGGCATCAAAGCCTATCCTTTCTTTGAAGCAGCAGAAGGCGCCAAAGAAGTTCCAGACGCTGAAAAGATGTTTGCCTAAGTAAATTATGGACACCATCATTCCCACGCCACCCGTCAGTCCTCCCCTTGCTGCGGCTCCTGTTTTGGAGTTTGTTGAAGCGGGACCTCACGAAAAAGGCTTCGCAGCTCACTTCAAAACCAAAATCGCTCCTCTGCTCGAAGGAGTGGAAGCAAATCGGCTTGTGCAATACGCTTCCTACAAGAAACGTCTTGCCCTCAGCATTCCTCTCGGCTTGCTGTTCGTTGCAGGAGGCATCATCCTGACCGCAAACATGCACGACGAAGACGCGGTGTTTGTAAAAATAGGAATAGGACTTGCAGTGGCTCTCTCCATTTGGGTCAGTGCGCCCGTGCGTCGTTACAAACAAGACGTGAAATCCAAATTCATGCCCGTGGTTTGCGAATTTTTTGGAAACATGACCTACGGACTCACCGGAACCAGCATGGTAGAAACCATGTACCGCGACGAAATCTTTCCCAGCTACACCAGTGCTCAAATGGAAGACTTCATTGAAGGCACTTATCAAAGCGTGAAAGTCAAAATACACGAATCCACCCTCAAACGAAAAAACGGAAAAAACACCGTCACCGTATTCCGTGGTTTCGTTCTAGAATTAGAGTTCCCAAAGGAATTCCACGGTAAAACGACCATGCTCAAAGATGGCGGGACCATGGGTAATTTTTTCACAGGAAAAGACTTCAAAGGCCTTGCTCGCGTTGAACTCGAAGACCCAGAGTTCGAAAAAATGTTCCAAGTCTTCAGCTCGGATCAAGTGGAAGCACGCTTCGTCCTCACTACGGCTTTCATGGAAAGGCTATTGAATCTAGCAAAACTTCGATCCCCCAACGGCACTCCAAAAGTTCAATGCGTTTTCGAACACAAAACCCTCGTGATTTCAGTTCCTTGCACTCAAGATCTGTTTGAACCGGGCAGCATCAGCAAAAGCGCACTCCAAGTCGAGGATCTGCATGCCTTTTTAGAGCAAATGAAACAAGTCTTTGAACTGGTGGATGTGCTAAAACTCACACGAGTATGACGCAAATAAACGACGACTATTGGACCAACGTCAAAAACCTGGCGCTCACCGGATTTTCCGTTGTGATCGGTGACCCTGAAGCCATGAAGACTCTAGTGGACATTGTAGCAAACGCCACCTACAAAGGCATGGAGCACCTCAATTTAGGAGACGAACAAAAAGAAGAGATTAAAAAGAAAATCGAGAACTCCGTGGACAAGGGCGCGGATGGGCTCATCAACCTGCTGACAAAATTCCAAGAAAGCTCCGCCGAATCCAGCAAAGAGTTGCGAAAAAAATACGGACGCAAAAAGAACTGACCAAACCCAAGGCAGGAACTGGATTCATTCCACCATTTCACTCTGAGCAACGAAAAACCTTTTAAGTCCCCCATCGACAGTCTGCGTTTGAATGAGACCCGTAAAGGATTGAGTCGCGTTATCAAACTGACCGAGTACAAAGTGAGCTTGGCTTGGATTTCCATTCCCACATCCAAGGTAGTGTTCTCCTCTTCGCATAGAAATAAGTCCCGAGTGATAATAAGCTCTCCCCATAACAAAAGCTAAGCTCTCCCCATAACAAAAGCTAAGAAAGCCGCCAAACGATCTTGATGCTCAAGAGTATGAACGTTGAACGACAGGCGGGGCCCCTCCGGGGTAGTTCGACCCAACTTCATGCGCACGAGCTCAGCAGATGCTGGTGACTCTTCCCTCGCACCTTCCATAGCCGTCATCTTCAAAGCATCTCTCGCATTTTTCAACGCTTCCCTCGCACATAAAACCACCCTCTCTAAATCTGGATGGCAATCACTTAGATTCAAGTGAGGTTCCACATCCCTTAAGAACGTTTCAATCTCCGCATAATGATTCAATGACATGTTGCAAAGTAAAAGATTTGCTAAAATCACAGCACATAACATACAGAATGACACCAAAAAATACCATTTGCCTCATGTTCGATAAGGATGCAGAGGCTGCAGCTCACTTTTACGCCGCTACTTTTTCTGACAGCAAAGTCAGCGCTGTTTACCGAGCGCCCAGCGACTATCCGAGTGGCAAGAAAGGCGATGTGCTCACAGTGGAATTCACGGTCTGTGGAATCCCCTGTCTTGGCATCAATGGGGGCCCGATGTTTAAGCACACGCAGGCGTTTTCTTTTCAGATCGCCACAGAAAACCAGGAAGAAACAGATCGTTATTGGGACGCAATCGTCGGGAATGGCGGTGAAGAAAGTCAATGCGGCTGGTGCAAAGACCGCTGGGGAATATCCTGGCAAATCACGCCACGCACGCTGACCGAAGCCCTTGCAGCGGGTGGTACTGAAGCAAAACGTGCCTTCGAAGCAATGATGACCATGCGAAAAATCGACGTCGCCACTATTAACGCAGCGCGACGAGGTTAGTCACCATTCTAGCCCAAAAATGCTTGAGTAAAACAACGGATTTTGTTAAAGTAAAAACACTTTCGGGATTTTCCCGCGACCCCTCCTAGAAATGGGAGGGACCTATTTTTATTGGCATAGCCTTAGAAAACCTTCTTTAACCTGATTAAAATCAGGATCATCGAGTTGCCCTAAATATGAAAGAAGTCTCCTGTAGTCAATGGAACGAACCTGATGAAGACAAGCAGACATTTCTAGGCCTCTCTGTTTAAAGTTCACATACCATGTCCCATGATGAACTTGAGAAGTAACAGGAATGACTATGTAGAAGCCATTCGCTAACTTTCTAAGGGTGATCACAGGACGTGAGAACTTGTAACTTTTCCCATTTATTTCCGCCCCGATGTTTTCACCCAAACTCGCCCACCATAGTTCTCTTTCAGATACAAAGGGAGGTTTATGAATGATTGAGTGTAGCTTTTCTTTGAAACCAATCCACTCTAAGAACCTTTTGGCATACATAAAAAATCACAGCCTCCAGTAGAACTGGAGGTTTTAGGAAAGCCCCTAGAAGGGGCTAGAAGGACTTTAATCCCACTTCAG
>CALRCE010000017.1 GCA_943354505.1 Candidatus Peribacteria bacterium
CAACACCATTGGATTCGGAACGCTTTCTTCTTCGGCCGCACGTTACGCCACGGGAGACTTAGCAGGAGACACTTCTGAAACCACCGCCCACACTTTGGCGGTTGGAACCAACGCTTTGACGGGTTACACCACCACTGTGAAGGGAGCCACTTTGACTTATGACACCGCGACCATTGATGCCATTGGAGCTGTCAATACGGGTTCTTCAACGGGAACTGAGCAGTTTGGACTTCGTGCCACTGCTTCTGGAGGAAGCGGCACAGTGACCGCTCCTTATGCTGCCGGTGGTTTTGCCTACGATGCAACCGCTAGTACTACAGACCAGGTTGCTGGGTCCACTACGGCCAGCACCACCACCACCTACTCGGTGAAATACTTGGCCAACATCTCTCCATCTACAGAGTCAGGTTCTTACTCTACGACCTTGACTTACGTGACGACTGCCAACTTTTAAACGGCGGCCAAGACATCGATTTACATCCTGAGGGGAGTGGTTTACACTTCCCTCAGTTTTTTTCTACGCTCATGACTTTTCGCCTACGTTCTTTCTTCTTGCTTGTGTTGGTGCTTGTCCCGTTTCTTCACGTTTCAGCTGTTCAAGCTTTGACGGTGTCCCCGGTTAAACTGGAACTCACCGGTGATCCTGGGCAAACGTTGACGGGGACTTTTGATCTTTATAATGAACAGGCTCAAGCCACGACTTTTTATGTTTCCACCGCTAATTTTGAAGCGGAGGGGGAAACGGGCACGCCTAAGTTTGTGGAGTCGGCCGAAGGCTTGGCCAGTTGGATCACGGTGGAGGCGGGAAGGGAGGTCGTGACCTTGGATACGGATCAGACTCAGACGGTGAATTATCAAGTGACTATTCCTTCGGATGCGGATCCGGGTGGCTACTTCGCCGCCATTTTTTGGGGAACCAGCCCTGAAACTTCTGAATATGAAAAACAACTTTCTTTAGGAGCAAAAGTTGGGATTTTGATGCTGCTCACGGTGTCTGGAGAGGTGGACTTGGAAGGTGGACTGTTGGAGTTCGATACACAAGATTCTCAGCGTGTTTTTACGGAAGTCCCTGTGGGGTTTTATTACCGCTTTCAAAATGCGGGGAGCGACCGTATTTTGCCCACTGGTACGGTGGACCTTTACAACACCCTAGGCATTCAAACTGATTCTATCGTTGCGAACGAGGCGGAGGGAAACATTCTTCCTTCGAGCATCCGACGTTTTGAAGAAACGTGGGGTGCCGCTTCTTCTGAAGAGGTGGACGGGTTTTGGTCTCACGTTCGGGCTCAGTGGCAAAACTTTGCTTTTGGTTACTACAAAGCCGACCTCCATTTGAGTTACGATGGTCCCCAGTCCTACGAAAAAGCTAGCGTTGGTTTTTGGGTGATCCCTTGGCAATTGATTCTGGTGGTCACGCTCACAACGCTTTTTGCTCTTGGATCCCTGAGAATAGCTGTTCTGCGTTACAATAAGTGGATCATTGCGTCCGCATTGGGAGCTCAGAAGAAACCTCAGAATAAGAAAAAGAGTAAATCCAAGAAAAAAACTGTATGAAACGTTGGATTATTTTCTTTGCGTTTTCCGTTTTAACGGTCATTGCACCGGGTGTTTTTTTGGCGGCAAACGTTTTGGAAGTGAGCAACGAGGTCACCATCACTGCTGTGGTCCCAGAACAGATTGGGTCGCTCTCCTCGTCGGGAGGCGGAACAGGGAGTGGTGTGGTGGCTGGTGGCTCTGGCACGGTGCGTTCAGACACCCGTGCTTTGATCCAAATCGAGGGCTTCGCTTTTCCAAATGCGACCATTCAACTCACGGTTAATGGTTTGCCTTCCGACTCGTGGTTCGCCGAAGAGGATGGGTCTTTCTCGAGAGATTTTAGAACGGAGCTGACGGGAACTTTGGTCTTTAGTTTTTCGGCCCACAAAGGATCTTATTGGTCCAGCACCACCACCGTGACTTTGCCTGTCGAAGAGGATCAGATCTTGGATTTGGGCTTGGTTCTTCTGTCGCCCGTTCTTCAAACTTCGGATGTCGATAGACTGGCTTGGGATGGCTATTCTATTCCTGACTCAGAGGTCACGGTTTGGGTGAAGGGAGAAGAGCAGCAAACCGTCACAGCTTCTTCTGTGGATGGTGCTTTTTCTTTTCTCCTTGAATCCGGTTCTACAGGGAATTTATTTCTTTCTTGCCAATGGGAGGAACAGAGTTGTGGAACCAGTTTGATTTACGTTTTGCCTTCCTCTCAGGTCACTATTGATCAGGAGCTTGCGCAAGAAGATGAAACGACTCTTGATGAGGGGGCTCTTCAGACTTCTGAAGAAGTTGCAGTCTCCTCCAATTCGAATGCTTTGCTTTCGGATCTCAATGAGGATGGCCGTGTGAATTATGTGGATTTTGGTCTGATGCGAGAGGCCTATTTGGACCAAGATTACTATGCACTTGTTGATTTGGATTTGAATGGTAGACTCAACCTGGTGGATTTTAGTTTACTTGCTTACCAGTGGACTATTCCATGAGCGTATACAGTGTCTCTCTCAGTCCTGGGGTTGAAAACGTGAACACTTTTGGTGGGCAGTTGGTCTTTCCTCAAGAATGGCAGCTCACTCGCATCATCTCTTCTTACGAGAGCGTCCGGTATTGGATTCGTTCACCGCAAATTACAGACCCTGGAACCATTGCTTACTCCGGGCTTTTCCCCGGTGGGCTCACAGAGGCTTTGGGTGAAGATCACGACCTAAGCCAAGACTTTGTGCTTTTTTATGTTGAGTTTGATGATGAGAGTGTCGCCACCGACTTGGCACAATTGACTCAGCAGAACGTCGAAATCTACTTGAACGAACCTCGAGGGGCGGTGGCTCAAGTGGCGCATTTTTCTGTATCCGCTTTGGATGAAACGTCTTCCTCTACTGAGGATCACTTCGATCCTATTCTTTTGGATTATAACTTTGTCACTAACCCGCTCACCAATCAGCAACAACTTTATTGGGATGTGTACGACGACAGTGGAGCGTCCACTCAAGTCGAGGTTCGTGAAGGAGGTTCGATCTTAGGAGAATGGAAGCTTGTGGACGGAAACTATACTTTGGATTCCTCGGAATCCCCTGTGGATTTGAGAATCACGGATGAGACAGGGAATCAAACGAATGTGTCTCTGCGCTCTTCCTTTTGGCCCGATGGTTTCATTTACACTTCTTTGGGGGTTCTTTTCCTCTTCAATCTTTTCTTGGCATATCTGTTGATGAGGCGTAAGAAATAAAGTAGACTTGCGACGAATTTTCACGCTCAATTCCATGGATGACATTTACTTGCCGGATGAGGACGACCAAAACGTCGAGTTTGAACGCAAAGAACTCACATCGGAAAAAGAAGTCGAAGACAAGCCCACCAAAAAAATAGGGGTTTCTTTCGATCGTTTTGTGCTTTTGGTGGCGGATCACAGTTTTGAAGAAGTGGTGGAACGCAACAAAGACGAAGAAGTGATCATCAGCACCAACTTGCTCACCGATTTGGCCAACGCGCGTCGTGTGGCTCCTCAGCAAAAGGGCACTTTGCTCGCGCTTGCGGGAGCCGTGCTTGGTATTTTGGTCGGATATTTTCTTTTTGCCGCTTAATTTATGAAAAAAATCAAACGTGTTTTACTGAAAATCTCTGGAGAAGTTTTGGCCGGGCCTGAAGGCACTGGTGCCGATGGCAAAGCTTTGCTTGCGGTGGCTACTGAAATCCAATCTTTAGTGAAGAAAAACATCCAAGTGGCCATTGTGGTGGGCGGCGGAAACTTTTGGCGTTATCGAGACAACAAGGCTTTGGAAATTCCTCGCAGCACCTCCGATGCGGTAGGAATGCTGGCCACCATCATGAACGCACGACTGCTCACCGAAGCTTTGCGTTCTATAAAAGTGAAGGCTCGCACTTTGGCGGCGCACGGAGAGTTTTATTTTGCTGAACCTTACGTTCCTGAATTTGGACGACGCTGCTTGGATCAAGGAGAAGTGGTGATTTGTGCGGGTGGAACCGGGAATCCTTACTTCACCACGGACACGGCCGCTGCACTTCGTGCTTTGGAGCTTAACTGTGATGAACTTCTCAAAGGCACTCAAGTGGAGGGAGTTTATGATTCCGATCCTCGAAAAAATAAAAAAGCTAAATTTCTGGCCAAGCTCAGTTACCAAAAAGTCTTGGACTTGGAACTCGGTGTCATGGATTTGACCGCCATTGTGCTCTGCAAGGACAATGCGCTTCCCATTCGTGTTTTCAACGGTCATGTGAAAGGAAACTTGCTCAAGGCCGCTCAGGGAAAATCGCTGGGATCTCTTATCTCTTAATTAATCTCTCGTTCATTTTATGGCTCACTCTCTCGTACAAAAAGCTCAAACCGATTTCCAGAAAACGCTCGACCATCTTTTAGAAGAATACAGCGGACTGCAAATTGGACGCGCTTCCTCTTCTTTAGTAGAAAATTTAATGGTGGAGGCCTACGGTATGATGCAGCCTGTGAAGGCCGTGGCGAGCGTGATGGTTCCGGATGGGCGTACGGTGCAGATTCAACCTTGGGACAAATCCATGTTGGCTGCGCTCGAAAAAGCGATTCGTGACTCGGACCTCAACCTCAACCCTACCAACAACGGTTTGGCCATCATTCTTTCGATTCCGCCTCTCACTGAGGAGCGTCGTCGTGATTTGGTTAAAGTCTTGGGCCGGATGGCTGAAGAAGCTCGTATTTCGGTGCGCAACATTCGTCAAACCGTGATGACTCAGCTCAAGAGAATGGAGCACGAGGGCGAACTCACCGAAGATGAACTCAACAAAGCCGAGAAAGATTTGCAAGAGGCCGTGAACAAAATCAACCTTCAGATTGACGAGCAAGCTCGTAAAAAAGAAGAAGCCATCATGACTGTTTAAATTTCCTAATCTTTTTTCATGTCCACCGTTTTCACGATCTTAGCGTTTCTCGTTATTTTTTCTTTGCTCATTTTGATCCATGAGGCGGGTCACTTTTTTGCCGCCAAAAAATCGGGAGTCAAAGTCGAAGAGTTTGGGATGGGATTGCCTCCTCGACTCTGGGGCATTAAGAAGGGGGAAACGATTTATTCCATCAACTGGATTCCTTTTGGGGGTTTTGTGAGAACCTTGGGGGAAGGGGATGACAGTAAAGAAGGCAAGACCAGCAAACGCAGTTTTAGAAACCAGAGTTTGCGAGTTCAGGCTTTTATTGTGTGTGCAGGCGTGATCATGAACCTGCTTCTTTCTTTCGTCTTGCTGACGGTTGGATTCTGGATTGGCATGGAACCCTTGATTGCCACCCAAGATGACTTCTTGAATGGAATCCGTGAAGGTCAGGTTCAGACGGAGCCTGGAATTGTGGTGGTGGAATCCACGAGTTCTGATTTGAGCGCGGGAGATCGTTTGCTGAACTTTGAAACCGTAGAAGAGTGGGAATCCCTCGTTGCTGTGGCTCAGAAAGGCGAGGCGGCGACCCCTCTTGTGACGGTGGCGAAAGCCGATGGAACGCAGATTTCTGTGCCTTTGACTTCTGAGCTTTTGGAGCAAACTACTTTTGCCCCTTTTTATCTTTCCGGACTGATTTATCAGGATAATCCCAATGCGGTGTTTTTTGGGACGCTTCAGCAGGGAGATGTCTTGGTTTCGGTGGAAGATCCAGAGGGTGAGGTTTACCCCTTGCTCACGGGTGATGATTTTGACGCTGCTTTTAAGAACTTGAGTTCTCCTTTGATTTTGACGGTCTTCCGTCCCACGGAAGGAACCTTTGAGCTCGATTTGACTTTGCCGACGGAACCTCCTGTGATCAGTTATGTTGAAGTGGCTTCTCCTGCAGAAATGGCTGGCCTTAATGTTGGGGATCGTATTTTGAGCGTGGGTGGGCACACGGTGAACAAAGCCTCTCAAGTGGTGGAGTTCACCACTCAGTATAAGCAGTCGGTTACGAGTGAGTCGGGAGAGACCAGTGAAACCATCCAATATCATGTGCTGAAAAGTGGAGCCACCGAATCTGAGTTTTTGACCTTAACCCTTCGTCCGGAAGATGGACGTGTGGGGGTGGGCATCGCAGACATCCTGCCCAGTTTTGGAATGACTTCTGTTTATGAAGGCTACGTTCCTTTCACCTTGATGGAGATCAAGGACGTGCAATTGGGGCTGAGTGCGCCGTTTGTGGCGGTCACGGAAATGTGGCGCCTGGGTAAAATGACGGCGGTGACTTTTGTCGGCGTGCTCAAGCAATTTGTGACGGCGGGCGGTGTTCCTGAAGGAGTCTCAGGCCCCGTGGGAATCGCTCAGATGACGGGAGTCACCATTCAAGATGGATTTGCCGCGACTCTGCGCTTCATCGCCATGCTTTCGCTGAGTTTGGGCGTGATCAACATCTTGCCCTTTCCAGCTTTGGACGGTGGACACTTTGCTGGGATTTTGTTCCAAGCCATCACTGGCAAAAAAGGAAACACCAAATGGGTGAATTTGATCAACACGGCTGGCTTTGTGTTCTTGCTGCTCTTCATTGCCTACATCACGTTCAACGACGTGCTCAATTTGTTTTAAGGGGCTGGGTTGGGTGTGGGCCCTACCGGTTGTTGTTGGGTTTTCAGTGAGCCACTAGGCTTCTGCAATTTCAGTCTTTTCTGTCAAAGAGTTTTGCACAGTTGGGTCTTGCGAGTTTTGCACAATTCACGCAGTATGAGCGTCCAATTTCACCCGACTATGGACACTGTGCTTCCTGGGCAGGACCTCTGGCTTCGAATCCTCGAAAAAGTCGAGAACGAAGTGAAGAGACCCCACTTCCTCACTTGGTTTCAAAACACCGCGATCTTGTCGTATCATGACGGGCTTTTGGTGGTTGGTGTGCCCAATATTTTTGCCAAAGATTGGCTCGAACACAAACTCGGTTCTCAGCTCATGCAGGCGATTCAATTCGTGCATCCCGAGGTTCGTGAGGTGATGTTTGAAGTGGACCCACAGTTGGGTCTTCCCGAAGATCAACGGGCGCTGGATGTGAACAAACTTTTCAATAAAGAAAAAAAATCTCGCAAGCTTCCCGGCCGCCAAGAAGTGCGTCTTTTGGAAGGCATCTCGAGCAAGTGTCTCAACCCTAAATATTCTTTGCAAAACTTTGTGGTGGGCGGCAGCAGTCGTTTGGCCCATGCGGCTTCGATGGCCGTGGGGCAACGACCGGGCTCGCTTTACAATCCGCTCTTTATTTATGGAGATGTGGGTCTTGGAAAAACGCATCTTTTGCAAGGCATTGGAAACGAAGTCTTGCGCAACAATCCCGATAAAGTGGTGGTCTACATGACTAGTGAACGCTTCACGAATGAAATCGTCGAAGCCATCGGTCGCCGCAACTCCAAAGAATTCAAAGATCGTTACCGCAAAGTGGATGTCCTGATCATCGACGACATTCAATTTTTGGCCAACAAAGATCGGACCCAAGAAGAATTCTTCCACACCTTCAATGAACTCTACGACAATGGTAAACAGATTGTGATCAGTTCAGATCGTACGCCCAAGGAACTCGATCAACTCGAGGATCGTCTCGTGAGTCGTTTTGAAATGGGCATGATCGTGGACGTGCAGTTCCCGGATTTTGAAACGCGACTTGCGATTTTACACGCGAAGTGTCGGGAACACGAGGTGCTCATCCATCCTGAGGTTTTGGAATTCATTGCGATGAATGTGCACGACAGCGTGCGTGAGCTCGAAGGTGTTTTTGTGCAAGCCATCGCTCAAGCTCAGCTCGAACATTCCACTCCTACCGTTCGTTCCGTGGCTAAGATCATTAAAAAGTTGGGACGTACTCAACTGGAGGGGCTGGAAGAAGAGGTGGACTTGGGCGAACGTCGCAGCATTCATTTGCACGATGTGCTCGATTTGGTGGCGGCTTACTACCGACTTTCTACGGAGGACATGCTTGGAGATTCTCGCAAGAGTCATGTGATTTTGCCCCGCCAGGTGGCCATGTACCTCATCCGCAATGAACTGGGTGCGGCCTTTGAACAGATTGGGGAAGCCTTCGGAGGTAAGAATCACACCACGGTGATGCACGCGTGTGAGAAGGTGGAACGCCAACTCAAGAAAGATAAAAACTTGCTTCGGGACATGAATGCGATTAAAAAGGAAATGGGACTCTAAGCACTTCCTTGGCATGAACTACACGTATTATCGTCGTTACCGCCCTCAAACAAAGAAGCGCCCCAGCAGTTTTCGATCCTTTTTTTGGTTGGTGTTCATTTTGGTGGTCTTGCTCTTGCTCTTGCAAGCCTGCGTGACCCTGGTGAGTTCCTTCATGACGGAAAAGAAGGATGAAGCCACGCTTTCGGTGAACGAGGGCACGGCTGAGGTTTTGGAATGGGGCCAAACGGAATCGGCCCCTGCGGCGGACGCCCAACTGCTTTTGGTGGGAGACACGGTTCAAAGTGGGGAGGACAGTTTGGTGACTTTGCGTTTTGCGGGAGACATGGAGATCCACTTGGATGCCGACACTAAGCTGCTCTTTCAGGATGCGCAGGTGGGCGAGGCCAGCACCACGATCACGGTAGAGCTCCTTTTTGGACGGGCGTGGGTGGACCAAGAGTCTGAAGATCAAAGTGTCGAGCTCATTCTCAAGACTAAGACCATGAACACGGACTCGACTCAAGGTCGCTTTTTGGTCGCGAATCAAGACACCAAACAATATGCTTATGCTTTTGACGGAACTTTGAAGGTGGATTATGTGGATCGCACTCAAGACGATTCTGTGATTGAGACCGTGCGCGTCGATGAGGGCAAAAAAACCATCCTCACTCAGGAGGCAGAAGTGGCTTTGCTGGCTCGTGAAAGTCTCACTCTCTTGGGCGAGGCTGGCGACGACTTTGTGGGGGATCGTTTTGTGATGTGGAACTTGGGTACGGTGGACACAATTTCTGAAGGCACCGGAACGGGTGAATCCGCTTTGGGCGAAGCGCCTGACGGCGACGTGGAAACTCCTGTTGAAGAACCCGTGGCGGAAGACCCAGTTGTAGAGACCGTGACCAATCCGGTTGTGAGTGAAACACCTGCTCCAACGCTTTGTGTGCAAGTGACTTCTCCTGGAACCTCTGTGACGATTCAAAAAACCGCCATCGCCATCGAGGGCAGCATCACTTGTGGCACGGCTTCCACAGTCACGGTGACCTGGGGCGGAAATGGAGCGCCTTACACTTTGGGTGGCTTCGCTCCGGGGGATAGCACCTTCCGTTATGTGGCCGATGCCTCTTATGGCAACCTCAAAGCCGGTTCCAACACTTACACCATTGTGGCCACGGCCGCGGATGGAACGGTGAGCCAAGCGGTGACCGTCACGATTGTGGCGGAGTTTTAGAGGCTACCAACCCCTTGATGCCTTGTGTTCGGTTTCCCAGGTTTCAGGATCAGCAATGTAGTTGAGAGCACCGTCTTCAGTTTTGAAGGTTATCACGTTTGTCACTGGGATTTCTCCCTCTTCTCGATTTTCCTTGTGGACTACTTCGTAGCCCATGACCCATGTGGCTTCACCACTTGGATCGTCGACGTGGTGTCGATAAACTTGAAAGTTGTCGAATCCGTCTTCAATTTGTAAAGAACCCGTAGAGTTGAGCTCTACATTGAAACCTAGGTCTTCAACTGCGGTCCCAAAATCGTTATTTTCTACTCTCAAAGATTGGCCCATTTCGGCATAACTTGTCCAGCGTTCAGCCGTCATTCTGCAGAGAGCATCTCCAAGCACTCCGGGTGTTTCTATATCACCACAAAAGTTGGCTTATTTTTAGCTCCTCTAAACTGTCGTTGCATGCTGTTCTCACAGATGAGGTGCTTGCGCTCAAATCGTTGATGTCGAATTCATAGGTTTTTCTACCTGAACCGCTCACGACGATCATCTCAATTGAATCTCTGTCTTCATAACCCCTCTGCCAACTGTTGCCCTCGGGGAGTAACTTAATGGGGAAGGCTCCGTCGGGTTCGGTTTCGATTCGTTCGGGGAAGAATAAAGAGCTGCCTTCAAATCCAGCGGCATCAAAGTTATTGCTGTTCTTTCGTATACAGTCTCCTACGGCTAGAAGGGGATTGAAGTCACGTTTCAGATCCCCGTTTTCGTCTAAGTAAGGACTCATGTCTATGGTAGGGCCTTCTTCTGGTTCTTCAAAAAATCGAGTGACGATTCTTCGTACATCTTTGTCAGGACTTGGTGCCGAGGTTTGAGCGGATCGAGCTTTTGTCGGATTTGGTTTCTGACCCGGACACTGAGATAAACCTACAACCGCTGCGACGATTGCGAGTCCAGTTCCTAGGGTTCTTCCATTGAGATCCATTTGAGGCTTGTTATGCGTGCTTAATTTGACATAATATTTCTATTTTGTCAACTAAAGCGGAACAAGGTTTAAAGTGGCTTTCTTAAGCCAAAAATCGAAGCAAAATCTGTGCGTGCGCACACCATTTTACTGCAAATACGTCGCCTTATTCTCCTCGTGTTCTTCGTTGGTCGTGGCGTAGTGCACGAGGCCATCTTTGTCGGTCAGGTAGAACCAGTAGTCGCTGGCTTCAAAATTGAGGGTGGCTTCTAGGCTGGCGAGTCCTGGATTGCAGATGGGTGTGGGAGGCAGGCCGGTGTTTTTGCGAGTGTTGTAGGCATTGTCGCTTTCGAGGTCTTCGGTGGTGAGGCTGTGGTCCTCGTCCTTATAAAGGAGGGTGGCGTCGATGCCGAGGGCCCAATCGTTGTTCAGTCGTTTCCAGATGATGCCGGCCACGAGGGGCAGATCCTCTGTAGTGCGAACTTCTTTTTCCACCATCGAAGCTACGATGACTACATCACTTAAGGTTCGTCCGGATGCGTCGAGTTTGGCCTGAAGTTCATCCGACCATTTTTTGTCGAAGTTTTGGAGCATCTGGTTGATGAGGTCCTCCACGTTAAAGGTCTCGCTGTCGATAAAATAGGTGTCTGGGAAGAGATAACCTTCGAGACTTTGGTTCTCACTGAGGAAGTCTGTGCTGAAGGTGCAGGTTTTGGTGCAGGTTTCAAAAGCTCCCGCTTCGATGAGGCCCAGTTCCGTGAGTTGAGTGTCGATGTCTTCGATGGTCCAGCCTTCGGGTACGGTGAGCGCCAATTCGCCGGTTCCTTCGGTGGTGAGCACCGTGACTACTTCTCGGAGAGTCATGCTGGGACTGAGCACAAAACTCCCGTAACGGAGTTTTTCATCCAAGCCTTCGCTTTCCACCGTTTTTATAAAACTGGAATCGTTCACGACCAGGTCTTGATCCTCTAGGTCGCTGGCGATGGTTTTTGCACTGGAGCCTTTTTGGATGGAGAAGACGATTTTTTCACTGCTGGTGGAATCCACGGCTTCGTTGAGATCAAATTTCCAGAGAGGATTCCAAAAATGCCAACCACTCCAGAGGAGCACGAGCAAGAGCAGGAATTGAATGAGTCGTTTTTCCATGGTGTTTTAAAAGGTGAAGCTTAAGCGGCGGGAAGTTCTCCTTCGGCACCCGGCATGTTCATGCCCAGGTCACCCATCATGTCGCGCATGCGTTCGGCAGCCACTTCTTGAGCTTTCTTGATGGCTTTGTTGAACACACTTTTGAGTGCGTTTTGAAGTTTTTCCTGTTTTTCAGGTTTGAGCATTTCTTCAGGAATGAACACATCTTGCACATCCTGTTCAGCGTTGATGACTACCTTAATGCCTTCCACTTCTGCTTCGATGTGAAGGTTTTTGAGGTCTTCCTTGATTTGTTTAGCCTTTTTTTGCAGTTTATAAAGGTCTTTTGCTTGTCCGAAGAGTCCCATAAGATCGATTTAAAAATTAAGCGTGTGCAGTATAGCGCTTTGGGCCAATTCTTCCAAATTCCATTTGGCAAACTTGAATGAACCGTCCTCCTCGAAACAGGACCCGCCGCTTCGCGGTCCTTCGGAACTTTCAGAGCCTACAGCGGCACTCGCTGCTGCTCGTTCCCGACTTCGTCGGCCGGCTCATTCAAGTTTGCCTATAACAGTTTTGTAAGCATCGATCCAATACTTCGGTGTTTTCTCTTGCTTTCTGTGATCTGAATCGCTAGAATCCCTCCGCATTCTTTAGATATTATGGATAAAGCAACCCTCAACGTTTCAGTACGCGACAAAGCCGTTCTTGCTAAGACGCTTCGCAGACAGCTCCTTATTCCAGTGGAATACTATGGACCTGGTGTGGAGAATATGAGTTTGACGGTGAATTATGGAGATTTCCGCCGTTTGTACCGCACTGCGGGGATGAATACGGTTATTGAGATGAACATTGAAGGCAAAGGAATGAAAAATGTGATTGTGCACCGTGTGGACACCCACCCTGTGACCGACGACATTGCTTATGTAGAGATGATGAACGTTCGTATGGATAAAGAAATCACTGCGAATGTGCCTCTCCGTTTGGAAGGTGCTGCTCCTGCTGTGAAAGAACTCGGTGCAATCATGATTCAAAACATGGATGAAGTGGAAGTGACTTGTTTGCCTGCTTACTTGCCTCACGAAATCGTGGTGAACATCGATTCTTTGGTGGATTTGAGTTCTTCCATTCACGTTTCTGACATCGTGGCTCCAGATAAGGTTAAGATCACTTCTGATCCAGAAGCTTCTGTCATTTCTATGACGGTCGCCAATGCAGAAGAAGAACCTGTGGCAGCTGAACCTGTGGATGTGGCTACTGCCGTGGAAGTCACCACCGAGAAGAAGGATGATGCGGCTGCTGAAGGAGAAAAGAAAGAAGAGTAATCCTCCCTGTACTTGCAAAACTAAGAGCCTCGAAAGAGGCTCTTTTCTTGTTTGGTGAAGCCTTGCTTCCTTTTTGAGTTTATTGTATGGTTCTAACCTTTCTTTACTTGAGTCTATGGCCCTAGTTCCTCCAGAAGCAGAAGCCTTGAGTGGCCCAGTTGAATTGGTTCCTGGCTGCGAGCCACTTGTTTTGAGTTATTTGGATGCTGAGGGAGCTCTTGTTGATCTTTACTATCGAATTGCGGTGACCCCTTCTGGTGATTTCTTGTTGGTGGATGCGACTGGTCAAAATAGATGTTTGCGACTTTTACCTGGCTTGTTTACTAATCAAGCTTACAATGTGAGAAATCGAAATTTCCCCCCTTTCACTTTGTCGAGGAATGAACTTTCGGGCCCAGGTTCGTATGTAAATGAGCCAAAGTTTAAGGCCCCCTTTGTTAGGGTTTCTGCACGAAACGGGAAATTGGTTTTATCTCAAGAGGGAATCCAGGTTCGAAAAGAGGAAGCAAGTGGACTAGTTGATGAGATCCAACATGTTTCTGCTGGAACTGAAGCCTTGCTTGATTGGGAGGAGGAGGACACTGAGCACTAAAATCAACTTAACGTACCAACTCGCTGAGCAATTGTTTGAGCACCTCGCTTTCGTTTTGTTTGGCGACTTCTTCGGGTTGGAGGTTGAGGATGAAGTTGGTGCCCACTGCTATTTCGGGAGGGAGTAGGCCCTTTGGAAAAAGAAAAGTTTCTTCTTGGGTGCCACGGCGAATTTGGAGCAGGGCTTGTTCATTTTGGTCCCTCAAGTAGGTGGCCGAAAATTGGTATTTGAGAGGATTGAACATGAGTGGAATTCGAAGAGATCATCGTAGCAAAATTGGGCTTAAAAAAAAGCGCCGAAGCGAAAACTCCGTTGACACTTTTGCACAGGTGTTTGATTTGTCAGAAAAATTTCAGCTTTATTTCAGGACTTTTGCGCAGACGTTTGTTTATAGTTCTTTCATGCATCTCAAACGATTTTTAGAATGGATTGGACTCAAAGAGAAATTGGACGCGAAACAGTCCAAAGTTCCTCATGTTTCCCAAGGTCAAATTTGGTGGGCCAGTTTAGGAGAAAACGTTGGGTTCGAGATCAATGGGAAGAGTAAGGACTTTACAAGGCCAGTCATTATTTATCGGAAACTTTCACATGGTTTTTATTTTGTCATCCCTGTGACTTCCCAATCAAAGTCTGGAACGTGGTATGTGACGTTTAAGCAGAGAGGCAGATCTATGGCAGCATGTTTGCATCAAGCTCGAGCTCTCGACTACAGGAGACTCCATACCGTTTTAGGTCGTGTTGATGATAGTGACTTTTGTCTAATCAAAGAGGGATTTCTGAGCCTCTACTCATGAAAAATATCCCCCGCCATTGCTGACGGGGTCGCAAGAAAATCTTGAAAGCTATTTTATTCTACGACGGTCTCATTTTTTCGTCAAAACAAAAAGGAGACCTGATTGGATCTCCTTTTTTGAATCGGCTAAAATTTACAGCACAGAGTGCACCACAATGATTGGAGCCAAGATCAGAGCGACCGTGTTGATCACTTTGATGAGGGCGTTGAGAGCGGGACCGGCGGTGTCTTTGTAAGGATCGCCCACAGTGTCTCCTACGACGGCGGCTTTGTGAGTGTCGGAACCTTTTCCACCTCCGTTTCCATCTTCTACGTATTTTTTAGCGTTGTCCCAAGCTCCTCCGGCGTTGCTCATGTTGATGGCCATGAGGAGACCGGTGATGATCACTCCAGCGAGCATTCCTCCGAGAGCAAGAGGTCCAAATACGAATCCAACGATCACAGGGCTGGCCACCGCGATCACTCCAGGGAGCACCATCTCTTTGAGAGCAGCCTTGGTCACGATGTCCACACAAGTGTTGTATTCAGGGCGTCCTTTGCCTTCCATGATTCCTTTGATCTCACGGAATTGACGGCGAACTTCTTCCACGACACTGAACGCCGCTTTGCCCACGGCTTGCATGAGGAAGGCAGAGAACAAGAAAGGAAGAGAACCTCCGAGGAAGAGGCCGATCATCACGCGGTAGTCGGCAAGGTTGAAGATGAATTCGTTTCCACTGCTTTTGAAGAGTTCTTGTCCATAGGCTTGGAACAATACGAGAGCAGCGAGGGCAGCAGAACCGATGGCGTAACCCTTGGTCACGGCCTTGGTGGTGTTCCCGACGGCATCGAGAGCGTCGGTGTTTTCACGCACTTTTTCAGAGAGTTTGGACATTTCTGCGATTCCTCCGGCGTTGTCGGTGATGGGTCCATAAGAGTCCATGGCGATCACCATTCCGGTGGTGGAAAGCATGGCCACCGCAGCCACGGCGATTCCGTAGACTCCGCTTTCGAGTGTGGAGTGAGCTCCGAACCAATAGGCTCCGAACATGGCGGCCACAATGGCGAGCAACATGGGGAAGGTGGAGAACATTCCTTGAGCGAGACCGGCGATGAGGTTGGTTCCGGCTCCGGTTTCAGAAGCTTTTGCGATGGAACGAACAGGGTAGTAGTCCTTGGAAGTGTAGTATTCAGTCACTACATTGATCACGAGAGTGAGGAAGAGTCCTACGAGGGCTGCGAAGAAAATCTTCACATCGTTGAGCATTTCCATGGTCACAAAATAGAAGGCCACTCCAGAGATGACTCCGGTGGCGAGGGTCCCACGGTAGAGGGCACCCATGATGTTTTTCTTTCCTGGAGCGAGGCGTACAAAATAAAGTCCGACGATGGTGGCGAGCACAGCGACACCTCCCAAAGCGAGAGGGTAGGTGATTCCTGCTTCACCGATTTTAGTGGTGAGCGTGGAAGAGGCCAAAATCATGGCGGCGATCAAGGTCACGGCATAGGTTTCAAAGAGGTCGGCTCCCATTCCGGCGCAGTCTCCTACGTTGTCTCCCACGTTGTCGGCGATCACGGCAGGGTTGCGAGGATCGTCTTCTGGAATCCCTTTTTCAACTTTACCCACAAGGTCAGCTCCCACGTCGGCAGCTTTGGTGTAGATTCCTCCTCCCACACGGGCGAAGAGAGAAATGAGGGAAGCTCCGAAGGCGAATCCGATCAAGAGTCCAGGTGCTTTCTCGATGGAGAAGCCCATGGAAGTGGTGAGCAGGTAGTAGAATCCGGACACTCCGAGCAGAGCGAGTCCAACCACGGCAAGACCCGTGACGGCTCCTCCTTTGAAGGCTACATCGAGAGCGGCAGGGAGACTGGTTTTGGCGGCTTCAGCGGTACGAACGTTGGCACGAACGGCCACGCCCATTCCAATGTAACCGGCGAGCGCTGAGAAAATGGCTCCAACCAAGAAACCCATGGCGGTGACCATTCCATTTTCTGGAAGACCAAAGCCCAGGAGTAAGAATACTAAAATGGTGAAAACCGCCAAGGTTTTGTATTGGCGATTGAGGTAGGCCATGGCTCCTTCTTGAATGGAGGCGGCGATTTCACTCATTCGTTCGTCTCCGTCGTTTTTGGACAGAACGTTCACAATGAGGACACCGGCCCAGACGAGAGCGAGAACGCTGGCTCCGATGGCTAAAATGGGAATATCCATAAGGATTGTTTAAGGATGTAAAGGTCGGCGAAATTTTAGGTGAAAATCAGGTTGGCAGCAAATAAGCCCAAGCGTCTTTCGTTGACACTCGGGCTTATTTAGGGTTTTATCTTATTTCATGCTGGCCAAGGTTTTCATGAGAGCGGTGAGCTCGGTTTTGTTTTCGTCACGGAAGATGAGGTATTCGTAGGCTGCGTAGACCAACATAAAGGTGGTGAGTACGACGACACCTGCGCTCAATAGGATTGCTATCAGGATCATGCCCAAAGTTTGAGAAGCCATAAAGAATAGGGTGCCAACTAAAGCAGCGAGCGCAAGGTAGATTGAGAAAAAGAGACTTGCCACCGTTCCAACGGCGGTCATGTTTCCGAGAGTGCGCATGAATCCTGAGGAAAGCACCATCTTTTGACTGATTCTATTTGCATCTCCTCCAGAGATTTTTTCGAGTTGAGAAACGTGAACAGATTTAGAGTAGGTGATGGCTTTGTAATAGCCTGGAATGAGGAGAAGCAAAGACCAAAGCGCGATTTTGATTCCTGTGAGCAGTGAAGTTCCTAACACTCCCCAAAATCGAGAAAGTCCATATTTGAGTCCGCCTTCGATGTCGAGTTCTTTGGCTCCGGAGTAAAGATCGCTGCACCATTTGGAGACGGCGGTGGTGAAAGCAATGCCAAATACTACGAGTGCGATATAGAGTACAACGGCGACGGCTACAGCGGCTCCTGCTCCTGTTTGAACGAGAAGACCTATCACAACAAAGGTTATGGCGACCACTGCTACGGGGAGTCCCATCATTTCTTTCCAGCGAGTCTTAGTCACATCCCAAGCGGTCTTGGCGATAAAGTCGGTTGTATTTTGTTGCATGGCGTTTTGTAAAGAGTAAAAAATACGTACCCATGTAAGCATAAACTTGCTACTCTGTAAAAAGGTTTTATTACTTTTCTTATTTATGGACTTCAAAACAATCGCCACGGAGGCCTTAGAAATCCTTCAACTCAAGGACAAAGCTGTTCATTCGGTGGCTTACGATCGAAGCAAGCTGCAAAGTGGCTTACTGTGTTTGGGGGTGGGGGCTTTGGCCGCGAGTTTGGGTTTGGTTCTCTTCCCTGTGCACATGGGACTCATCGTTTATCGCCCTGATTTGTCTTGGATTCTTTCTAGTGCGGTGGGCGGAGCTTTGGGGCAGGCCGTTGTTTTGATTCTAGTCGGCCTTCTTGCTGAAAAGGTGTTTCAGTCCAAACTACCCACGCAAGGATTTTTTCAGGTTATGTCTTACGCCAGTTTGGTCAATGTTCTGGGTCTGATTCCGGGCCTCTCCTTGTTTTCGATGCTTTGGATGCTGGTGGTGAGTGCAAAAGTTCTCCACAGCGAAGGTAAGTTGGAGGCTCCTGCTATTCTTTTGCTGCTCGCCTTCATTGTCTTGCTTTTTGGATCGGTCAGTTATTACGGAATGGGTTACTATGGAGTTGGAATGATGTGATCTGTTAATGAGTCCGTTTTTGTGCTATACTGTAGGGATTCAATTTTGATTTATGTCTGACAACGCCAAACCCATCCACGATAAGGAGAAAAATGGAACTGCTCCAGCCCCTGAATCCGAGCCTAAAAAAGAAGAGAAGATCGAGCTTGCGGACTCTAAAGACGTTTTGAAGCAGTTCGATGCTTTTGAAGTGGAAGACATGCCCGAAAGCAATGAACTTCAAGAACGTCGACGTAAGATTAAGAATCAGCTCAAAGAATTGGATATGGAGCCCAACCGAGAAGAGGGAGGTGCTTTTGAAGAAGATGAAGGTGGTTTTCTGGATATTTTGAAAGAAGCGGGTCTAGGGATGCGTCAAATTCGATTTTGTTGTGGCGGAGTGGTGGTCCTGGGTTTGCTCGGACTTCTGATTTACGGTGGCGTGAAATGGTTTGGTTCTACAGACTTTTCCTTCTTTGGTGGAGATGAGCCTACGGTTGAAGAACCTGTGGGAGACGACGATGATGACAATGACGACGATACAACAGTCACTGCGACTTATCCGGACTCCACGTTATGGACGGGAATGGATTTGGGCGATCCAGAGCAAATCGATACGGGAACCACGGAGGCGGGTGAAGACATTGGTCTGGACAGCAACAGCGATGATCCCTTGCAGCGTCACATCAATGACTTCTCTAAAATTTACGAATCTGCTCAAGTGGATGTGAATGAACTGTTGAATAAAGCTCCCGATCGAAGAGAAGCTTTGCAGGATTATGTGGATGAACTGAATTTTTTCTACCATTTGGCCCTTCAAAACCAGTCCGATATTCAGGATGAGAGTGATTTGCTCAGCCGTGAGTTTGATGTGGTTGAAGAGAATAAGAACGAACAAGAAAGTCTTTTCTTTGATAAGATCGACGCTTTGGATGCTTACGCCAGCACGGCGGCACTCAACTCTTTTGTGGGTTACTCGCAAGAAATGATTCGTTTGCGGGCCCACTACTTGGCTCGTGAGAAACTGCTTTCTTACTACGAGCAAGTCATTCCTTATATAGAGACCAAGATTCTCGACATTGATCTGAACGAAGAGGCCTTGGTGAAGGGGATTAAGGTCGTGGAAGTGGAAGGATCGGATCTCAATCTCATTCAGACCGAGTCAGATTTGTAGAGGTCCTAGACCTTTTTGAGGCCAACCAGTAATATGCGTGGTATGTCTTATTTGGATTTACGAACTCAACTTGCGGAGACGAGGCCCGATTTGGACCTTGTCCTTTTGGATAAGACCTATGAGTTCGCCAAAGAAGCTCATAAAAATCAGCAGCGTTATTCGGGGGAACCGTATTTGATCCACCCGGTGGCGGTGGCCGAACTTTTGTTGCCACTCAATCCAGATCTTCCCACGGTGCAGGCCGCTTTGCTTCACGATGTGCTCGAAGGAACAGGTGTGGAGTTGGAGACGCTTGAGCAAACCTTTGGTGCAGAGGTCGCAGGCCTTGTGGAAGGCATGAACAAACTTTCTTTGGTCAAAATTCGTAAAGAAGACACCGAAGCCGAAAATTGGAAGAAGATGTTCTTGGCCATGTCCAAGGACGTTCGCATTGTTTTTATTAAATTGGCGGAGCGGCTTCACAACATGCGCACCTTGGAATTTGTTCCTGAAGAAAAGCGAGAACGCATTGCTCGGGAATCTTTGCTTGTGCACGCCGCCATTGCTTCGCGTTTAGGACTCTTCTCGTTTAAGAGTGAACTCGAAGATTTGTGTTTCAAGCATTTGTATCCGGAAGCCTACGCCGAACTTTTAGAACAAATTTCGGATTATAAGGCGAAAAGTGAAAAAGGCATGGCCTTTGCGCTTTCGAATGTGGAGCAACTCTTAGTGAGGGAAGGCATTGCCGTCGAAAGAGTTCAGGGTCGGTTTAAACATTTGTGGAGTTTGTATCAAAAGATGGAAAAGAAGGAGAAATTTTCTCTCGATTCCGTCTATGATTTGTTTGCGGTGCGTATTATTTTGCCCGACCGTTCGGAACATGGTGAAGAAGACGTGGCGAACTTGTATTCGGTGCTGGGGCTCATCCATCAGGAATTTGTTCCGCTCCCCAAACGTTTTAAAGATTACGTCGCGGTGCCCAAGGCCAATGGATACCGTAGTTTGCACACCACGGTGCTGGGTTTGGGCGGAGATTTGTACGACGACCCTACCGAAGTTCAGATTCGCTCTTTGCAAATGCATCGAGAGTCTGAGTTGGGAGTGGCTTCGCATTGGGCTTACAAATTGGGGGTTCGCAACAAAGCGATTCTGACTTCGAATGAACAGAAACTGGTGCGGGATGCGGTGAAACGAATTCAGCTCATGCTCAAGATTGAGCCTGATCTTTTGGCGCTGGTGCAAACGTGGTTGGAAGACTTCCAGCACATGCTCCCGGTGGATCGATCTAAAGTGGAAGGTCTCTTGATGCAACGGGGCATTTCTTCGGAGCTTCTCTATTTGATCCGCAAGGCTCGCAGCATGGGGCCTTTGCATTTGCGTCCGGAAGTGGAAGAACAGTTGGCGTGGCTCCGAGGGTTGGCGGACAGCGAGGAAGTGAAGCCCGAAATGGATTTGTATCCGGATCGTATTTTTGTGCTGACGCCCAAGCGACAGGTTTTGGAGTTGCCACGAGGTTCCACTCCCATTGATTTTGCTTATTTGGTTCACACGGAGTTGGGCCACAAACTGCTCAACGCCAAGGCCAATGGCAAGATCGTTCCTTTGGATTATGAATTGCAGAACGGAGATGTGCTCGAGGTGGTGACGCGGTCCACGGCCAAACCCAATCGTTATTGGTACTCCATTGCCAAAACGTCTGCGGCAAAGATGAAGATTCGCAACTGGTTCAACAAACAAGACAAGGAGTTGAATGTGGCCACAGGACGAGATTTGGTGAATCGCGAGTTGGCGATTTTGGGCAAAGCTCTCTTGGATGAAAAGTTACAGATGCTCAAAGACTACGCTGGCAAAGAACGCAGCATTGCCGAGCGGGAACAATTGCTTGAAAATGTGGGCTTGGGCACCACGTCGCCGAGTCAAATCGTGAGGACCTTGTTCCCCGAAGAACAAGAGCCGGCCAAGTTAAAACCAGAAGTGGTCGCTTCTTGGGAGCTCACCGACAAGGTCTTGGTGACAGGGGAAGAGAATTTACCGGTGGTGTTTAGTTCTTGTTGCAAGCCCAAGCCGCCGCATCCTCTTGTGGGGTACGTGACTCGAGGTCACTCGATTCGAGTGCACCGTCTGAGTTGCCGAGAACTTTCGGGCTTAGACGGGCAGCGTTTTGTTAATGTATGTTGGAAGAAAAGCTAGAACTTCCTTGTTTTACAGTGTTTTTCCTGTTCTTTTGGCGCGCTTCACTTGTCCACGAGTGGGCTTTTTGGCAGGAGCTTTTGCTGCTTTTGTTGTGGCTTTTTTTGCAGGTTTCACTTCTTCTACCACTTCTTCCACGTCTCCAAAATCTTCATCCGCGAAGTCTTCGTCGAAGTCGCCGTCTTCCATTTCTGCTTTCGCATCGGTTTCAGCGTCTTCCATCACGGACTCCAGGATTTTCAAGATGCGATCCACTTTGCTCGTGAGGGCTGCAAACTCTGCTTTAGTGGGTCCAGTTGATGCGCCGGCTTCTGTGGATTTGCTGAACGCATTCATGGGTTTAGGTCCCGTCATGGGCATTTTGTCTTCTTTCTTCATGCAGGTTCCGCAGTACACAGGGCGTCCTGGCATGGGTTTGAAGGGCACTTGGCAATCCATTCCGCACATGCTGCATTCGGCATCGAAGAGGCGTTTGTCGTCTCCTCCGCGGAATTTTTCAAAGCTGGAAGAATTGAAGCTCTTTCCTGCAAATTTTGGAGCGGCATCGTCTTGATTTTGAAAACAGCTTCGGCAGTAAATGGGTTTTCCGTTGGCAGGTCTGAAGGGTACTTCGCAAGAATCTCCACAGTCTGCACAAGTGGTGCGGAACATCTCAGGACGTCCGAACGCTCGGTCATCGCCTCTGTTCCCTCCGCGTGACCCTCCACGATTTCCAAAACGGTCTCCTCCACGGTCATTGCCGCCGCTTCTTGAATTGTATTTATTGAACATGGACCTTTGTTTGTTAATTGAGCGGTTACTTTAAAACGAATTTGATCAGAAGTCAATTTTTTAAAAAGCCATCAGACTTTTGAGCGGTTTTTCGAGGTGTCCGCGCAGCAGATAAGGAATCAATTCGCGGAGTTTGAAGACTTCTTCTTCTTGAAACACGATGGAGCTGCATTCTTGAAAGGTTGCGGATTTGAAGAATTCCAGGGCTTTTCTGTACTTGAGCGGCAGTTCTTCACAATGCGGGAGGGTGCAGTCTTGGCAGAGCACCACTTGTTTGTCGTGATTCCAATGGGCGCCGTCGGCTAGATTTTTGTGGCAGTCTCCACACACTCTGAAGCTGGGGAGAATCCCGAGCGCTTCACCCCATTTTACCAGACCGATTTCGGCCCCCAAGCAAGACACGGATTTTTGGTTCAGGTGGGTGAGGGTGGCTTCTAAGAGTTCATAAAGCTGGGGGTCGGCGTTTTCGGGCAAGGTGCTTTGTTCAATGACTTCGAGTAAGACGTACACTTGAAAAACGCGTTCAAAATGTTGCTTGAGGTGAAAAAAACTTTCCTCACACTCCACGGTTTGCAGGTAGGCGTGACGAGGGCTGTCGTAAACGGTCCCTTTGATTCGATTCATCAGCTCGATGTGATTTTTGCGTTTGGATTTTCCGTCTCCTGCGCCTTTCACCACAAGGTCCAGGCGTTCTCCTTCGTCGCTCAATAAAGAAACGAGCAAGTCGCGTTCGCCCCATTCCTTCTGTTTGATCACGATGCCGGTGACGTTTTTGATCATGAGTGATCGAGGGCTAAAGAACGGCGCAAATAGACTTTGACGGCGATGCTGCTGGCGAGCAGCCCCATGGCGATGCTGCAGAGAATTTCGAGAAAGGCGAGGGTTGTTGGGGAGGTTCGGTCTTCAAAATTCAAATAGGGGAGGAGGTTCGTGCTTTTCAAGAAAATGCCCAAGAGCACCCCGCTGAATAGAGTTGCCAGCACACTGTACAAGGCACCTTCGACCAAAAAGGGGCTGTAGATCATGGAGGGTTTGGCTCCCACCAGTTGCATGATTTGGATCTCGGTTCTTCGATTGAAAATACTGAGGTGCACCGCGTTCATGCTCATCATCAAAGTCCCGATCAAAAAGGCGAGCAGCACGCCCACGATGAGTTTTTGAGTGAAGTCGGTGAGGCCCAGCAGCCGTGCCGTGATCTCTTGATTTTCATTGGTGCTCTCGGTGTCCAAGAGGAACTCTCCATACGAAGAGCTTTGAATGAAGTCGAGCACGGTTTGATGTTCGGTTGGACTCTGGGTCACGATTCTTAGGCTGCTGGGCAGAGGGTTGGCGATTCCATATTCTGCAAAAGGATCTTGTTGATCTGGGTATTCGGAGAGGAAGTCCTTGAGCGCATCTTCTTTGCTGGTGTAGGTCACTTCTACGATTTCGGCTTGGGTTTCGAGTTCATTCACCAGTTGGGTGACTTCATAAAGGGACGCGTTGTCGGTCAGGTACACGATCAGATCCACCTTCCGGCCCAGTTCGTCCAAGCTGCTTTGGGTGAGCACGTTGAGCATGAGCATCACGTTGAAAATAAAGAGGATGAGTCCCATCATCAAAACCGTGGCCACGCTCAAAAGAAAGTTGCGGTGCACATTTTGAAAGGCGAGCTTGGCTAGTCGGCGAAGAGAGTGAGAGCTTCTGGGGCGCATGGAGTGGATTTAGACGGATCGGGCATGGGGACCCGAAGCGTTTGGCGGATGATGGAACTTTTAAAGGTTTGGGGCTCAAAGGCATCGAGTCGAATGATTTCGATGTCTAAGTTCTCTTGGATGAAGAATTTCTCGAGCCCATAGGTGAAGGCAAATTGATCGTAACCGAGCGCCAAGATGTTGGGGCGGTGTTTTTTGATCACATAGTATTTGTCGTCCGGGTAACCGAGCACAGCCTTGTCCACGTGAGGGCAGGCGGCCACGTCTCGGAGTCGTTTCTTTTCATTCATGCCTGATGCGAAGCCTTTCACCTTTTTGACCGTTTCGTCTCGAGCCACCACCACGATGAGTTGTTCGCCCAAAGCTTTGGCTTGGCGCAGGTAATCGGCATGGCCTGCATGAAAGAAGTCGAAAGTCCCGAAGGCCATCACAATTTTTTTATCCGAGGAGTTTGGCATCTAAAAAGGCGAAATTAATGAAAATGGCACTTCCTAAAATCACAGTGGAAAGGAGAACGGACAAAATGAAGAAAGCCTTCCCTTTTCCGGTGGCTTCTTCCATGGACAGAGCAAACTTTGCGCTTCCATAGAGCAAGGCGCTCAGCAAGAAGGGTAGGTCTAAGGTTTGAAACAAGAGGAGGAGGGTTTCATTTTTTGCTCCTTGCATGATGAGAAAAGTAGCGCTGAGGTGAGCCCCTCCCACGATCACAAGAAGGAAGAGAGAAACCGAGGCCAAGCTTTTGAGAGTTTTTTCCACGGCGTGAGTATAAACCATTTTGATTTGGTCTTGAAGGGTTTTTACTCCTCCGTTAGAGTTGGCCCGTGAAACTCACTAAAGAACAAGTTCAGCACATCGCCAAACTCGCTCGTCTCCATCTGACAGAAGAGGAGTTGGAGCGTTACGCGGATCAGCTCACGAATATTCTCACGTATGTGGAGTTGCTTAAAGAACTCGACACTTCTTCCGTTAAAGAGACTTCTCAGGTGACGGGACTTTCTTTGCCTCCTCGTGCGGATGAGTTGGGTACGCCTTTATGTACCCCCGACGAACTTTTGGCCTGCAGTCCGCTCCCTAAAGACGAACATCAAATTCGCGTGAAACGCGTTATTTAACAAGCAGTAGCGTAGCGAATGCATAGCTCAAGCGAAGTGCCACATCAAGAAGATGTGGCCTAAGCGATAACGTGGCGACGCCACAACCTTACTATGGACTTACATTTTCTCACCATCGCGCAGGCTCATCGAGGACTGCTAGAAAAGAAATTTTCTGCAGTCGATTTGTTGAAGGCCTGCCAAGAGCAAATTGCACGCTCCGAGCACTTGAATACATTTATTACTCGAACAGACGATTTAGCTCTGGAACAAGCCAAAAGAGTGGATGAAAAATTGGCGCGTGGAGAAACGATTGGCATTCTCGAAGGAATTCCTTCTGGGATGAAGGATATTTTCAACACCCGTGGCATCCGAACCACGGTGGCATCCAAAATGCTCAAAGATTTTGTGCCTCCCTACGAATCCACGGCGACGCAAAAACTGAAAGACGCCGGTTACTCCTTGCTTGGGAAGCTCAACTTGGATGAATTTGCCTGTGGAACCACTTCTGAATTTTCTTTCATTGGGCCCAGCCT
>CALRCE010000018.1:0-4857 GCA_943354505.1 Candidatus Peribacteria bacterium
CTGAAGTGGGATTAAAGTCCTTCTAGCCCCTTCTAGGGGCTTTCCTAAAACCTCCAGTTCTACTGGAGGCTGTGATTCGCTCTTGCAGAATGTGTTGTTGATTCACGACGACAGATGATGCAGATACTTAGGCTTCTCAGGACTCAGTCCTAAAACGCCTAGAAACGGACTTTCCGTTCTCTCTGACTGAGGTTTCCCAAGGTCATAGAAAAATGACCTTTTTATTCAGAAATTCTTACCCCTTCTCTATGTTCTCTTCGTTCTTTACCCGCTCAGTTATGAGCAAGATGGTGGTGGCATTGATGCTCACCAGTCTTTTGAGCCCTATCGCGTCTGCCTTTTCGAGCGGACTCACTTTGGAAGCAGGACCTGATCAAACAGGGGCCATTCTTGGTTTCGATGTTGATGTGAATGCAGGTGTCACTGGAGCTGCTAGCCTTGTGACTGCTGAAATCGACTGGGGTGACTCTTCTGGATTGGATTCTGCAACGGTTACAACGTTGGGAACTGACATGTTGAACTTGGCAGGAACTCACACCTACTCTTCAGAGGGAACCTTCACGGTGACGGTTTATGCGGATGACGATGGAGGAGGTGTTCTTACCGATACTCTTGAAGTCACTGTGACTGATCCCACCCCTGCTTCAGCTACCATTGAAGTGGACGCAGGGACGGACGAAGCGATCAACGTGGATGTTGAGATGGTGGTGGATGCGGTTGTTGTGACCACTTCGTCTTCTGTTCTCACTTCTACTGTCGACTGGGGAGATGGAACGGTTGAAGCTTTGGACCCTGTTTACCATGGTACTCACACCTATACTTCTGCTGCTGTTTATACGGTTACGGTTACTGTGACCGATGGAGTTGTGAGTGATTCTGATGAACTTATCGTGACGGTGAGCGACCCTATTTACCCTGACCTTACGATTACGGATATCTCTGTGGATCCTGTGGATTACAGTTTGGACATCACGGTGAGCAACGTGGGTGAAGATGACGTGGATGCTGCTGTGGATGCCACTTTGGATCTTACGATTGAGGGAGCTCTCGCTTCTTACCTTTTGAGTGACTACGTGACTTCTGGCAATGACTACCATGCTGCCGGATCTACGATGCTTGTTTCTATTCCTGCTGGAGATGCAAGCGATTTTGAAGCATTTTGTTCCTCCCTCACCACCGAAGAATCCACTTGGGACTTCGTTGCTGAAGTGGACTCTGAAGAAGATGTTTATGAATCAGATGAAACGAACAACACCTACGAAAGCACTTTTGACATTTGTGAAGGTGTGGCCTCCACTGGAACAACGATGACGGTGGAAGCGGGTGACGATCAAGAAGTGATCTTTGGGGATGAACTGACTTTGGATGGAGAAGCTTACGCTACCAGTTTGGATGCCAGTGCTTCAGGTTTAACAGAAGCAACGATTGATTGGGGAGATGGATCAGCGGCGGAAGACGTTCTTTCTGCGGTTGATTTTGATGCTGCTGGTTTTTATATCAATGGATCTTATACCTACTCCGCTGTGGGAGACTACACGGTGACCGTTTGTGCTGGAGACCTTGGTGAAGGAGCTACCGAGTGTGACACGTTCACGGTTTCTGTGGTTCGTGCCGACATGGATATCACCGATATTAGTGTCGATACCGTTACTGGAGCGCTTTCTTACACTGCTGCGAACCTTGGTGATTTGACTGTGGATGCAACTGCGGATGCTTATGCAGATACAGACATCTATGTGGATTGGGATGGTGTAGCTGGTCCTGATTACCAATACGTTTGGTTGGATGAAATCACTGCAGGCAACTGGACGGGTGACTTCCTTCTTGCTGGTGGATCTGAAACCATTGATTCTGGAGTGACTTTGACAGCCGGTGAACACACCGTAACGGTTTGCATCTATCCTGCTGTTTATTCTGGAGACTCCGCTTATGGTTTGGATAACTGTGAAACGGAAAGCTTCACTGTTGAAACTGCTGAAGAGGAAACTACTTCTTCCGGTGGTTCCAGTGGTGGTAGCTCTGGTGGAACACCTGCCCACCACTCTTCTGGTGGAAGCTCTTCTTCAAACAACAACGATGAGGATGTGGTTCTGACCGGTGAAGATGAAGTTGTTTCTGAAGAAGTGGTCCTCACTGAAGAAGAAGTGGCTGCCTGTGGTGAAATGACTTTCGTGGATGTCACGGAAGACACCGATGGCTACGACTCCATCTACCAACTCTGGTGTGAAGGAGTGCTTCATGGACGTGATGCTGAACACTTTGCTCCTACCGATGAAGTCAAGCGTGACGAAGCGGTAAAAATTGTCACTCGTTTGTTTGGCTATGTGACCGAAGCGCACGACAGTCTTCCTGAAGTGACTGAAACGTCTTACACGGATGTGTCTACTGAAGAACCTTTGGCTTACTACATCGAAACCATGACGGACGAAGGATTCTTCGCCGAAGAAGAAGTGGCTGGAGAATTCCGCCCTCATGAAGACATGACCTACGCTGAAATCGTTGACTTCCTCAGTGAAGTGAGCGGAGAAGAAGTGTCTGTCGAAGGCTACGAAGCCACCGACACCATGAACCGTGGTAACTTTGTGGACTTGGTGCTTGGATTCTTCCAATAAGCCTCAACGTAACTTTGTTTTCCAAAAGAGCCCCAGCCGGGGCTCTTTTGCTGTGAGTTTATTGGTAGATCCAATCGAGGGCCATTATCACGGCGTGCATTTGGTGTTGCGTGACGTCGATGCGTAGATCCGCCTCGTCTGCGGCGTTGGTCACCCCTCCTTGGGCTAGGTTGTCTTCTGCAGTATTTGTTTGGATGAAGCTGTTTTGTAAAGGATGTCCCACTTGCCAAGTGGTGAGCTGATAGAGGCCCGAGTCTATGGCTTGCATGAGCTTGTCTAGTTCGGCGTTGTAGTCACCGTCTTGGTTGTAGAGCTCGGCGAGCTTGTAAGCTGAGATGAGCCCTTCAAAGGCGTAGGCGGTGTTTCGTGTGCGTTCTAGGACTTTATGCGTGTCCAGCATCCAATAAGCGAGTTCTAGGGCCTTGTCCACGTACTGGGTGTCCATTTCACCCTGGGTCCTTTGGTACTTGTCTAGTTCATAAAGGCTCATCGTGGACCACTGATAGAAACCCTTGGTTTCGTCACTGTCTAGGGTCTCTTCTTGGGCGTTTTCAACATGGTCTGTCCACATGGCGTCCAGTGCTTCGTTGGCTAGAGCGAAGTACTCGTCACTTTTGAAGATGTTGGCGGCTTTGCTGAGGGCGAGCAGGGCTTCGCCGTCGGAGTAAGGTGAACTGCTGCCGCTGCCTTCTCCGGTGCTGTAGTCGTAAGATCCGCTGAACTCTTTGTCCTCGTTTTGAATTTTCATTAGAGATGCCAGCCACACTTTGAGTAGTTCTTCATAGGCGGCGTGATCGGGGGCCGTTTCCACTGAAAGGTATTCTAGGAGGCTGAGACACAAGAGAGCTAGGCTGCCCGTGCTTCCTTTTTCGTCTTCGGGGTAGGAAGGGATGGGTGAGTTTCCGTAAAAATCCAGGCCTTTGAGGATTGCGTTCTCTAAGGTAGTGCTGGGTTCGTGGCTGTAGAGCAGCGTGAGGCCCCAGAGGGCGCCGGCTTGGCGAACTTGGTTGTCGTCTTCGCTCAGTTGTCCACTCACAAAGTTGTAGCTGTAGTTGAAGTTCCCGGCGGTTTTTTGGTTGGCGAGGAGGAATTGGGTGCCCAATTCGAGGGAGGTTTGCAGATCTTCTCGGGTGAGCTTTTGGCTATAGTCGCTTCTGGGTTCGGAACAAGTGCTTAAGAGGAGTGTGCCGAGCAGGTAGAGGGAAATGAGTTTTTTCATGAGGTATGTGATGGGCTTTACGGATTCACCATAGAGTAGTCTTTTGGCTTAGAAAAGCTTGTTTTTTTAGGCGCTAAATGGTTTTCTGAGAATGAACCCCAATCCAATATGGCTGACCTCTCCGTAGAATTCTGTGGCGTACGCTTCCGGAATCCTATTGTGCTTGCGTCTGGAGTTTTGGGTGTAACGGCCGATAGCATGGCGCAAGTCGTGCGCAACGGAGCCGGCGGAGTCACGAGCAAGTCTTTGTGGCCTTTTGAACACAAAGGGCATCCCAATCCCACGATCATCACGAGTGAACATTGGATGCTCAACGCAGTGGGAATTCCGGATGCGGGTCCTGAAAAAGCGCGCGAGGAAATGGCGCACTTTCGTGAAGTCTGTGATGCGCCTTTTATTGCCAACATTGTGGGTGGCAAAATGGAAGATTATGTGGCGATTGCAAAAGAGGTGGCGCTGATGAATCCGGATATTGTGGAGATCAATATTTCCTGTCCGAATGTCGAAGATGAACTCGGCAAGCCCATGGCGTGCTCCATCACAAAATCTTCGGAAGTGACGCGTCTGGTAAAGGCGGCTTTGGCAGAAGCGGGGGCCGGACATTTGCCCGTGGTGGTGAAGCTTTCTCCCAATGTGGAAGACATTGTGAGTATTGCTGCCAGTGTTTTGGACGCGGGTGCGGATGGAATCACGGCGATCAACACGGTGGGGCCGGGTATGGCGATCAACATTGAAACGGCTCAGCCGATTTTAGCGAATCGTGTGGGAGGGCTTTCGGGTCCGGCAATCAAACCTTTGGCTGTGAAGTACGTGTACGACATTTACCGCGCTAGCAAATGTCCCATCATTGGAACGGGTGGCGTGACGACGGGTCGTGATGCGATTGAAATGATGATGGCCGGCGCAACTTTGGTCGGTGTCGGTACGGCCGTGTGGGCACGAGGGCAAGACGTGTTTGGAAAGATTGTGGAAGAGATGAACGAATGGTGTGATGCGAATGGTGTTGAAAAAATTTCAGACTTAATT
>CALRCE010000018.1:4867-24473 GCA_943354505.1 Candidatus Peribacteria bacterium
CCCATGCTCATCGTTAATACATTGCCGCAGGTCGTGAAAATTAAAAAAATCATCCAAGAGAATGAGCAGGTGAAGACTTTTGTTTTGGATATTAGTTTGGGTGCGCAGCCTGGACAGTTTGTGAATGTTTGGATCCCACGACTCGATGAAAAGCCTTTCTCGGTGGCGATGGACAATGGCTTGGAATTGCATTTGGCGATCGCGGATGTCGGGCCTTTTTCCCATGCACTGCACGAACTCAAAGAAGGCGATCAAGTAGGAGTTCGTGGACCGTTCGGAACCGAATTTACCTGCGAGAAAGGCCAGCGACTTTTGTTCTTGGGAGGAGGGTATGGAGCGGCTCCGCTGTACTATTTTGCACACAAGGCTTCGGCCATGGGCTGCACCGTGGAGTTTGTGGTGGGGGCTCGTCGCAAGGATTTGCTTTTGTATACGGAGCGCGCTGAGCAACTCAAAAATGTGAATGTGCATGTGGCGACCAATGATGGCAGTGCGGGCTTTGAAGGCTTCAACACGGTGCTCATGGAGAAAGTGGTTGCGGACGCGGAGGCTGAAGGGCGACCGGTGGATTGCATTTATACCTGTGGACCGGAGATCATGATGCTCAAAGCCATGCAACTTGCGGAAGCCAAAAATATGCAGGCCCAGATTTCAGTCGAACGTTACATGAAGTGCGGCTTCGGAGTGTGTGGCAATTGTTGTGTGGATGGACTCGGGGTTCCCAGCTGTGTGTCGGGCCCTGTGATGCCGCTGGAGCAAGTGAAGCAGCTCAAAGATTTTGGAAAATACCACCGGGACCATTTGGGTAAAAAACAGTATTTTGGATGATTCTTTGCTAGTATTCTAGGAATTATCGGGCTACCTACTTTTATTAAAGTTGACTTTAATAAAAGTTTCCTATAAGATATAAATATGTATATAAAAAGGGAACTAGAACGCAAGATAAAGCCCTTTCTCTTGCGAGAGGAAATTATTGCTGTCGTCGGGCCAAGGCGTGCTGGAAAAACAACTTTACTCCAGAAAATTTATGAAGAGTGGCATGGAGAGAAGGAATTTCTCACCTTTGAAGATTTTTCTATATTGCAACTTTTTGAAAGTAATCCAAAGGAGTTTATTAATAAATATGTGAAGAATAAGAGTTTGCTTTGTATCGATGAATTTCAGTATGCAAAAAATGGAGGAAAAATACTCAAGTACATTTATGATACTGAAAAAATCAAGGTTTTCATTTCTGGCTCTTCTGCCATCGATTTGACCATCCAAGCTCTTGGAAAACTCACTGGCCGAGTGCTCATTTTCGAGCTCTATCCTCTGAACTTTAGTGAATTTTTGCAGCTTAAAGACCCTGACTTGAATGTGCTTTTAAATAAGATCCGTAAAAATCGAGAACTTATTCTTGAACGTGATGAACACAGTAGGTTTAAAAAGGCTTATGGGGAATTCACTCGTTTTGGAGGCTACCCTCAGGTCGTTCTGTCTCCAACGGAAGACGAAAAACGAAGTCTTTTAAATTCCATCTATAGTACTTACTTTTTGCGTGAAGTGCGCGACATGATTGATATTGTGGACGATCGTAAACTTGCTCATCTTATTCGTATTATTGCTCTGCAAAATGGTGGACTGCTTAACTACTCGGAACTGTGTAAAATGTCTGGTATTAGTTTTGAAACGCTGAAGCGATATCTGCGTTTTCTTGAGCAAACTTATATTATTAAAATTGTTTTACCTTTTCATAAAAACAGACAACTGGAACTCATTAAGACTCCCAAATTTTATTTTTTAGATACGGGTCTTTTGAATGCCATTTTGGACGATTTTAGGTCTATGGAAGTTCGTGAGGATAAAGGGACGCTTTTGGAAAATACTGTCTTCGGTGAATTTGTTAAAGAAGGGAAGGCTGTCCAATTTTGGCGTACAAAAGAGAAATTGGAACTGGATTTCATTGTGGGTGAAGGCAATCGAAAATTCCGTGCTTTTGAAGTTAAATATAAGGAGCAAACTTTGACTTCTGGATTTTACTCCTTTCAAAACTTGTACCGCAATGTGCCTGTACAGATGCTTTATTTTGAGTCAGAAAAGCCTGAGATCAATAATTTGTCCTTGCCTGCTTATCTTTTGTAGCCACTTTGGCCAATTTCGATGTATAAAGAGGATGTTTACTTATGAATTTTTCACATGCAGCAGTATAAAATCGACTTCGTACACTTTCTCGTTCGTGCTAAGGCACTCACATTTGGGAGTTTTGTCCTGAAGAGTGGACGCACCGCACCCTACTTTTTGAACGCTGGGTGCTTTTACACCGGCGAACTTTTGCACGAGTTGGGTCGTTATTATGCACAAGCGCTTCTCAGCAGTGGACTTGAACCCGACACGATTTTTGGGCCGGCTTACAAGGGAATTCCACTCGCGGTGGCCACGAGCAGTGTGCTCTATTCGGACTTCCAAAAAAATGTGAATTATTCCTTTAATCGTAAGGAAGAAAAAGACCATGGGGCCGATGCTAAAACCGTGATGGTTGGCGCACCTTTGACGCCCGAAACCAAACTTTTGCTCCTCGACGATGTGATCACGGCGGGTACGGCGGTTCGAGAAAGTGTGGAAGTTTTGAAAAAATACGGCAACCCTCAGCTCATTGGAATTTTGATCGCGCTCAACCGCATGGAAAAGACGAACGAGGGTGAAAATGCTTTGGAACAAATCGAGAAGACGCTTGGTATCCCGGTGTATGCGATTGTGACTTTGGACGAGGTGATTGAGGTGCTCTACAACAAACCCGTCGACGGAGAAGTTTTGATTGATGAAGCCCGGATGGAAGAGATTCGTGCCTATCGGGCTCAGTATGGAGTTTGAGCGTCTTGCGGCTCTTGACGGCTTGCTTGACAAGAGTTAAGATTAAGCTCTTTTTAGTCTTAAATAGAACTCAATGGATCGCCCCGCTTCTGAACCTACTCATTCTATGGGTCCTGTGGGAAGCAGTGTTTTGTTGATGGCCGCTCTGCGTGCTGCATCTGCTTTTGCAGAGGAACCCGCTCCGCCAGTGCCTCAACAACCTGTAGAGGCAGCTGCTGCCCAGACTGCTGAACAGGCAAAAATGACGGTGATCAGCCTATGTGCTAATGCGGGACTAGGAGCTAAGACTCTGGACTCGGCGACGGCTGTCCTTCAAGGTGGTGCGGCCTATGTGGCCTTGGATGCCTGTGCTGATGTGCATCCTTTTCCTTCCCCGGGTTGGAATGGGTTCTATGCTGGAGGAGAAGCAAATGGTCGGTTTTCTGATCAAGGTTGGGGCGTGGGCGCTGCGGAGGTCGAGTTGGGTTACGATTTTGGACGTTTTGGACTGGATGCTGGTTACGGAGCTTACTGGGATGTTTTAGATGGAAACCGTGCAAATACGAATGTGGATGGAGTTCCTCACACGTCTTTGGATCTCTACCTTCAGCCCTTCGCTGAATCCTCGCAGCTTTCTCCTTTGAGTTTTGAATGTTCTTTAGGCAGCCAGTGGCCCCAAGGAACTTATTTCCATCCTGCGTATATGGACCTGCATTGTGGTGTGGGTGGCACGTGGGGAGCCGTGAAGGTGAATAGCCCTGTGCCAAGACCAGATCAGCCAAAGGCTGTTGCTGTTGTGGAGGGACAGGGTGGTCAAGTCGGACAGGTCCCAAATGTAGTTGCCTCTGTTGAGCCTGAGGTAGCGAAACCTGTGATGAGTATTCCTGAACTTCCTCGCATGGTTCAGCTTGAACAACTTCCTGCTTTAGTGGAAGCACAAAGAGCAAAACTGGAACAGATGGTTAAGAACTTCTATGTTAGCGACCCTGGGGTTAAAGCGATGCGACCTTCTTACCTCACTCAGCGGGAAACCCCTCATTTCCTTAACCCGACTTACTATAAGAAAGTCGTTGTGGAAACGGAAGGTGCTCCTCAGGTCGTTCGTTACGAAACAATGAATCCTTTTGAGGTCACTCAGCTTTCAGCGGAAGAACAAGCAAAACTTTATTTAGGCAACTTGGCGTTTCAAGGTTCCTATACTACTCAGGATGGAATGGCAGCAGAGCAGGTTTCTGAAGATGATGAAGAAACTCCTGATCCGGATGCACCTCAACGCGGTATTTCCGATACGATCGGTGTTTCCTTCAACTATAGCTACGACGAAACTATTGCGTTTGTAACTGCTTTAGATGCCTATGTTGCCTCTGCTCGTGAGGCCGGTTTCTCTGTGGATCCAGCTGTTTTATCTGAGTATGTTTTGCTTCAACGTATGCTTCCTCTACTCAAAGCTGAGATTGACGCTGAGATACGATTGAATGCGCTTCGTTACAAGTCTTATCGTCTTGCTCAAGCTGAGGACCAAGAGATTTCTGAAAGGATTCATTTAGGTAACTCTGATGCAGCGACTTGTGCTAAGGCCCCTGCTTGTGTGGCCCAGTCGGACGTGACACGACTTTCTGGTGAACTTAAAAATCATCTTAAACCAGGTGCCCCTGCCATAAGTGCGTTTAGAGATTACGAAAATATCCTTGGGGCAGCTGAAAATGGGGGATTGCTGACTGTGGCTGACTATCAAAATGGCGTTTCAGCGTGCATGGGAGTGGGTCGTGTCGACATGGCTTTGGAAGCCGCTGAGCAGCTTGTTAGGCGAGAGTACTCTCCTCAAGCTGTGGATCAGCTCAGCTACCTTCATGCCAATTATGGCCTTATTGCCATCAAACATGAGGATGGAGGGCTGGCTAATCCGGTGTTTGATCCTACTGCTGGATATGCGGTTGAGTACGCGAATGCTCAGCTTGAAAAGAGTGGTGAATTCAATGGGTATTTGCCTATTGGGGCTTATACTTTCCCAGATGGGACTACTTTTGAAGTGAAGCCAGGCGGAAGTAACAAAAAGGTTCGTTAAGATTCGTTTTTGATTCGGATTGGGTTTTCGTGCTATAAGTCTTGAGACTAAACTTTTCTTATGCACTTTGCTGACGCGCTCGTTCGATCCATTAAGGCCAAGGAGAGTGCTCTTTGTGTGGGGCTTGATCCTCAGCTTGGGAAGGTGCCCAAGTTTTTGGTGGAGCGGGTGATTCGTGAGCACGGTGAAACGATGGAAGCGGCTGCGGAGGCCTTCATTGCGTTCAACAAAGGAATCATCGATGCGGTGAAGGATTTGGTTCCCGCCGTGAAACCTCAGCTCGCGTACTATGAAGAGTTCGGACATCAAGGCATTCGTGCCTTTGAGGAGACCTGTGCTTATGCCAAGCAGCAAGGACTTTTGGTGATTGCGGATGGAAAGCGTAACGACATTGGATCCACGGCTGAAGCTTATGCTCGTGCTTTTTTTGAACCGAATCTCTTCGGAAAATTTCAAGAAACTTCGGTGGATGCGCTGACGGTGAACGGCTACTTGGGTTTTGATGGGATCAATCCTTTTCTCAAAGCTTGTGGCAAAGACAAAGGAATTTTTGTCCTGGTGCGTACCTCCAATCCTTCGTCAGGGGACATCCAAGACCGCATCACGGCGGATGAAGCCATGTCCATGGCGGAACTGATGGGGCACTTTGTGGAATCCTGGGGCAGCGACTTGGAAGGTGAGGAAGGCTACAGCAGTGTGGGAGCCGTGGTGGGAGCCACGCATCCGGTTCAAGCGGAACGGCTGCGCGCAATCTTGCCTAAGAACTTCTTCTTAGTCCCAGGTTATGGCACGCAAGGAGGAACGGCGGAGGATGTGGCGGCGTGCTTCAACAATGACGGACTCGGCGCTTTGATCGTCCAGGCGCGTGGTATCATTTATGCCTTTGCGGAAGAGGGAGGTCTTGCCAACGGTGAGAACTTTGCAGAAGCAGCGCGCAACGCTACTTTGAAAATGAAGGAAGATGTGAACCGAGTTCGTTGAAGAGGTTTTGCCACTGATCCAACGTGAGGTCTTCGGCACGAGCGTCTTGGTGAATGCTGGCTTTGGTGAGTAGCTCTTTTACTTCGGTGGCGTTGAGTTTGAGTACGTTGCGAAGATTGTTGGAGAGTTTTTTGCGTTTTTGTGCGAAGCTGACTTTGAAGAGCCAGAAGAGTTGTTTGAAGTTGCCCTGCAAAGCCGGTTTGTCGTAGATGGAAACTTTCAACACTGCAGAATCTACTTTGGGCTTGGGGCGAAAACATTTGGGACTCACGATGCGCACCAATTCGGGCTTTCCAAAAAGGTGGACTTGGAGTGAGAGCACGCTATGCTTTCCATCCGCAGCCACGATTTTTTCGGCCACTTCGCGTTGCACCATGAGCACCATGAGCGTGGGTGGATTTCCGTTCACAAATTGCTCCACCAAATAATGATTGAGGATGGGTGAGGTGATGTAGTAGGGAATGTTGGCGATGAGCTTGTAGGGCTCGTTGGAGGGTTGATACTTGAGGGCATCGGTGTGCACGAGTTCAAAGTTTGGCACTTTTCCAAATTCCATTTTGAGCCACGGGATGAGGTCCGCGTCGAACTCTAGGGCGGTGACGTGCGCTCCTTTATTGATGAGTCCACGGGTCAAAAAACCTTCGCCAGGGCCAATTTCGAGCACGCGGTCTTTGGGCTTTAAGTCGCCTGCTTCTAAAATGTCTTTCAAAACTTCTTCGTCGTGAAGAAAGTTTTGGCCGAGTGATTTTTTTGCAAAGCTCATTTTTGAAGATTACTTCTGTGCGAAGGTATCACAGTTCCGGAGGCCACTCAATGAAGTCGGGGACCTGGACGAGTTTGCGGCTGTCTGTGGACCCGCTCAGCAAAATGACTTCGTCTTTTGAAACCTTTCCGACTTCTGCTAAAAATCGAATGAGCTCTGCGTTGGCTTTCCCTTTTTCCGGGACTACTTTGAGCCGAATTTTATAAGTGCCATCACTCAAAATTCCTATAAATTCGGTTTTCTTTGCACGAGGGGTGACTTTGATTTTTAGATTCATGGTGAAGAACTAGACAGTGTCTGAATGGACTCGCGTTTTCTTCCAGGCTTCTAAGATGAGAATGGCAAGCGTACAGGGTACAATGATGTGCAACCAATCTTGTCCACTTAAGGCTTCTGTCTTGAGAATATCTTGTAAGAAAGGCGTGTAAACGGCCAAGAGTTGAACCCCAAGGCTGCTCGCCACCCCTAATAAAAGCAGTTTATTTTTGAAGAAATGGTGGAACATGCTTTTCTCCGTGAAGCGTACCGAAAAGACCAAGGCCAGCTCAAAGACCACAATGGTGGTGATGAGCAGGGTTCTCAAATGCTCAAGAGAGTGCCCCGTCTGCTGTGTGAAATACAGATAAAAAGAAACTCCTGCGGAGAGTACTCCGGCGAGGGTGCTGTAGCCCATGAGATCCTTCCACAGTTTGGCTTTGCTTGAGCGTGGCTTTAAATCCATGATGTCGTGTTCCCCTGAATCCACTCCCAAGGCAATGGCCGGGAGTGCGTCCGTGAGCAGATTCACCCAAAGGATTTGGAGCGGTAGAAAGGGAATGGGTCCTCCGATTAAAAAGATAAAAGAGACCACGATGATTTCATCGAAATTTGCGCTGAGCAAGAATCGGATGAATTTTTTAATGTTTCGATAGATGACGCGACCTTCTTTGATGGTGGCGACGATGGTGGCAAAATTGTCGTCCATTAAAATTATGTCGCTGGCTTCTTTGGATACGTCGGTTCCGGTGATGCCCATGGCCACGCCGATGTCGGCTCTCTTGAGCGCTGGAGCATCGTTCACGCCGTCTCCCGTCATGGCAACGATGTGACCTTGAGCTTGGAGAGCTTCTAAGATTTTAACTTTATGTTCGGGGCTGACGCGCGCAAAAATGGAAACTTTGTTGATGATTTTTTTCAATTCAAAAAGACTCATTTCTTCCAGTTCTTTTCCGGTGACCACACGGTCGCCCTTTCTATAGAGTCCAATTTCCTCGCCCACGGCTTGTGCGGTCAGGGCATGGTCACCCGTGATCATCACCACTCGGATGTGAGCTCGTTTACAGGTTTCAATGGCCTCTTTCACTTCCACTCGTGGAGGATCCATGAGCGCCACTAAACCCAAAAATACCAACCCTTCTTCTTTTGCTCCTTCTCCTTTTTTTAAAACTTTGGTCGCCAAGCCCAGAATTCTGAAGGCCTGTTTTGCCATGGCTTCATTTTCACTTAGGATGTGTTTTTTGATGGCTGGGGTGAGTGGTTTCGTTTTGCCGTTTTCTAGGATGTGCGTGCAGACTTCCAATAAAGAATCGGGGGCTCCTTTGCAGAACAAGCGATCTTTGTTCACGGTGGACATGCGTTTGCGAGTGGAATCGAAAATCAACTCGTCTTTTCTGAGCCACTCTTTTTTTAGTTTCTCGAGGTCCACTCCGCCTTTTTGAGCCCAGACTAGCAGCGCACCTTCCGTGGGGTCTCCAGCAATTTCCCACTGATCTTTGTTGTGGAAGAGGGTGGAATTGTTGCAAAGAGCGGCGGCCTGCAACAAGAGCTCAGCATTTTTTTCAGGTTTAAACGTGGGGAAGGGTGCGTAGCCAATTCCTTCCACGGCCTCCCATGTGCCATTCAAATAGCTGTGGCACACGGTCATTTGGTTTTGAGTGAGAGTCCCGGTTTTGTCCGTGCAAATCACGCTGGTGCTGCCCAAAGTTTCTGCCGCAGAAAGTTTTCGAATGATTGCTTTTTGTCCGGCGATTCGTTGTACCCCCAAAGCTAAAGTTAAAGTGATCACAGCAGGAAGTCCTTCGGGGATCACGCTCACTGCGAGACTGATGCTGAGCAAGAGCATTTCAAAAAACTCTCTACCACTCACGAGTGCCAGGAATAAAAGCACGAAGATGATGATGAGAACTAAGGCTCCTAAAAACCGAGTGAGCTGCGTCAGTTGTTTCTGAAGCGGAGTGGGATCGTCTTTTTGGCTTCTCACTAAATTCGCAATTTTTCCGAACTCAGTTTGCATGCCGGTTTGAATCACCACGGCTTTTCCATGGCCTTGATTCACGGTGGTTCCCATGAACACAAGATGGGTGAAGTCGCCAAGGCTTTCTGTTTTTTTAGGAACGCTGGTTTGCTTTTCAATGGGGTTGCTCTCTCCTGTTAAGCTCGCTTCCATGGTGAAGAGTTGAACGGTCTCCACTAAGCGGGCATCTGCTGGAACTTGTGCACCTTCTTCTAAAATGATGAGATCTCCTGGAACCAATTCCCGTGCAGGGATTTTTTGAAGCATCCCACCGCGAGAAACCAAAGCGAAGGGAGCCGTCATTTTTTTGAGGGCATCCACGGCTTTTTCCGCCCGGTATTCTTGGAAGAAGCCTATTCCTGCATTTAGAAGGATGATGGCCCCGATGGCGTAAGCGTCCAAGACTTCGCCTGTCCAAAAACTCACTCCCATTCCTAGGGCTAAAATGCCCACCATTGAGTTCCAAAATTGAGTGCCAAGCAAGAAAAGCAGTGTCCATTTTTTTTCATCTTGGATTTCGTTCGGTCCAATGTGCGCCAGACGTTTTTCGGCTTCTTTAATCGAGAGGCCATGTTCATTTGTGCTCAGCCTCTTCAATGTTTCCGGCGTGGAAAGGGTGTAGAGGGTGTTCATGATTTGGGTTTGCGCCTGTTTTCCATCCGCCATTTTTTGATGAGAGCATGATTTCCTGACAGTAATACGTCTGGGACTTTCTTGCCTTTAAAAGTTTCGGGTTTGGTGTAATGAGGGTATTCGAGCATCCCCTCCAAAGCCTCACTGAAGGATTCTTCGTGAGCGCTCTTGTCGTCGCCGAGGACTCCGGGCAGCAGGCGAGCCACGGCATCCACCACAGTCAAGGCGGGCAGTTCGCCGCCGGTCAGCACAAAGTCTCCGATCGAAAGCTCTTCGTCCACGAGCAAGTCGATGACGCGCTGATCAATGCCTTCGTAACGGCCGCAGATGAGGATCAGTCCTTTCTTAGAGTTTTTGTGTGTGTTTAGGCCTATTTTTGCCCATTCTAGAGCCTTTTTTTGGGTGAAGCGCTGTCCGACAGGGCTGAGGTAGATTACGGGGCCTGTATTGAGTTTTTTCACGGCTTTGATTGCGTCGTACAAAGGCTGACACGCCATGACCATGCCACTGCCACCGCCGTAAGGACTGTCGTCCACTTTGTGATGACGCTCGGTGCTGTAGTCACGAATGTTGTGCACGGCCACGGTGATTTTTTTAGCGTCGATGGCGCGTTTCAAAATGGAATCCTCAAAATAGGGCTGAACAAGAGAAGGGAAGAGAGTGAGGATGTCGAAGCGCATGAGGGTAGTTTAACGGCTTTCTTAAAGAGGGGAAACAAAAAACCGCCCAGAAGACGGTTTTGAATTTGAAATAGAGTCTCTTCCAGGGGGAGACTCGAAACTGGGACTTTGTCCCGTTTCGAGGGCTAACGCTTGCTGAATTGAGGAGCACGACGAGCGCGGTGTAAACCTGGCTTCTTGCGTTCTTTGGCACGGCTGTCTCGAGTGAGGTAGCCCTCTGGTTTGAGGAGGGAACGGAGGCTGGAATCGAATTCCAAGAGAGCCATAGAAATTCCGTGGCGGAGTGCTTCTGCTTGTCCTTGAATTCCTCCACCAGATACGTTGGCGGAAATGTCGAATTGTTTATCCATGTGAACCAAGGCGAGGGGGGCCATGAAGATGTTCACCATTTCTTCCGTGGTGAAGTACTCACGAGCATCCTTACCGTTTACGAGCACACGGCCGTTTCCTTTGTAGAGACGAACACGAGCGCAGGCAGTCTTACGCTTTCCATTGGCGTAGACGTAAGTTCCGGAAAAGTTCATTGTTGCTTCAGTCATTGGATTAAGCCAAAGTTAGAGGTTGTGGATTTTGAGGAGCATGAGGATGCTCGGTACCAGCGTAAACGTGAAGTTTAGCAAGAACGTGCTTTCGAAGGCGGTTTCTTGGAACCATTCCTTTGATCGCGAGTTCGAGCATTTTAGCAGGGTTCTCTTTGCGAAGTCGTTCGGGAGTGGTGGTTCGGAGTCCTCCTGGGTAACCGGTGTAGTGAACGTAGGTCTTTTCGGTTTCTTTGTTCCCAGTGAGCACTACTTTTTCAGCGTTGATGATCACCACATGGTCTCCACAGCATACAGAAGGGTGGAAGATGGCTTTGTGCTTTCCACGAAGCATGGGAGCAACCTTGGTTGCGACGTCTCCGAGGATTTTGCCGTCTGCATCGAGGATGAACCATTTTTCATCTTTCTTTGCTTCTACGAGAGTGGTGTGAGTTGTCTTTTGCATAATAGTTATACGAGTTGAATTTGAACGACTTGAGCTGCGTCTCCGCTGCGGTGTCCCATTTTTACGACACGAGTGTAACCTCCTGTTCGATCTTGGTAACGCACTTTGAGCACTTCAATGAGTTTACGAGTGGCATTCTTATCGAATACGATTTGGTTGATCTGGCGAATTGCTTCACGAGGTTCTTTGGTCTTTGCCTTGCTGATCAAGTCTTCAACAACGGGACGAACGGCTTTTGCACGAGCAACCGTGGTCTTGCACTTTTCAAACAAAATGATTGAGGTGGCTAAGTTACGGATGAGTGCCGCGCGATGATCGCGTTGCATGTTGAGCTTGAGTTGTTTTTTTTGATGTCGCATATCGTTTGGGGGCTTGTGAATCGGCCCAAGAATCTAAAGTAAAGGAGTTACAAAGTCAATTAATCTTCCATGGGAAGGTTGAGTCCACGCTTTTCGAGCGCATCCGCTACTTCGGTGAGCGCCTTCTTTCCGAAACCACGAAGGTTGGAAAGGCGAGCTTCTGAAGAGTGAGTGAGTTCTTCGATGGAACCGATTCCTCCGTTGATGAGCGCGTTGAGCGTTCGAGGAGAAAGTCCAAGGATTTCGATAGGAGTGTAAGACTGTTGTTGAGGACGAGTACTTTCTTCTTCGGCTTTGGCTTTGGCAGCGATCTTTTCGAAATCGCTCATGAATTCAGGTTCTACAGGAGCTTCGTCACGGTTGAAGATGTTGAAGTAAGATTCCAAAACTTTTCCAGCGAACTTGAGAGCATCGTCTGGAGTCAAAGATCCGTTGGTCTTGACTTCGAGGAGCAATTTGTCGAGGTTGGTTTCTTGCCCCACACGAGTTGCATCCACAGAGTAGTGAATACGTTTGAGAGGGGAGAACACTGCATCCACTTCGATCATTTCTGCATCATCGTCGGAATGTTGACCGATGACGGCTGCACGGTAACCCACTCCTTTTTCAACACGGATTTCCATTTCGAGAGATCCGCCTTTGTCGATGGTCGTGATGTAGAGGTCTGGATTGTGGATTGTCACTCCGGTTGGAGTTTCGATGTCTTTTGCAGTCACAATACCGGCCGTCTTTACTTTGAGGCTGAGACTTTGTTTGGTGATTCCATCCAAGCTCAATGCGAGTTGCTTGAGGTTGAGCATGATGTCGAGCATGCTGTCTTTTACCCCCTTGACCGTGGCGTATTCGTGAGTCACTCCCTTGATCTTCACTCCGGTGACCGCAGCCCCGGGTAAAGAAGAAAGCATCACTCGGCGAAGTCCGTTTCCGAGCGTCGTTCCGTAACCTTGTGGAAGGGGACTGATCGTAAACGTGGAGTGAAAATCTCCCATTTTCTGTTCAGAGATTTTGGGAAGACCAATTTCTTCTTGAATGATATGCATATCGAGCGAAGATTATGGATTATTTGGAGTAGAACTCAACGATCAGCTGAGTCTCTACGATTTTACCGAGGTCTTCCGTTTCGGGAAGAGCAATGACCTCGATTTTGAGTGCCTTTTGCTCCGACTTGAGCCAGCGGGCGGAGTCAAAGTCCTTGTCCTCTTTTACTGCTGCAAAGAGGGGACTGGATTTGGATTTTTCACGAACCTCGATCACATCTCCTTCGCGAACTTGAATGGAAGCGATGCTCACGCGGCGTCCGTTCATGGTCCAGAGGCCATGGTTCACGGCTTGACGAGCTTGAGCGCGAGTGGTTGCAAACCCTGCACGGTAAACGACGTTGTCCAAACGAGATTCAATCATCTTCAACAGTGCATCACCGGTGGCTTCTTTCTTGGAACTTGCCTTGAGGTAGTAGTTGCGGAGTTGTTTTTCAGTGAGGCCGTACATCATGCGAAGCTTTTGCTTTTCCAAGAGTTGTTTCTTGTATTCAGAAGCTTTTCCTTGACGGTTTCCCCCGTGCATTCCAGGTCCCTGAGGGCGCTTTTCGAGCAAAGCAGACATCTTAGGTGTTCCGAAGATGTCGACTCCGAAGCGTCGTACGAGGCGTCCTTTTGGTCCAGTGTATCGAGACATTTGATCTAGTTAGTTTAATTTAATAGTAGGATAGCTCGGCTAGGCCGAGTAGGGCGCTAAACGCGCCTGGTGCGAGGTTGTCGGCATCCGTTGTGAGGCACCGGAGTGGTGTCCACAATTTTCAAGATGGTGATGCCCTGAGCAATGAGTCCGCGGAGTGCTTGTTCGCGTCCATGACCCACTCCTTTAACATAGACATCTCCACGTTCGAATCCATAAGCCTTTGCCTTTTCAGCAGCCGCTTCAGCAGCCATTTGAGCTGCGTAAGGAGTTGCCTTCTTGGAACCTTTGAATCCGCAAGAACCAGAAGTGGCCCAAGAAATCACTTTTCCATCCGCATCTGCAAAACTCACGATTGTGTTGTTGAATCCAGCTTGTACGTAGACAGCACCGCTCACAACTGTTTTGCGCTTGTTGCGACGCACGGCCTTTTTTTCTTCGGCAGTGGGTTCGGTCACAGCTGCTCCAGTAGCAGCGGTTGTCGTGGTGGTGGTCTTGGTTTCTTCGGTCATAGTGTGTTTAATAGTTGGATTGAGGTTTACTTAGTTTCTTTCTTACGTCCGCTTCCCATGGTCATACGGCGACCACGTTTAGTACGAGCATTCGTCTTGGTGCGCTGTCCACGAGCGGGGAGGCGCTTCTTGTGGCGGTATCCACGGTAGGAACCGATGTCTTGTAAACGCTTGATGTCGAGTTGCACTTTACGGCGAAGATCTCCTTCTGTACGAACCTTAGTCAGTGCGTCACGAAGTTTTGCGAGTTCGTCTTCGGTCAAATCTTTCACTTTGGTGTCGAAGTTGATGTTCAACTCGGTCAGAATGGTCTTAGAAAGAGGACGACCCACGCCATGGATGTAGGTGAGACCCACTTCCACACGTTTTTCCATTGGCAGTTGAACTCCAGCTAGACGAACCATATTAGTTGAAAATTATTATTCTATTAGTAGGAAAGAAAAGACTGTAAACTAGGACTTTGTCCTGTTTACAGGGTTACCCTTGGCGTTGTTTGTGCTTAGGATTTTCACAGATGATGCGGATCACACCTTTGCGGCGGATCTTGTGGCACTTCTCACAGATGTTTTTTACAGAGGATCGGACTTTCATTGTTGAGCTGGGCTAATTGGGTCTAAAGTTTCAGAGGGAGCGACTGCAGCAGGTGCTGGAGTGGCTTCTTGTTGTCCTGGCATTGGTGGTCCACCTTTCTTGTGGCGGAAGACAATACGCCCCTTCGATAAATCGTAAGGTGTTAACTCAACGGTGACCGCATCTCCTGGGATGATTCGTATATAATTGATACGCATCTTGCCCGAGAGGTGACATAGCACGACGTGGTCAGTTGGGTAGGCAGGGTCATCCAATTGGACTCGGAAGGTGGCATTGGGTAGACACTCGATGACCACTCCCTTGATTTGGATGACTTGTTTTGTCATTTATCTTCTCTATTAGCACTTTCGTGCCTAAGGATAAAAGCGGTGGGATTCTACATGCCTGATTTGGCTTTTGCAAGAGTATTTTGTGCGAAAATTCTCTTTTGTAGTTTTTGGGTCTCGGGTACACTCTCTGCGATGTCAAAAAAGAAAGCCCACACCACTCCTCCGTCAACCTTAAAAAAGGCGCAAAAATTCTCTGTCCAAACGGCACTACTTTGTCTATTCGGATTTGGCTTGGTGCTGCAGTTTTTTCAAGTTTCTAGTTTGGAAAAAAGAGTAGAAAGTCTCACCCCCGGTGGAAGTGAAGGCTCAAGCTTAGGAGACTTTTTTGGAACGGAAGACTCTGAAGAGGTGAAAGAGGACGATCTGTCCACTTTGCTCTTTGATTTTGTGAATAATTTGGGTGCTTACGAAGAAAACAAGGCTCGTTACGAAGCCAATTTGGCGGCTTTGCAGACCGCGATGAGTGAGGACTTCTGGGGGTCGAGTTTGCTTATGTTGCAAGTTTCTCAAGGGACTTATACGGAGGAGGGGTTGGAGTACGTCTTCTCCAATGGCTATGACAACTCTTATCCGGGACATCCTGTTTTAACTTTGACTTTGGCTTATGACGGAACCTTATCTTTGGATGCGTATGGAACGGAAGTTGAGCTTTACGATGAGCTTTCCGTTGAAAGCACGGTGGCTGATTTCAAGACCTATCTAAAGGATGATCTTGAAGTGTTGAGGGCAAGAATTCAAAGTGTGGATACGGCGCGTGGCGCTCTTGTCGCTTTTGAATCCAGCTCTGAGTTTCAAGCGATTGTGACTCAAAAAGGACTCAAGGTTCTCCCCGAAGAAGAGCAAACGGAATCATTCTTAACCGTTTTCCAAAATGTTGAATCTCTTCCTGTTGCCGAGTGTCGTGTGTTTAAAGAAGATGCGCGTGTGATGTGCAAAACAGTCATGCCTGAAGATGAGACGGAGGGTCTAGTCTTTGAAGACATGAAGGCGAAGGTTCTTGAGATCTTTGCAGCTGTGGATGGACGAACGGAACTTCAAAAACAAGTGGATGCTCAGAAAGAGATGATCGTCCAAGTCTTGGCGGATCCTGCGTTTGCGGCAGCCTTGGGCAACGCCAATTTGAGCGTGGGTCCTGCTGTTGAGACTGACACCTCAATCCAATATCCTATACTGAATGCGGCGGGGGAAACTTTGCGTCTTCTGCTTTTAGATAAGGCCACGGGCGAAGTGAAGGTGAGTCAACCGGATGGACAAGAGACGCACAGTTTGTCGGCTGAAGTTCAGCTGCTCGAGTTCTCGAGTAAAAAAAAACTTTGGACCTCCCCAGTTTCGTCCCAGCGTATGTTGAGTTAGTCGACGATCCAGAGAATTTGAACGTTTTATTGATGGGGAAGAACGGATCCAATGTGGACACGCTGATTTTTGCGCATGTCGACTCTGAAGATGGTCAACTCGTGCTCATCAGCATTCCGCGCGACCTCTATTATCAGAATCGTAAGATCAACAGCATTTATGCGGAGAAAGGCGTTTTGGCTCAAGTGGCTGCGGTGGAAGATGTGGTGGGTTATAAGATTCAACATTACGCACTCATTGACATGTATGTGTTCCGCGACATTGTGGACGACTTGGGTGGAGTGGACGTGACACTGAAGGAAGACTTGATCGATCCCACCTATAAGACGTGCGATGGAGAGGTGTGCTCGACTTTGTATTATGCGGCGGGCTTTCATCATTTGAATGGAACGGAGGCGCTTCGCGTTGCACGCTCGCGCCACACCACTTCGGATTATTCTCGTGCCGAGCGGCAACAACTTATTTTACAGGGGATTCAAGAGAAGTTGCGCACCTTGGGGGTGGGAGATACGGGCACTTTATTTGAACTCTTTGCGACGGTTTTGGGTGCGCTTGAAACGGACATCAGTTTGCCTCAGGCAACCCAGTATTTCTTAAAATACCAGAGCTACGAGCTCGATGGGGGGAATGTGATTTCGAGTGCTAACGTGCTCCAAGCAGTTCCGGTTCCTGTGGACTACGTGACGTCTCACCCGCTCCATTGGTGTGAGGACGAGACCAAGCCCGAAACCTGCAAAGATGGCTACGCGATCGACACTTTGCAACCTCAAAATCACAACTGGGATCTGATCCGTTGGTACGTGAATGGGGTGGTGGAAGGGGATTAGTCGTTCGTAGGGTCTAGAATTTTTGCCACCTCTTTTAATACTTCTTCCATTTTATTTCTACTGACTTTTGCAACTTGTTTTTCAATAAGATTTTTTGCGATGTATGTGAGTGAAGTGCATTTTATATAGGATTCCTTTAGCAGTTTTCCTTCAGTTAAATGACTTGGTAGGATGGGTAGTTTGTGCTTGGAATATTTGCTTTGGCTGGTGATAACAGTGATCCATATGTCTGAAGAATTCTTGTTGAAATTGCTATTAGAAACCACTGGTGCTGGCCGTAGTTTTTGCCCTTTTTTGTCTGCAAAAGGAAAGGAGGTGATTACAATTGATCCTTGAGTGAGTTTCATAAGCTAATGGATTCATCAAATATATTGTCATCTTCATCACTTTCCCAGAATTTTAAACTGTTGTTCAGTAATGTGTAGTGCTCTTTGTCCGTCCATCCATCCCAATCGATTTCTAACTTTTCTTCAAAGATGGGTTTTACCTCGTACATGGGTTTGGAGTGGCTCATCACGATGTAGCGGATGTCTTTGCCTTCCGCTTCTTTCCACAGTTTGGTGAGGTTTTGGCGCCAGTCTTTTACAGATACGATGCGAGTTTTCATGTTTAAAGTGTTACAATATTCGTTACACTTTAATGGTATCAAATTTTCCATGGGAGGTCTAGTGAGCGCTTCTCATGGTAAAGCCTTGTTTAACAAAAGTCCTGACAAAAGTGGTCTTAATGCAAATGGTTTGCGTTAAGCTCGCGTCAATAGACTTCTGCCAGGTAACACTTTTCGCAATAAACCGTTTCGGGTCGTTCGGGCGCGAAAGTGGAATTCATTGGGCCACTGCATTTTGCGCAGTTGCGAGTGTAAACCTTGTGGGGATTTCGTAAGTGCATTCGTGCGATCTGTCTGCAGTCCGGGCATTTTGTTGGAGCGGGGAAGCCCTTGAGTCGTGCGACTTCTTGGGGAATGAGTTTGTAGTTTTTTCCACAGGTCTCGCAAGCGAGTAGATCCCCCTGAGCGGGCTTGTAGTCGTGAGCATCTTTTTCTCTCCATCGATAACCTTGAGCGAGGGCTGCGTCACGGGACAAGGGCAAGTAGTCGTTTGCAACGGTTTCGTTGTAGGCAAAGGCGGAATGCTGTGCGGGGAAGAACCTTCCGAAGTCGGCTCCCATGAATTGGATGATTTTTGGAACGAGTGCTTCGTACTCTTCTTTTGTGTATTGTTTGTTCAAGATGCAATACTGCTTGTTTCGCAGGCCCACGCAACCGAATAAATCTTTGGAGTTGTAGCAGAATTGGCTGTATGCGACGTTTTGGGAATGGAAAATGTATGTCGAAAAAATCACGTTATAAGTGCCGATGGTGCCCATGACTTGGTAGTTCAATTCGGGTTTGATGTACATGTTGGAGCAGTCCATCAAATCTTTGACCTGTACTCCCACGGTGACGTATTTGCAGTCTTCGCTGTCGTTCATGTCGTAGCTTTCGATGCAGTTTTTGCAGTTCGTTAAAAAGTCTCCGGTGGAATTTTCGCTGCTCACGATGTTGGCGTATTTATAGATTCTGCGCGTTCGCATTTCATCAAAGGTGGCTTTTGTTTTGGCGATGTCTTTCATGGCTTCTGCGACCTTTGCCGCATACTCTTCTTTGGAAACGGGCTGGTTCATAAAGTGATATTCTTTTCCTGTTAGACCTGTGCAGAGGAAGCAATTGCTGCAACGGCTCACGTTGTCGCAGAAGGAACAATCGTAGGAGTTTTGACTGTAGTAAACGTAACGGCAGTTGTAGCATTTCTTGACGTAGAAACATTCGTATAAAAATTCGCTGTCGTAGCAGTAGGCGGAGTCCATCACGTCTTTCGAGGACTGGATCAACTTGCCGTAAAAACAATCCTCGTCGTTTTCGCTGCAATTGATGAGGTAGCAGTTTTTGCTGTACGCGGTTCCGGTCGTGTAGGGGCAGTTCTCGTTGTTGACTTGAATCAAGTTCACGCGAGGAATTTGCAAGTTGATGTCTTGAATTTGGTCGAAAAAATTTCTAGAAAAATCCACGTCGCGCCCGTAGGCCATCGCGTCCCAGTTCTCACTCCACCATTCTTCGTGGCTCACGACTTTGAAAGGGGAGTCGGCGTGATAGAGTGAAATCTTGCCGTTGTTCTTGTACATGAATTGTTCGTTCCTCTGTACGGTTCTTTGTGCCAAGCGACAATTCGGACATTTCTCCGGCTCTGGAATGGGGAATTTCCATTGGCCGTAGACGGGCGAAATTTTTGCTAAGAACGCAACTTCTTCTGGCGTGACTTCAAAGGGAGTTTGGCAGGTGATGCAGGTGCGAATAGACATGATGAAGGGTTACGAGAAGTATAGATTATTAATGTGCAAGACGCCATTCTCCTGGTTGTATCAATCCCATTCTGGAAGAGAAGGGTTGAAGTTGTGAAATGGCCGCAGCGTTGTAGTACATTATTTGTCTTTGGCAGATCAGCTTGAAATGTCCCATCATGCGTTGAAAATCGTTTTTGTCTGCATCTGCATGTCTTTCTACAACTGCTTCCTTGAGGTTCACTATTTCTATTTCACCTCGATAGAGTTTTTGAATGAACGGCTCTCCCATTCTACTCAACCTGGTTTCATCTTGTCGAAGAGTGGCCCGCATGCTTTCGATGCTCGGCCAGTCCATGTGCCATTCTGAAGAAGGTTCGGTTGGGTGACCCGTTTGACATTGAATTACTGGCTTGTTTGAAAATCGGCGTTTATACC
>CALRCE010000019.1 GCA_943354505.1 Candidatus Peribacteria bacterium
TTTGCTCCGACTTCTCCGGTTCCAAAAATGGTGGCGTCACTGCCTTGCTCTCCGGAGTCTGTACTGGAGTTTGCTGTTGGTGCGCCAGGAGCGATGGTGTCGGCTGCGTTGAAGTTTGCTCCTGTTGCAGGGGATGTGTTGTTCATTCCGTCCACCAAAGTTACAGAGATCACGTTGAGGCCATCTAAGGCTGTGACGTCGAAAGCGTAGTTGTTGGAGTTGTCCACATTCACTCCGGTGTCGAAACCGTTGTTGTAAACGTTGGCGCCGTTTTCTCCGGTTCCGGAGATAGTCACCGTTTGCCCCGGTTGTGCAGGATTCACGCTGGGCGCTGCGGTGGGAGCGGCTGGGGGAACGTTGTCGTCCATGGCGACCACGATGTTGGGTGTCCCAGAAGAACTTCCCGTCCCGTTTGTTGCGATGACTGTGAAGTTGTTGGCAACGGTGTTTACGTCTGCACTGAATACGCCATTCCCTTGAGTGACCACGTTCATGGCCCACACTCCCCCTGCGTACACATCGATGCGGTAGCCTGCGACGGAGTTACCGACGACATTCACAGTTCCAGGAGCGATGCGAGTCACACTCACGAGTCCAGGTGTAGCAATTCCATTATTTCCAGGAGCAGTCACCATGGTGAATTGTCCTCCTGGTGCACGGTCTTGAAAGTTGTTGTGACTGAAGGTGTTGTTGTTTCCTGCATTGTTTTGGACGGCCACGGCCATTTGCCCATTATTTGGATGAATGGTGTTGGCGGCTCCTGCGGCATCGCCTCCGATCACGTTGTTGGAAGCGCCGTTCATGAGTTGGACAGCGAATTGACTGTTTCTAAGTGCTGGATTGCTGGCGCAATTCAAATCGGTTCCAATACAGTTGTTCACAACAGTGTTGTTGGAGGATGAAATCAAAATTCCTGATTGGTTGTTCCCGGAGATGAAGTTACGAGCGCCTGGAGTGTTGGCGAGACCTATGGAGGTGTTGTTTCCCTGCGTTTGAATACCATTTTGGCCGTTGGGTCTTCCCGTTGATCCGTCAGCAGAGAGTCCAATGATGTTCCCTTGGATACTGCTGTTGGTCACGTTGTTGAAGAGGTTGATTCCACTTTGGCCGTTTCCTGAAATCACGTTTCCCATGTTGTCCCCTCCAATGACGGTGTTTGAAATATTTCCACCGCTGATTTGGATTCCGTTGTTGGCGTTGGCTAAGCTTGCACTGCCGTCTGCTTTTTGACCGATGTAGTTGTTGCGAATCACGTTTCCGTTGGCGGGTCGAATGTTGCCGTCGATACGGATACCTTCTTGGTTGTTGCCGGAGATCACGTTTCGTTCAGCACTGGTGTTTCCTCCCACGGTGTTGTTTGCAGACTCGAGGCGAATTCCACCTTGCAGGTTGGCGCGAGCGAGAAGTCCTGTGGGGTCTGTTCCAATGTAGTTCCCTTTAATGACCGTGTTGTCTGCATTGATTTGAACTCCGGCTTGATTGTTCCCTGAAATTACATTTCGTTCACCCGCGGTGCTGCCTCCGATGACTACGTTGGTCACGCCCGTGTCTATTTGAATTCCTGCCCAACCATTGGCTTGAGTGTTTCCGTTTTTATCCACTCCAATGTAAGAGTCTCGGATTGTGATATTGGTACCTGAGTTCACTCGAATTCCGTATTGAGTGTTGCCCGATACGATGACGCGTTCTGCGGCGGTGGTTCCTCCGATGAAGACTCCGTTTGAGTTGTTTCCAATGTTGATTCCTGTGTTGTTCGCTCCATTGGTTCCAATAGAAGCGTTCACGATGGTCACGTTGTTAGCCCCTGCGATGTCAAACCCATTGTTGCTACAGCTGTGGGCTTCAACGCCTCCTTCAGCGGTGCTGTTCCCGATGGTGATTCCGGTGACTCCGTTGTTCAGACCAAAACAGTTTTGAGCTCCGGTGATGGCGATACCATAGACTGCATTACCTACTCCATTGTTGAACATGAGTCCTACGTTTCGTCCGGCTGCGTTCAAGATGATGTTTGGCCCTGCTTGTACGGTGGTGGTCGCGTCTAAAATGGTGGCCCCTGTCAGTCCGGGCAAATCGCTGGCAACGTTAATGATTCCGAATACGGAGAATGTGATGGTGTCGAGACCATTGCCGTTCCCATTGGCATCCAGCATGGCTTGACGCAGAGAACCCGCACCGGAGTCGTTCAAGTTGCTGACGTCGAAGGTGGCGGCGCTTGCGGTGGGGATTTTTAGAGCAAATCCGCTGGGTCCCACAGTACTGAAAAGTACCAAGAAGCTGAGCAGGGCTGCGAAGCTCTTTTTAATGGGTAAGGGATTTGCCATACGATTTTGTTTTAGTTTTTAAATCTTCACATTCTACCAGAAAAAGCCCTGGCTTGCAAGTGTGCGTTCTGAGCGGCTTTCTTACTTCACGGTCACCGATTTTGCCAGATTGCGAGGCATGTCGGGATTGGTCTGTCGCGCCACAGCCAATTTGTAGGCCAAAATTTGAATAGGAATGAGATCCAAAATTGGGGAGGCGTTGCCGACGCTAGGCACTTTGATCCAGATGTCGAAAATTTCGGCGTTGTCGGGTGAGATTCCAATCAGTAAAGCGCCGCGGGCTTTGAGCTCCATGGCGTTGGAAAGAATCTCGGCTTTGTACTCGTCATTGGGTGCAATCACGATGCAGGGAGTTCCTTCTGAAATCAGTGCGATGGGACCATGTTTGAGTTCGCCTCCGGCAAAGCCTTCTGCATGAATGTAGGAGACTTCTTGCAACTTGATCGCCGATTCCAGCGCAATGGGGAAGTTCATGTCGCGCCCAATGATCATGATGTCTTGTGCGTCTTTGATTTGATCCGCCACGGCTTCGATGTGGGCTTCGTAACGCGGGTTTAAAAGATCGTTCAATTTTCCTTCGGATTCGATCAGCAATTGTTTGCCTTCGTTGGCGCGTCCAGCCACGGCGTAAGCGAGTAGGGTCAGGATGGCGAGTTGAGAAGTGGTGGCTTTGGTGGAAGCGACCGCTTTTTCGGGCCCGGCCTTGAGCGGAATCACGAGGTCTGACATACGTGCCATGGTCGATGTTTCTACGTTTACGATGGAGATGATTTTGGCTCCCTTGCTTTTTGCGATTTCAAGCGCTTCTAAAGTGTCTGCGGTTTCTCCAGATTGAGAGATTGCAATGATGAGGGAGCGATCGGTGAGGAAGTGGCGTGCGCTTTTGAACTCGGAGCCGAACTTCACGTTCACGTGTTTTTTAGCCACGTTGGCGAACAAATATTCTCCCACCATGGCGACCTTTCCGGCGGTGCCGCAGCCCACCAGCGTGGTGCCGTAGGCCTTGTTGATCATGGCCGTGGCTTTTTGAATCAATTCAGGGTCGGCGTTGATTGCCCGGGCAAGAGTTTCTTTTTGCTCCATGATTTCTTTGAGCATGAAGTGAGCGTAGGCTCCCTTCTCGGCTTCTTCTTCTTTCCAATCAATAGAGATGAGACGTTTTTCTATAGGACTTCCAGTTTCGAGGTCGTAAAAATGTGCCCGTCCTTCGGTGAGCGTGACCATTTGGTTGTCATCGAGGTATTGGATTTTTTTAGTGTATTCCAAGAAGGCGGGTACGTCGGAAGCCACGAACAAGGCTCCGTCGTCGGCTTTGCCCACGATGAGCGGGGAGCCGCGTCGCGCCGCAATGAGTTTGTTCTCTCCTTTGTGCAGCGCCAAAATAGCGAAACGTCCGGTAACTTTTTTGCAAGCCCGAGTGAAGGCGGTTTCAAATCCTTCTTCCAGTTCTTCTTCAATCAAATGTGCAAAGACTTCGCTGTCGGTTTCGGAGCGGAATTGATGTCCTTTGGCGATGAGGGCCTCTTTGAGTTCGAGGTAGTTCTCAAAAATTCCATTGTGCACCACCACTACATCTTGGTCTTCACTGGTGTGAGGATGAGCGTTGTATTGCGTCACGCCTCCGTGCGTGGCCCAACGGGAGTGTCCCATGGCTAAGTGGCTGGAGTGCGTCATTTTTTCTTCTAAATTGATTACTTCTGAGATTTTCCCCACGTGCTTTTCGATCACAAAATCGCCTCCTTCCATTTGTGCCGCGATGCCCCAAGAATCGTAACCGCGGTATTCGAGTTTTTTCAACCCTTTCAGCACAATTTCTGCTGCTTTTTCATTGGGTCCGAGATAGGCAAAGATTCCACACATGCTTTATCTGTTGATAAGATATGAGTCTATAGTATCATTCCTTCTTCTTTATGTTAATGGAAAAACCTTTGGTCTTGATTGTGGAAGACGAACCTCCTTATAGAGAAGGGGCTGTTCAATTGATTGAATCTATCCTTCCTCAAGGTTGGGAAGTTTTAGCTCCCTCAACCTTAGAAGAAGCAAAGCTTTATTTCCTAGAAAGGAGGTTGCAAGTGGTCCTTTTAGACGATGGATTGGCGAGTTATGACTATCAAGGATTGAGCGGTGGCAGTGTCCGTGGGTTTAGGCTTGCTAGAAATGTTGGAGCTAGTGCTCAAGTTGTGGCTTTCTCTAAAGCTAAAAATCATTTATTCGCTTATAGGACGACTTCTTCTTTTGATCATAAGCTAAACTTGCTCAGTGCAAGTTTAGAGGGTGAGGGAGCACGAGAAAATTTCTTAAATCTATTAAGGGGCATTTTTGCTTTGAGACTTCAAAATCTTACTTCTCCGCCTTCATAAAATTCTCGTAGTCGGTTTTGGTGACGCGGCCACAGTCTTCGATGCGCACGCCGAACTTGCCATCCAAGTAGATGCCGGGTTCTACGGTGACCACCATGTTTTCTTGCAAGATGTCTTTGCTGCGGCTGGAAAGGTTGGGTGCTTCGTGCACATCCAGGCCCACGCCGTGACCGAGCGAGTGGCCGAAAAACTGGGCGTCGCTGCCCATGCTATCTCGGGCGATTTTGTCGAGTTGTGAGCAGGTGATTCCTGGCTTGATGGCTGCGATGGCTAGCGTTTGCGCGCGCAAGACTTTGAGGTAGACGGCGGCTTGTTCGGAGCTGTACTTGCGAGGTAAAAAGGTGCGCGTCATGTCGCTGCAGTAGCCGTCGAATTTCATGCCCATGTCGATGAGCACGAGGTCGCTGGCTTTGAGTTTAGTCGTAGTGTTTTGATGGTGGGGAACGGCGCTGTGAGGCCCAAAACCCACAATGGGTTCGAAGGAAATGTCTTCCGCTCCCAAGTCGTGACCGATCACTTTGATTTTCCAGGCGATTTCTTGTTCGGTCACGCCGGGTTTGAGGAGTTTGCGCACGGCTTTGAGCGTGGCTTCGTTGATTTGCTGAGACTTTTTGAGTTTGAATAGTTCGTCTGGTTTTTTTATCTTTCGTAAAAGTTCTGCCGTTTCTTTGGTGGGTACGAACTTGCTTGTAGGGAAGCGTTTCTTCCACCCTTGTAGCTCTGCCACACTCAGGTGAGCGGCTTCAAACTCAACGGTTTTATTGGCAAGCAGTTTTTTGAGTTTCTCAGAGCCAGTTGCATCCAATTCGATGAATTCGAAAGGGTCTTTGATTGGATTTTTTTCGAGCTGCTGCGCAAAACCTCGGTAACGGAAATCGGTGAAAAAGTAATTTTTCTTAGGTGTGAGCACCATAAAACCTGCGGTTCCGGTGAAACCAATCAAGTAGCGAACGTTGGTGAGATGAGTGATGAGGCGCATCTAGGCTCTCTGTAAGAAATAGCGAATCACGGCTTCGGTGCTGGTGGCTTCTTCTGGGAGTTCGGTGAGCACGCGTTGGATGTGGTGACGTTTGTAGCCCAGAGTTTCGAGGGCGGCCACGGCGTCTTCATCCACACCGAAGGGATTTAAGGCCTTGGATTGATTGAGTGGAGCCAAGTTGTTGGGATCCACTTTGCCTTTGAGCTCAAGCACGAGGCGTTCGGCGAGTTTTTTCCCAACTCCCGGAGTTTGGGTGAGTTTTGGAATGTTGCCTGTAAAAATCGCGTTTTGGATCGCATCGATGGGCTGATCCAAAATGCCGAGCGCCATCTTGGGACCGATTCCATTCACGGTGATGAGCAGTTCAAAAAAAGCGAGTTCGTTTTTGTTCTCAAAACCGAAGAGAGCCAGCGTGTCTTCGCGCACGTGGGTGTGGATGTGGAGGACTCGGTCGGTGCCAATTTCAGTCTGCAGCCGTGCGGGCACGGTGACGTCGTAGCCCACTCCGTTCACTAAAAGGGTGAGATTTTTTTCACTGCGGTCGAAAACGGTTCCTTGGAGCAGACGGATCATGACTCCTACTATAACAGGGCTCTTGTTTTTTTGGATCAAGTTACTTTGACAAAATCTAAACCTTTGTTATAATTCGTCAGTAACCTTTTTTATGGATCCTATTGAAGTTTCTCAAAGTCCTTATACTCGTTTCAGTGCTCAGATTGAAACTCTTGGTGCAACGTTATTAACGGTCCTGAATTCGGGTGACAAAAGATCTTTTTCTAGGGCTCTGGAAGGACTGACTCTTGCTCTTAATTCGGCTGATTCAACTAAAATTGATTCTGCTTGGAAAGTATTGGGACCTCTATTGAGTTCAACGGCGAATCGTTACGAGGATTCTAAGGGACACTTTTTTGTTATAAGAAGAGCTTATACCGCCTTTCGTGCAGAGTTGAGCAATCAAGCTCCTGCTTCAGCTCAAGAAACACCACCGGTCATGCCAGTGAGGGTTAAGATGGGTGGTCGTGTTGCTTCGACTTTAAACTCTTAAAAATCGCTTCAAGAATTCTCCCTTGAACTCCAAGAAAGTGCCTGCGGCGATGTGCATTCGGATTTGATCCATCAAATGAAAGAGGAACGCGATGTTGTGCAAGGTGAGCAGGCGAATTCCGAGCAACTCATTTTCAATCATCAGGTGGCGGAGGTAGCTTTTGGAATAGTCTTGAGAGGCGTAGCAAGGAATCTCGGGGCATAGGGGCGACTCGTCTTCGCGGTATTTTTCGTTGCTGATGTCGTGGCGGCCATCGAAGTCCCAAAAGGCTTTGTGGCGAGCTAGACGTGTCGCGAGCACGCAGTCGAACATGTCGATGCCGCGTTCCACCGCTTCTAAAATATCGTCGGGTGTGCCGACTCCCATTAAGTAGCGAGGCTTGTCTTTGGGCATGAAGGGCATGGCGTAGTCGATGGCGCGGAATTTTTCTTCAAAATTTTCGCCCACAGAAACACCTCCAATCGCAATACCCGGAGTGTTGAGGCTGGCCATGAACTGTGCGGATTCTTCACGCAGATTCTTAAAACTGCTTCCTTGTACTATGGGGAAAAGAGCTTGATCCTCACGGGTTTTGGCGGCGAGACAGCGTCTCACCCAGTTGTGGGTTCGGTTCATTGCGCTGCGAGCGTAGGCTTCGCTGACTCCGGCTGGGGCGCACTCGTCAAAAGCCATGATGATGTCGGCTCCGAGGTTTTCTTGAATGCGAATCGCTTCTTCGGGGCTGAAAAAATGTGTACTGCCATCGAGATGGGAGCGGAATTCTACGCCTTCTTCGGTGATTTTGGGTTTGGTCATGCCTGCGTCGTCTGCTCCCAGTGAAAAAACCTGGAATCCGCCCGAGTCGGTGAGGATAGGGTGAGGCCAATTCATCCATTTGTGAAGGCCTCCCATTTTGGCGACGAGCTCTGAGCCCGGGCGCATGGCCAAATGGTAGGTGTTGGCTAAAATGATTTGAGCATCGAGGGCTTCTAAGTCTTTGGAGTCGAGGGATTTGACCGTGGCTTTGGTGCCCACGGGCATGAAGACGGGCGTTTTGATTTCTCCATGCGGTGTCAAAAAACGGCCCAGTCGAGCATTACACTCTTTTGAGGCCGTTTCTAAGATGAATTCAAACATGTTTAGGCTTCTTTCTCTGCTTTCGCTTCTTCTTTCTTTGCGAGTTTCAATTTTTCTTTGAGCAGTTGAGCGGAAAGTTCATCGTTCACACGTTCTTCCAAAGTCTTCTTTTTGCGATCTTTCTTAACCATTCCTGTCGCAGCAGCACGTTTTTGGCGGAATTTATCCACACGTCCTTCGGTGTCGAGGAGGGTCTTCTTACCTGTGTAAAAAGGGTGACAGTTGGAGCAGGTTTCTACTTGAATGCTTTCTTGAGTGTTTCCAAACTTGAACTCCTTCTTGCAGTTGGCGCAAGTGATGGTGGCTTCAGAGTAGTATTTAGGATGAATATCCGTTTTCATAAGCTATTTTTTATCGTTTTTGGTGGCTTTTTTGCCAGGAGCCCGGCGATTATAGCGATAGATCAGATAGAACGCAAGTAAAAGTACGAACAGGCTAAAACTGATGGCTTCCACTAAGAAAGCTTTGTCAAAAACGTGTACTTTCACCTCCATTGAATCGGACTGGCCTTGAGCATCGTAAACGGTGAGGACCGCTACTTTGAGACCCGCGGAATCGAAACTTTTAATCACGGTGGGGCCTTCCACTGTTTCTTCGCCAAATTGCCACACGTATTTCACGATTCCTTCATTGTCGACCGAGCCACTGGCGTCAAAAGTGACCGCTTCATCCAAACTGGCGAGGACGGCATCTTGGTCCGCTTCTGCTTCAGGGGCAGGATTGCTGGGGTCCGCATCCACTTCATTCAAGAGCCCGTCGTTGTCGATGTCGGGATCTGAGTTGTCTCCTACACCATCTGAGTCCGTGTCTGCCCACTCTGTGGGATCTGTTGGGAAGAGGTCAACTCCATCCAGTACAAAATCTCCATCGGTGTCGGGTACTTTGATCATCGTTCCTCTACTTTCTTCGTCCGTGTTGGCGAGCAGATCTCCATCGATGTCTTCATCGATTTCGTCGGCAAAACCGTCGCCATCCATATCTTTGGTGAACTTGGGGTCCTCGGGCAGTTGATCGTCCACGTCCAAAGTGCCGTCGTTGTCGTCATCGTTGTCGGAGTTATTGCCTTTGCCGTCGCCATCGCTATCCTTGCTTTCGGATTTTGTGGTGGGGAAGGCGTCTTCTGGGTCGGACACGCCGTCGTTGTCGTCGTCGGGATCCGAGCCATTGGAGAGGCCGTCTCGGTCGGTGTCTTGAACCACTGTCACGCTTTTGGAGGTCACATTGTTTGAACCGTTGTCACCGGTGCTTTCCCAAGGAGTGACGGAAACTTGAATGGTGAAACTGCCGTAGGTGGCTGGAACCCAATCCACAAAGACTTCATCGGTTTTCCCGGCAAGGGCAGAGACTGCTTGGTCTGAACCAATTTGTGCTCCGTTAGCAGTGAAATGCACAGAACCTAAGAGATCCTCGGTGCTATTGTTGGCGACGGAAGCCCAGATGCGAATGGTGTGTCCTTCTAAATAAGAATCGGTGCTGAACCAAACGCTGGAGGAGTCCACCGAAAGATCTCCACCCGCGGCTAAAGCGGAAGGTGCAGATAAAAGGCTTGTGCTCAGGGCCAGTATTACCGAAAATATAAAGGCGTGAAGGGTTTTTTTCATGGCAGAAAGGCTAAGAAACGAGTGAATTAGACCATTGAGGTTTGAGTTTCTTCTTCCACTTCTTCTTCGCTAGAAGTTTCAACTTCATCCGTTTTTTCGATGAAGGACATGGAAGCAACCTTGTCGTCCCCTTTCACCCGCATCAAATATACACCTTGAGTGGCGCGTCCACGAGAGGGAACGCTGTCTAAGCCGCTGCGGATCATGACTCCTTTCTTAGAAACGATCATGATGTCGCCTTCTGTGCCCGGTTCGATGATCTTGGCGCCTACGAGTTTACCGGTCTTTTCGGTGAGGTTCGCGGTTTTGACTCCAGATCCTCCGCGTCCTTGGAAGCGGTACTCCTCAAGAGGGGTGCGTTTTCCAAGTCCGTTCTCCATGACCACGAGCAGGTCGGAAGTCATGTCTTTGACGGCATCCATTTCCACCACTTCATCTCCCGTGCGGAGTTTGATTCCTCGCACTCCTTGTGAGGCACGTCCCATGGGACGAGCATCGGATTGATCGAATTGAATGCACTTTCCTTCTCGAGTCACCATCACAATATGGTCACCGGCGGAGGTTTGTTTCACCCAAGAAAGACAATCGTCTTCTTTGAGTTTGATGGCGATGAGCCCGGATTTACGCACATTTTTGAAGTCTTCAACAGGGGTCTTTTTAACGGTTCCTTTTTCAGTAGCCATGAAGAGGAATTCTCCTCCAAATTTTTCATCCACCACCACGAGCATGGCGGTCACATGTTCATCTTTGGTGAGCTGTATCAGATTGATGAGCGGAGTTCCTTTGGCCTGACGGGTTGCTTTGGGCAATTCGTAGACGGGCAATTGGAAACTACGTCCGGTGTTCGTGAAGAACAAAAGTTTGTCGTGGTTGCGAGCAAAGCGCAGGATTGCGATTTCATCTTCTTCTTTGGTGCTCATGGCGAGCTTTCCTTGGCCTCCTCGTGCTTGACGAGTGAAGGCAGAAGGATGCACGCGCTTGATGTAGTTTTCTTCGGTGAGCACAACGACCATGTCTTCGTTGGGGATGGTATCTTTGACCGAGAATTCACCCAATGCATGAGGAATGATTTCGGTGCGACGAGCGTCGCCATAGGTTTCTTTGATTTCCTTGAATTCTTTTTGCATGATTTTGAGCACTTTCTTTTCGTCGGCCAGAATGCCTTCGAGCTCTTCGATGAGGAGCATTTTCTCTTTAAGCTCTTCTTCGATCTTATTGCGTTCCAATCCAGCGAGGGTTTGTAGACGCATTTCGAGGATGGCGGTGGCCTGCAAATCTGAAAGCTTGAATTTTTTGACGAGGGCGGCGTGCGCTTCTTCTTTAGTATCGGCGGCACGAATCGTGGCGATGACTTCATCGATGTGGTCGAGCGCGATCTTGAGTCCTTCTAAGATGTGGGCACGGGCCTTGGCGACTTTGAGTTCGTAAACCGTGCGTCGAGTGATCACTTCCTTGCGGTGCAAGATGAAGTATTCCAGCACTTGTTTGAGGTTCAAAAGACGAGGTTGAAGTCCATCCACGAGCGCGATCATGTTCATGTTGAAGTTGCTCTGCAGCGGAGTGAGCTTGTAGAGTTGGTTGAGGATCTTATTTGGATAAGAATCCTTCTTAAGCTCGATCACGATGCGCATTCCTTCGCGGTTGGATTCGTCGCGCAGGTCGGAGATGCCCACGATTTTCTTTTCTTGAACAAGGTCTGCGATTTTTTCGACGAGGGTAGATTTATTGATTTGATAAGGAATTTCAGTGACCACAATGCGGAAGCGTCCATTCTTTTCTTCTTGGATTTCAGCTTTGGCGCGAACGGTGACTCCTCCGCGTCCGGTGGTGTACATTTCTTTGATGGCTTCGTGTCCGTACATCGTCGAGCCGGTGGGGAAGTCTGGGCCCTTGATGTATTGCATCAAGTCTTCAATTTCGAGGTTGGGGTCTTTGGAAAGGGCTTCCAAGGCTTCCATCACTTCGGTGAGGTTGTGAGGAGGAATGTTGGTGGCCATACCCACGGCGATACCCATGGTTCCGTTGAGGAGCAGTTGAGGGATGCGAGTGGGGAGCACGCGAGGTTCTTCGTAACGTCCGTCGTAGTTGGGCAAAAAGTCCACGGTCTCTTTTTCGATGTCGGCCATCATTTCATCCGTGATCTTTTCCATCTTGGCTTCCGTGTAACGCATGGCGGCGGCGTTGTCACCATCCACTGATCCGAAGTTTCCTTGTCCGCGGACAAGGGTGTAGCGCATCGAGAAATCTTGAGCCAAACGCACCATGGATTCGTAAACGGCGCTGTCTCCGTGAGGATGGTACTTGGCGAGCACTTCTCCGACCACGGCAGCGGATTTTCGATAACCGGCGGAGCTGCGGAGTCCCAGTTCGTGCATGGCGTACAAGATGCGGCGGTGCACCGGTTTCATTCCGTCGCGAACGTCGGGCAAGGCACGAGAAACGATCACGCTCATGGCGTAATCGAGGTAGCTTTCTTCCATTTCGTCGACAATGTGGCGTGCGTAGATTTTTCCGGAAGCAAAGAGTTCGTTGGCTTCGTTGGTGATCAATTCACCTTCGGCTGGGCCGGTGTACTTGCTTTCATCGGGCAGAAGGTTTTCTGTTTCGCCACTTTCTTCAGGTTCATCGTCTGGGGTTTCGTTTTCGTCAGGATTCAGGTTTGTGTCGTCGGGCATAGGAAGTTTAAAAATGAGATCGCGCGTAGTTTAGCACGGGCTCTGTTCTATGCAGCGGGAAAAATGTTGACTTTTGTTTTGGATATTTTATAGCGAACATTCTATGTTTAGGCTGTTTAGGCTTTTGATTCTTTAATGAGTTTTTGTTACAATGCTTTCGACGAGCCATCAGAGCGCGACAATCGCGAAAAAAGAAAGAACCCTTCTCAGGGTTCTTTCTTCGTCTGTCCGGGTGGTGGACCTCAGGGGAGTTGAACCCCTCTCCGAAGGTTGACGAGCCAACAGAGGGAACCGTCGCGAGGCCCGCATCCCGGATGAATCGACTGTAAACTAATGACCTGAACAAAATCCTGAAATTTTTCTTGCAAAAAGCTTACATTTTTCTGACATTTTGTTCCTCAGCTCATTTTTGCACGTTCAAATGTGCAGAAGTTTCGCTTGATCTGACTAGTAAGTCTGGTCTTTTTGTGATACAATGTTAAGATTAAAAACGGATAAAAACGATGCCCGACGTCACGCCCACGCCCAATCCAAGCATTCCTCAGTCCGCACCAGTGGCTTCTGTAAGCCAAAACCCTGTTGCACCTTCTTTGGCGACTCCACAGAGTTTTCAAGTTTCGGCGGCGGCTCAACAAACGGCGGCGGCTGCAGCGGCCAAGGTCAATGCGGTGCCCGCTGCGCCCAATCGGACTCAAATTTTGCAGGCAGAAAAATTGTTTCAAGAAGGGATTGCGTCGATTCGAGATTTGATTGCGCCTTCCTCGTTTGAAACGGCTTACGACCACATCAAAATCGACGGGCTTTATTGCCAAACTTTTTTCGTTTACACCTATCCTCGTTACATCGACACCAACTGGCTCAGTCCCGTGGTGAATTTTGACGTGACCATGGATGTGTCCCAGTACATCTACCCGATCTCTTCGGAAGACATCATGAAGGTGCTCAAGACCAAGGTGGCGCAACTCCAGTCTTCCATTCGCATGGCGGCCGAGAAGGGAAATGTCCGTGATCCTGCTTTGGAAACTGCTTTGGAAGACGCCGAAACGATGCGTACGGAATTGCAACGTGGCCAAGAAAAATTCTTCCAATTTGGACTCTATTTCACTTTGTATTCACCGACGGAAGACGATTTGCGTCGAGCCACCAAAGAACTTCAAAGCCTTTTGGCTGGAAAACTGGTACTCAGCAAGCGTTCGGATCTTCAAATGGAACGTGGCTTCAACTCCACCATTCCAATCTGTTTGGATGAGCTTGCCGTGCAGCGAAACATGAATACCTCGCCGCTTTCGACGACTTTCCCCTTCATTTCTTCAGAGCTCACCTCCAACGATGGGATTTTGTATGGTCTCAACCGTCACAATGAATCCCTGATCATTTTTGATCGCTTCTCCCTCGAAAATGCCAACTCCACGGTGTTCGCGAAGTCCGGAGCTGGAAAATCCTACGCAGTGAAGCTCGAAATTTTGCGCTCCCTGATGTTCGGCACCGATGTGATCGTGATCGATCCTGAAAATGAATACAAAGCCTTGTGTGAAACCGTGGGTGGAACCTATTTGAATGTTTCGCTCAATTCCGATCGTCGTATCAATCCTTTCGATTTGCCCACGCCGCTCGAGGGTGAAGAAATCAAGCCGGGAGATTTGCTCCGCAGTTCAGTGATCAACCTCACGGGTTTGATGCGTCTGATGCTTGGAAAAATCTCTGCGCAAGAAGAAGGCATTTTGGACAAAGCCCTCATCGATACCTATTCTACAAAGGGAATCACGATGGACGTGCTGGATCCTTCCACCTTTGAAGTGCCCACGATGGCGGACTTTCACAGCATTCTGTCTTCGATGGATGGAGCTTCGGACATGGCTCAGCGCATCGCCAAGTACGTGACGGGAACTTATGCCGGTGTCTTTAATAAGGAAACGAATGTGACCCTCGACACGGGGCTCATGATCTTCTCAGTGCGCGATTTGGAGGATGAACTCCGTCCGGTTGCTATGTACATCATTTTGAACTACATCTGGAATCGCGTGCGGTCCTCCCTTAAAAAACGCATCCTGGTCATTGATGAAGCCTGGTCACTCATGCAGCACGAAGACAGCGCGAAATTCTTGTTTGGACTGGTGAAACGCGCTCGTAAATACTACTTGGGAGTCACCACCATTACTCAGGACGTGGAAGACTTTGTCAGCAGTCCTTATGGAAAGCCAATCATCACGAACTCGTCTTTGCAATTGCTGTTGAAGCAGTCGCCTTCCGCGATTGAACCTCTCGCAAAAGTCTTCAACTTAACAGAGGGGGAAAAGTACATGCTGCTCAACTCGGGAGTGGGACAAGGGCTGTTCTTTGCCGGTCTCAAGCACGTGGCGATTCAAATCATTGCCTCGTTCACCGAAGACAAGATTGTGACCACCAATCCTGAAGAAATGCTCGCCAAATCCAATGCCGCTGCTGAATTTGAAACCGAACAAGCGGGGGAGAACGCGACCGATGCGGAGGAAGCCAAATTTGAAGAGGCTCCTACAGCGGAAGCTCCTGCAGCAGAGGTGCCTGTCGAGAAACCCGTGGTTGTCGAAATTCCGGCACCCGCACCTGAACCTGCACCGACCGTTGTGGCATTGCCCTCCGAACCGATTCCTGCTCCTGTGACTTCTACACCGGAGGTTTCACCTGCTCCTACAATGACTTCAGAAGAGAAGAAGCTTGAAGCTGGCTTCACTGAAAATGTAGCGGCCGTTCTTGATCAACCCGTGGAAGCCCCTGTTTCTGTGGTAACGGCTCCTCCTGCGACTCCTGTTGCTTCTGCCTCTTCTACGCCAGCTCCGGTTCAGGAGATTCCGGTGCAGTTTGAAGAGAAGAAGTAGATGAATGTAGCCTTTACGATTATCTTCCTCGAGGTGCTCGTGTTGGAGTGCCTTTTGCTTGCCCTGAGATTTTCTTTTCGGTTTCAAGTGAAGTCTTTTGGCCATCCGTTCTTTCTTTTTTTCTTCGTGCTTTCTCTTCTTCTGCTTTTCTTTTTGCTTCCTCAGCTTTTCTATTTCCGCATTCCATTCCTTCTTGAGCTTCGGCCAAAGCTGTCAGTGTGGCTGCCAAGTTTTCTGCAAAGTTGCCTTGTTCTTGATTCACGGCAGCAACGTCGTCTGAAATGGGTGCTTCTAGATTTGCATTTAAGGGTATGAATCCTGGTTCGTTACTTACTGTGTCTAGACCTGACATAAAGGAAAGGGGTAATTGAAATTAGAACTTAAATTATCAATTTGTACATTTGCTGTCAAATGCTTTTCTTTGCTAAGCTCTCTTCACTTATGAGAAGTGCACTTTGGTTGGAATCGGAATTGGAAAAACTACTCAAGGGCCCTTTTTCGGACCTCAGTATCGTGAATCGTTTAGAGGTGCATTGGGGGCGAAAAGCGCAGCGGCGTTTTGGTTCGATTAAAATGCGTCGCGATAAAAAGGTGAGCAGCATCACCATCAATGGGCTGTTTCGCGATGAAGCCATTCCGGAACAGATTGTGCAGGCCACTTTGGCGCACGAACTTTCACACTATGCACATGGTTTTTCTTCACCACTTCCGCGTAAATATAAGAGCCCTCATGCCGGAGGGGTGATCGAACGGGAATTTAAAAAAAGAGGCCTGAGTTTGCTCAGCGCCTACGAAAGACAGTGGACGAAAAATCATTGGCCTCAAGTTTTGACCCTGGCTTTTCCACGCAAAGCTCGCTCCCTTCGCACCTTCCGCAAAGCCAGCACGGTTCGATCCGGAAGTGTCCTCGATTCACTGTTCAAGTTGTTTACTTAGACTGCTTTTCTGCTCTTTAATCGGAGCTCGAAATGTGGTATAATGGACAGATTGATAACAGATTGAATGAAAACAGGCGCTTTACTCAACGGTTTAACTCTCTGTGCTTTGGCTCTCGCCGCTTCGGCTTGGACCATGGTTTTTCTTCAAGATTCTGCAGCTTTGAATCAGAAAGGAATAGCCTACGAAGGCAACTTGCCTTTGAACCAAAGTTTTGAAGTCAACGAACTGACTTCTTTCACTTTGAATGGCAGGGATGGTTTGGCCGTATTCCCGGGTTCGAGTGTGGAAGTGACTTGGGATGAGACTTCCGATGATGTGGAGGTCCAACTGACCTCAGGAACGGTTTTGGCTTATACCCTTGCTAGTGAACTCAATATCCGCATTGTTACGCCCAGCACCACGGTTCTTTCTCAAAACAACATGGTTTTGGTCAAAACGGATGAAGAGGCGCAAAGCCTCACCGTTTATGCGATTGAGCATCCTGCTTTGGTGAGTTTTTTTGATGGAGAAACAGAACTCAACGCCTTGAATGTTCCAGGCGGTTATCGTATGGGTGTTTCTTTGGCTAAGATCACCGAGACTTTGGCTAAGCTGCGACTCACGAAACTTTCTAAGGAATTCCCTGTTTTTGAACTTTCGGACGAAGACATGACCGAAGAAATGAATCAGGCCCTTCAAGCGGTTCGTGATCACTACGAAGCCAGTACGATTGCGTTCTTAAATGAGTTGCAGGCCAACAGTGACTTGGGCCCCTCTCTCACAGGTTTAGGTTCTCAACTGTCAAAAGGTTACACTTCCTTTCAGGATGCGCTGACCTTGGTTCCGACCGCAAAGGAGCGACTTTTGGAAGTGCGAAAGGAAGACAGCCTCATTTATGCCGTGAGCAACTACTTGAGTGGAGATCCCACTTCAGGAGCCTACTGGCTTTCTCAGTGGAGTACTTATGAACAAGATCCTCAGTTTATTAAAGACTATTACTCTTCTCTCTTCTTTGTGCTCCCCGGGGATGAACTTTACCCTGTCAAACAAGCCATGGCGGAGCTACTCTTCCCTCATGAAGATGCCTTTTTGGAGCTTCGTCGGGAATATGCCGAAATTGAAAATTTGTTGGAACGAGCTTCTCACGTGGATGCCGAACAGGCTTATCTCAATTATGAGGCTCAGTTCGAAAAACTTTTAGATTCGGGAGCCTTAGACAACAGCGCTTATTTTGATGAAATCAACCGAGAATACGTTCTTTTAGAACTCATGCTTCGCAGCAATTCGGTCTTCTACACCACCGACTCCACACACTTGCTCAAGGTTTTGGAGCAAAAGATTTTCACTTTGGCGGGTTCGGATTCGGACTTGGATGAAGAACGACAAGCCTTCATTCAAAGCAAGTTGCGCTTCCTTTCCAATCTGTTCAACTACGTGCTCGATAAAAAAATCACGGTGGAGGAAGCCAGTGATCTTGCGGAGGAACTCATTTATGAAGCGGAAGCGTACTTGAATGCCATCACTTCTCAGGTGGCCGTGCGGGACTACTTCAAGTCCAAACTCACGGAATATTCTCTTTCGGTCCAATTCATGAACTCTCCGGAGTTTTACACTTACGACTCTTTTGAAGAGGGCCTTGTGGATTACAAGAAGAAGGTTGCGGACTTGGAGGATTTGAATACTTACATCCAAAATATTCGTTCGGGTGAAGAGGAAGAGGCAGTGATGCCACTGGAAGAGGCCACTCAAATCGCGAAAGACGACCTGTACACGCATGGCATCCAATACAAAGATGTGAACCCACTGGGGGATAGCGCAAACCGTTTGTTCGAGATCGAGGGTGGACGCACGGCGGGCTACACCTTCACTGGAAAGTATGACCGCGAAGGGCAGATTCTTTACGACGTGGTGGTGGGGGAGGTTCGTTTCTCAACGGGCTTGTCTCTGGATAACGTTCGTTCCGTTGTTGAGAGTGTCATGACGGAAACGGGTACGAGCACTGAAGAAGTCACCGAGGTGGAGACTCCTGAAACTTCACAAGAAGGAGGATCTCTCACGGAGTCCGTGGCGCTTGAACTAGTCCAAAGTCAGTTTGAAGAGGCGGGCTTGGACATCGCTTCCTTCACTTTTGAGATTGTAGACTTGGAAGCCAATGAGTTCACGTTTGAGGGCTTGGCTTCTGCTTTCAACCTTCCTGTCTCAGGAACTTACGATGCCGACACGGGCCGTCTCACCGAAATCATTTGGGAAATAAACGAAGAACCTCAAACGCTTCCTGATCTGGATTTGCCTGATTTTGAAGAAGCTTTGGAGGCCAGCTACACGGCAATTACGGAATAAAAACAGTCGAAGTCAAATTAATTCTCTGACGGATCGGACTTTCTTTGTTAGAATGCCGACGATTTTTTACACTTTATGGCTGACACTTACTCTGCAGATCAGATTCAAGTCCTCGAAGGACTTGCGGCTGTTCGAAAACGACCGGGAATGTACATTGGAACGACGGATATTGCAGGTTTGCATCACATGGTGTGGGAGATCTTGGACAACGCGATCGATGAGGCCATGGCTGGGTATTGTAAGAACATTGAGATCGATGTGAACGGAGACGGTAGTGTGCGCGTGAACGACGATGGACGTGGTATTCCTGTGGATAAACACAAGGGAACGGGTAAATCCGCTCTCGAAACGGTGCTCACGGTCTTGCACGCCGGAGGTAAATTTGGTGGGGGAGGGTACAAGGTTTCGGGAGGACTCCATGGAGTGGGAAGTTCGGTGGTGAATGCCCTTTCTTCTCATCTCAAAGCTGAGGTTCGTCGCGATGGAAAATTGTATGAGCAGAATTATCAAAAAGGAGACCCGATGGCGCCTGTTAAAGAGGTGGGTACTTCCACTTACAATGGAACGGCGATCACCTTCATGGCGGATCCTGAAATTTTCCCAGATCGGAACTTTGATTTTGAAACGATTGTGAATCGTGCCCGTCAACAGGCTTACCTCACCAAAGGGGTTACGATTCGCATCCACGATCATCGCGATGGACGTCGAGTGATGTTCTATTTCGAAGGAGGGATCAAGTCTTATGTTCAACACCTCAACCGTGAACGTGAAAAGATTGGGGATGTGATTTATGTGGAACAAGTCGTTCCAGAAGGTCTCATCGAAATTTCCTTGCAATACACTCAATCTTTCCAGGAGACGGTGGTGAGTTTTGCCAACAACATCCACACCCCAGAAGGAGGAATGCACCTCACGGGATTCCGCAGTGCTCTGACTCGTGTGCTCAACAACTACGCTCGCAAGAGTGAATTCTTGAAGGAAAAAGACCAAAACTTCTCTGCCGAAGATGTGCGTGAAGGTCTCACGGCCGTGATCTCCGTTAAGTTGGCCGACCCTCAATTTGAAGGTCAGACCAAGAGTAAACTGGGGAACGCTGAAATGCGAACGGCGGTGGAAGCGGTATTTGCGGACAAATTGGAACAATTCTTGGAAGAAAATCCTGCCGATGCCCGTGGTATTGCGGCTAAATGTGCATTGGCGCAACGCGCTCGCCTTGCGGCTCGCGCCGCCCGCGACACCGTGATCCGTAAAGGAGCTCTTGAGGGCATGACTTTGCCTGGTAAACTCGCCGACTGTTCCAGTCGTGATCCTCACTCTTCTGAACTCTACATCGTGGAGGGAGATTCCGCTGGAGGAAGCGCCAAACAAGGCCGAAACCGTGAATTCCAAGCGATTTTGCCGCTTCGAGGTAAGATTTTGAATGTGGAACAGGCTCGTCTCGATAAGATGATCGCCAACAACGAAATTAAGAATCTGGTGATCGCGCTCGGGGCTGGTATCGGGGAAACCTTTGACTCGTCCAAGTTGCGTTACCACCGCGTCGTGATCATGACCGATGCCGACGTGGATGGAGCTCATATCCGAACCTTGCTTTTGACGCTGTTCTACCGTTACTTGCGCCCGGTGATCGAACTTGGCTATTTGTACATCGCTCAACCTCCTCTTTATAAGGTTGCGGTGGGTAAGAACGTGCAATATGCGTACTCTGATGAAGAACGCGACAAAATCATTGTCGGTCTTGGAGATAAAAAACCTTCCATCCAGCGTTACAAAGGTCTCGGAGAAATGAATGCGGAACAGCTTTGGGAAACCACCATGGATCCTGAAAGTCGCACCATGCTTCGGGTGAATGTGGCCGATGCCGAAAAGGCGGACTACGTGTTTGAAACCTTGATGGGCAGCGAAGTGTCTTCTCGTAAAAAATTCATCCAAACTCACGCTAAACGCGTGAAGAATTTGGATATTTAGTCCGCCCGGGCGGAGTTTGTACTCTGGATTTTGCCTTTGGCAAGCCATTTGCTTGACTTTTATTGCGGATTGTTTTATATTCTAGTTCTTCTTAAAAATATTCTCTATGTCACGTTTCCTTCCTGTTCTCGGAGCTCTTGCTGCTTTTGAAGCTGGCTGTCGTGAAGTTGATGCTACGGGTGGTTCCGATTGGTCTGAACCTGCCGAGTCTACGGTGGACTCTGGAGAAGACGTTCGAGAGTTGATTGATGAAGTTCATGAACTTTCTGCAAGTGAATGTGAAGGTTTCTTAGCTGCTGCTGAAGACAATCAGCCTTCAGATGTGAACTTAAATCCCCTCACTGGAAGCCTTGTTTCAGGTTGGGATGAAACGGATGAAGGCGATGTTTTGACCTACGAAGAAGATTTTGAAGTAGAGAGTGACAGTGTTTACGCAGATGAAGCTCGTAGCCTTTTGGCTTGTACGGCTTGGGATATCGAAAATGCTCAAGTTTTCTCTGATTGGACGATTGCGGATCGTGAAGGGTCAGCTCTTACCATCGTGACTGAGGCTTCTCCTGAAGTGTCTGAACAAGCCACCGGACTCACCGTTTGGGTTATGGCAGATCAGAATAACGCGCACAACGACTTGCGTTTGGTTGGGTTTGGACGTTTGGATGAACTCACTCATCCCATTGATACTCGTGCTAATCCTCCAGAGATTCTCGAGTAAAAGTGGTCAAAGCTTCTTGTTTTCCTCCTGATTTTCAGGTAGAATAATGAGATTTAATGCCTTTCATGATCGAACTCGGAAATTTCAAGGATTTGCAAACGCTGGTGAAGCTGCTCAATAAGTCTTGGGGCGACTTTGAATATCGCTTGGAGCCTGTGGAAGGGGATAGGAAATCCTATCTTTTTGTGGAAGATCCTTTGGATGAAGACAGCTATGAATGTGGTGTGGTGAAGAAAGAAGGCAGCAAAGCCTATGCACTTTCGGGCAGTGTTTATGACCTCATTATGGGGGCCTATTTACGTTACAAAGAAGAATTTATTAAATAAGGTTGACGAGCGGATGGGTTTTTCCTTATACTCCCCTCGCTTAAGTTTTTTACATGGCTCGTCAAAATAATTTCTGGGTTCGTGCGGATCAAAATGAATCTTCTGAAAAGCGTGTTGCACGCTTCAAACAGTGGTTCAACCGATCTCGCATTGGGGACATCGTGAAGGGACGTCGCTACCGTGAACGTGATCTCACCAAGCGTCTTGTACGCCAGAGTGCGCTCAAGCGTGAAGGCTACCGTGCTGAACGTGTTCGAAGTCAGTTCTATCAATAAAATGCAGATTGCTCAGATTCTGAGCTCGGCTCAAAAAGAACACCTCCGTCTCGAAATGGAGGTTTTTTTGTCCCATCTTTTAGGTAAGTCGCGTTTGGATCTGATTGCGCATGGCGAAGAAGAAATTCCGGTGGAAAAGTTAGCGGAGCTGCAGCTGGCCTGGACGGCGCTCAAAGCTGGCAAGCCGGTGGCTTACCTCACGCATAGAAAAGAGTTTTATGGTTTGGACTTATTTGTTAACGAGTCCGTGCTCATTCCTCGTCCGTGCACGGAGCTTTTGGTGGATTGGGCTGCAGAGGTGACTGAAAAGAAAGTTTTAGAGTTGGGCACGGGAAGTGGGGCGATTTCCTTGGCTTTGAAGACTAAGCGGCCTGAATTGGAGGTGACTGCGACGGACGTGAGTTTGGATGTCTTGGCTGTCGCGAATAAAAATTGTGTTCAGCTGGGCTTGGAGGTGAAATTCATTCAATCTGACCTTTTAGCCGAGGTGCCACAGGAGCCTTTTGACACCTTGATTGCCAATTTGCCCTACATTGGCACCGAAACGCACGCGGACATCGATCCCAACGTTTTAGACTATGAGCCTGGTTTGGCCCTATTTGGGGGCTTTGATGGACTCGATTTGTATCGACGTCTGTTTGATCAAATTCGGGAGGCGAGTTGGAGTTTTAAGTTTATCTTGGGTGAATTTGGATTCTCTCAAGGCCAGGCCATCCGTGAAGTGGTCGAGGAAAAATTGCCTGGATATCGTTTCACTTTGCGGCAGGATTTGGAGGGCTTGGATCGACATTTTCTCCTGGAAAGAAAGCCTGAAATCTGATAAAACCTTTGCATGAGAGAAAAATTACAAAAGATGGCCACGGAGTTTGCGGAGCTTGAGGAACGCATGGCCGATCCTTCGGTGATTGCGGATCAGACGGGGTACCAAAAATTGTTGAAACGCCGCCGCGAGCTGCAAAAAGCCGTGGAACTTTTTCATGAACAAGAACGTCTCGAGAAACAAATCAAAGATAGTGAGGAACTGTTGAATGAAAGTGACGAGGAGTTACGCGAAATGGCGAAAGAGGAGTTGAAACAGGCTAAAGAAGCCTTGGAAAAGTTGGAAGAGGATTTGAAGCTGGAACTGGCGCCCAAAGATCCCAATGATGAAAAAAATTGCATCATGGAAATCCGTGCCGGAACAGGTGGAGACGAAGCGGCTCTCTTTGCAGAAGAACTGTCACGCATGTATTTGCGTTACATCAAAAACAAGGGCTATCAAACTGAAATGATCTCTCAAAGTGAAGGAGAGCGAGGGCTCAAAGAAGTGATTTTTAAGGTGGATGGGGAAGGAGCCTATGGCCGCATGAAGTATGAAAGCGGCGTGCATCGGGTTCAACGCATTCCTGAAACAGAGGCTAAGGGTCGTGTGCACACCTCGGCGGCTTCGGTGGTGGTTTTGCCCGAAATGGATGAGGTGGAAGTTGAAATTCGTGCTCAGGATCTGCGCATCGATGTGTTCCGTTCGGGAGGTAGTGGAGGACAAAGCGTGAACACGACAGACTCGGCGGTGCGGGTGACTCACATTCCGACTGGTTTGGTCGTGCAATGTCAGGATGAAAAATCTCAGCTCAAAAATAAGATCAAAGCGATGGGGGTTTTGCGTTCTCGTTTGTACGCTTTGGAGCAAGAAAAACGCTCTAAAGAGTTGGGAGATGCTCGTTCCTCACAAGCGGCAACCGGTGAACGCGGAGACAAGATTCGCACCTATAACTTTCCTCAAGATCGTCTCACAGATCACCGTTTGGGTCAGAACTTCAGCAATTTGCCCGCCATCATGGACGGCGAAATCGACGACTTGGTGGATGCACTCATCTTGGACGACCAAATGAAGCGTCTTTCTCAAGCGGGAGACTAAAGTTCAGCCCTTAAAACCCATTCACACCGTTGAAGGCGGGAATATTGAGTAGGGAAGGGTTGTTTTGCATGTAGGTATTGATGCTTTCGTAGAGTGCCACGGATCCCCAGATGCTCAAGATCAAGAAAATGAGCAAAGGCACGGTACTCCATACGAATTTCATGATGCGGTAACGACGAGTTCGCCTCATCTCTTCTTTTTTAAGAGTGACGAGTTCTTGGAGGAGGTCTTCCATTTGTGCCATGGCGTGGGAGTCGTTAAGATGCTTCT
>CALRCE010000020.1:0-15773 GCA_943354505.1 Candidatus Peribacteria bacterium
CTGAAGTGGGATTAAAGTCCTTCTAGCCCCTTCTAGGGGCTTTCCTAAAACCTCCAGTTCTACTGGAGGCTGTGATTAATTCCAAATTGAGCGATTACATCCTCGAGTTTGCCTCCACTTACCAGTTCGCCAGCTACTTGTGCTAACCCTTCAGTCAAGATAGCTCGTTCGGAAGCCATTGTTGTGAAAGCGGCTTCAGATCCCAATCTGCCTTGTTGACGGAGCCATTGTTGTACCACGGCTTGAACGGCGTGAGTGGTTTCGTGATTGGTGATGTACTTCACATCTGCCATTGGGGCAGGTCGATCGATGTTCCATCGGAACTTACCGGAGTATCTAGGAGAGCTATCAGGATTTTTGCCTCCGGTGTAAGCCAAGAATGCATCCCAGTTGATGGGTTTCCCGTTATTTGTGTCTTTAGAAGCGGCTTCGTATTCCAAGCCGTCGACTGGAAGAGCTGCTAGGCTAGGATCCAGTTTAGCTAAGACTTCAGATTTAAGAAGGTCAGCATAGGCCCATCCTCCTGCTTGAAGATCTTTTTGGAAAGCTTCGAAATCGCTCGTATCTGCATTACCGAGCTCATGTTCCCATTGCATGGTGGCTTGTGCCAGAGTTTTCCCTCGTGAATTACCTTTGAGACTGTATCCCTTTCGCTCTAAAAGTTGTCGCATCAGTCCACGAATTTCTACGACTTCACGACCTTTAGGGTCGATTCTTACAGGTTCTTGACCTGTTACAGTTCGGATTCGCTCTTCATAAGGTGGGATTGCTTCTCCACGAGCCATGGCGAGTACTCCGTTGATCATCATTTGAGCGGTGTCTGCTTCACGTCCGATCACAGCACGGCGGTCTTCAGAGAAACTTCCAGCTGCTTCTTTTACACGTTCACCAATGGTATCGAGGCCGTATTCTCTCACTAATTGGTCGGCGAGGTCTTGTCTTGTGCTGGCCTCTGTATCGTCATTCACCATCAGACCAAAACGAGGGTCCTCGGTGAGGGCAGGCATACCGAATTCTTCTATACCCGTATCTGCGTCTACATAGTCGGAGCTTTTTCCGTCTGCTGCGTACATCATGGTACGGTGCAAATCCGTAAATTCTCTTGGACTTTCTACTTGTGGGCCTTCCATAGTGTTGGGGGGAAAGATAAAAGAGGCTTAGCTTGCGCCTATATTTGTTTTATGTCAAGCGCGCTTCCTCAGCGCTTCCATGTGAGCTAACTTCTTCGCAATGGTTGCAGGCGTGGCGATGTCGGAGCGGTGGGTGAAGGGGCCCTGGATTTTTTGGGCGACGGCTTCGACAGCGGCTTCGGCTTCGGTGAGAGTTGCTCCTTTGCCGAGGAGGGCGAGGGCGCGGTGACCCACGGAGCCACCTTGAATCATTTTGAGGCCTTCGGGAACCTGTTCCACCCAGGCGGGAAAAGCTTCCACTTCGGGAGGAAGGGTGGGGAGTTGGAGGATGGCACCGCCGTGGCGAATTTCAGGATAGCCTTTAGGCACGATGTATTTGGCGACCGCGGCTTTGTCTTCGAGTTCCAGCTTCATTTCGTTGAGACGGCCTTCCACGAGGGCCATGGAGAGGTCGAAGAAATTGCTTTTGAGCACCGAGAGCACGGTGATGGTTTCGGGGTCGCCGGTGCGCACGTTGTATTCCAGCAGGCGCAGGCCTTTCGCGGTCAGCATGAAGCCGCCGAAGAGGAACCCTTTAAAAGGAAGGCCGGTTTCAAGCTTCATCGCTTTGAGCACTTGCTGAGTGATTTCGCTGGCGAGGGCCAGATCTTCGGGTTTTAAGAAGGGAAGGGAAGCGCCGCGATCGATGTAGGAGCCCATTCCTCCGGTGTTGGGGCCTTGGTCATCGTTGAGGGCGCGTTTAAAATCTTGGACGGCGGGCAGGTCGAGGGCGTGTTCCCCGTCGCAGAGGCTCATCAAACTGAATTCTTCACCCAGGAGTTTTTCTTCGAGCACCACACGTCCCGATTCGGCGAGGCATTCGCGGGCGAAGTCGATTCCTTCTTCAGTGGTGGTGAAATGATCGCCGGAAACTTTCACGCCCATCCCGGATTTGAGTCCGTCCGCTTTTACTACAAAATCACCGCCGAGTTCGTCGGCGAATTCACGGATTCCGGCTTCGGAGCTGAAGGTTTTGAAACGAATTTGTCCTGGAATTTTGTATTTTTCAACGAGGTCACGGGTGAAGGCCTTGGACGCTTCCAAAATGGTGGAGGCTTTTTTGGGTCCCACGGAGGGAATGCCGAATTGCTCTTCAAAAAAATCCACAACACCGGCTGCGAGGGGATCGGGGGGGCCGACAAAAACGAGGTCGGGTTTGATTTTTTGCGTAAAAGTTTTGAGACTTTCAAAATCGGCGAGGCCACCCAAGTTGTAGGCCGTGGCGATGCTGGCAAAACCTGGATTGAGGGCCTCTCCCTGAATAAATAGTTCGCAGCCGGCTCGATGGTAGGCTCGTGCGCTGGCCAGGGTGGCGGCGGAGTTCCCGATGATGAGGACTTTGGACATAGGGGCTTGATGTGGCCCTCAGTCTCTCACTTTTGTGGACAGTCTTCAATCTTTCCTTATACTGGGACGCATGCGGTATCCGGATCCTGATCAAATTCAAGAAGCCTTTGTGCGTTTAGCGGCCTCCCAGACTCGAGGCGTGTCTGCCGTTTTGGAGCTGGACTCTGGGCTTCCCGGGCCCACTGTCTATATTGGGGTGTGCACGCAAGGCAATGAACGTTTCGGAGTGGCAGCGATCACCCCTTTGGTTCTTGGCTGGGTGCCGGTGGTTTCTGGCAAGCTGCGTTTGGTGGTGAACAATCTTCAAGCCGCCTTGAATGAGACGCGTCGCTTTCCTGTGAACAGTGCGGATGATATGAATCGTTTGCCGGCTGGACTTTTGGACGATGCTTCTGTGGCCGAAGGTTTTCAAGCGCGACAACGCGTTCGTGAACTCCACCAGGCGGGTTTACTCGACTGTGAGGTGGGTGTGGATGTGCACACGCTTTACACTCCTTCAGATTCGGTTTTGCTCCCGATCAAAGGGCCTCTTCACTACTTTGATCGCTTACCCGTTTCTCACTCCATTCATGGGATTGTGGATGCTCAGGTGTCTCCTGACGGGGTTCGCACGGTGGCTTTCGGTTCTTTTTTAGGAGGCGCTTTGGATCGAGACATTCCTGTTCTAGAGTTGGAAGGAGGTGGCCCTCATGACAGTGAAGCCGTGATCCATCGTTTGGTGGATGCGCTGAGCTCGCTGCTCATCCATTTGTGTGTGATCGACGGAGAATTGGAAGAGGTGCGGATGCTTCGCAAAGCTTACACGGTGGTGGGGAGTCTGTGGGCTCCAGAGGCGGGTTACTGTTTGACCAAGGATTGGATCCACGAAGAAGCCGCTCCGTGTGGAACGGTTTTTGCTGAAAACTCAGGCGGAGCGATTTTGGAAGTGCCCCCTTTGCCAGAAGCCCAAGGTTGTCCTATGACTTTTCTCTTTCCCTCGGTTCGCTGCAATCGAGATGGATCTTTAAGACCGCTCAATGTTTTTTCTGAGGCGACTTTTTTGGGAATTTCTGAGGAAAAAGAATTGAATGTTTGGAAGCCGACGCTTGTCTGAGCTCACTCATTGAACTCTGGCCTGGTATCTGGTCTTGAATGAGCCCACGTTAGGCCGAATTCGTCTTTGAGTTTGGCCTGGATGGGTTCGAGCTGGGCCCAATTGTATTGAGAGTCGGGGAAGAGTTTGAAAATGATCCACACGAAGTTGCCTTCGAGGCGCACTTCTTGGATTTCGGCACGCCCTCCGATTATGTCGTCCTCGCCGTGGGAGAGGTAGAGTTCGGTGTCCATGTAGATGATGTCGCCGGGTTTGGGGAGAGAGGACATTTGGATTATTTTCTGAGCAGTAATAAAACTAAGCCCACCATGCGATCTTTCTCTTTTGCCGGACTTTCCGCGATTAAGAGAGTCAAGGCCGTTAAAGTTTCTGGCGTGAGGTGGAGTGGGTTTAGCAAGCCTGATTTTTGCAAATACCAAACAAAGGCAAAAGCTCCCGAGCGTTTATTGCCATCCGTAAAGGGATGATCTTTCACCATGAAGTAAAGCAGATGGGCGGCTTTTTCTTCCACGGTTGGGTAGAGGTCTTCGTCTCCAAAAGATTGGAGCACATTCCCAACGATGCCCTGAAGGCCGTGATGAGATCGTTCGCTCGCAAAGAGTTCGGTTGCGTCTTTCTTGGAGAGGAGATCTTTTCTGAGAACGTGGATGGCCTCTGAGAGTTCTTCTGCTGTGAACAACACCTCTTCTTTAGATAAACCTGACTTGGGTAGTTTCGCAGAATCGTAAGCTTCGAGAGAGAGCCAGGTTTTTGCGAACGTGTTCACCAGGCTTAGTACGCTTCTCATGTCGACTGAGGACTCTGCAGGAAGCAGGGCTTTCACTTCATTGACCGCCTTTAAGAACTGATCGAGGTTTTTGGCGACGCGTTTTTTGTTGAGCGTGTAGCCTTCTGTGATGTGCTGGCGAAGGGTTTTTGTGGCCCATTGGCGAAACAAAGTGGCTTTTTTGGAATTCACTCTATATCCAACAGATAAAATGAGATCCAGATTGTAATAATCAATTTGTCGCTTAACTTTTCTATTGGCTTCCATTTGAACTGTTGCAAAATTTGCAACAGTTGACTTGAAATTCAGCTCGCCAGATTCAAAAATATTTTTGATGTGACGAGAAATACCAGATTTATCTGTTTCGAACAGGTTCGCGATCTCTTGCAAATTCGCCCAAATTGTCTCTGTTTTTAAATCCTCCGTTAGTTCAATAGCTCCTTTTTTGGACTGATAAATAATGGTGGTGTTTTTTGTGATTTTCTTCATGCAACCATGGTGGCATGCACGTCTAGCCTTTGCAAGAAAATGCTGGTGTCAGTTGGGACTGACATTTTTAAAAGCTGCACTTCGTGCAGTATGGTCGGAGTGGCGGTCATTTTTTGACCAACTCCTCCCATTTTTGCTGACGCAAAACTTTGGTCGGAGTGGCGGGACTCGAACCCACGACCTCGGCGTTCCGAACGCCGCGCGCTAGACAAAGCGCTAGTCCCCGATATTAGTTTTGAAGCCAACGATTTTCGTCCCAATCTTTGAGTTTCCAAACGAAGACGATGAGCCAGAGTATGGCGAGACCGATCATTAGAGGCTGAAGGGCGGTTGGGATGCCCAAGGCCGTTTGGACTTCAACGATGGCAAAAGGAAGAGGAGCCAGCAGTGCAAGTGGCATCAGGATGAGTCCGCATAAATAGGTGCGGAATACTTCGCCCCACTCGAACTTTGTTTTCCCGAGTTTTTGATAGGACATTTTGTTTCCGCCCACTTTGAGGGGTTTCACGACGTAACGCGCAAGGGGGAAGACGGGCAAAAAGAGAAAGGTGAACCATGACGTTGCGGTGAATACACCCTTGTGATCGGTTTTCTCTACTCCCAGCAACCATGTTCCAATCCCGTTGATTCTAGACATGTTCGGATTATAAGGAGTAGCATGGGCTTATGCAAGTTTGGGCCACGCCAAATCCCATTCGCCCGCATGGGCTCAGCGCAAAAGAAGCACAACTTCGTCTTGTTCGTTTTGGGCTCAATGCTTTGGACAAACAAGAAGGACGCAAGGCTTGGAAAATCTTTTTGGATCAATTGGTCAGTCCTTTGGTAGCAGTTTTGATTTTAGCGAGTGGAGTGGCGTTTTTTCTGGGCGATGAACTCGACACCATCATCATTGTGAGCATTGTGCTGATCAATGCCTTTCTTGGTTTCTTTCAAGAATTCAAAGCGGAAAAAACGGTGCAGAGTTTGCGGGCCTTGATTTCACCCAAAGCCAAAGTCATTCGCAACGGAAAAACGGTGCTGCTCGATTCCAAATATTTGGTGCCGGGCGATTTGGTGGTGCTCAAAATTGGGGATTTGATTCCTGCGGATTTACGACTTTTGAAAGTCGATGGACTCACGATGAATGAAGCGCCTCTCACGGGGGAATCGATGCCGGTTCTGAAAACGACGGACGTGCTCCCTGAGGAGTATCGACTGCCTCAACAGCTCAGCAACATGGCGTTTATGGGAACGGCCGTGGCGAGTGGAGAAGGGCTGGGCTTGGTGGTGACGACGGGCAAGGAAACTTTCTTTGGAAAAATTTCGACCTATTTGAAAGAGCCCGAAGAAAAGTCGGACTTTGAAAAGAGCGTCACGGGCTTCAGCAACTTTTTGCTCAAAGTCATTTTGGTGATGACGGTGTTTGTGTTTGGCGTGAACGCTTTTTTGAATCACGGCGCGTTGGAATCTTTTTTGTTCGCCTTGGCGCTGGCGGTGGGAATTACGCCGGAACAATTGCCCATCATCATTACGATCAGTCTTTCTAAGGGAGCTCAGCGACTGGCCAAGGCCAAAGTGGTGGTGAAAAAACTTTCTTCCATCGAGGACTTAGGCAACATGGATGTGCTCTGCACCGATAAAACCGGAACCCTCACGCAGGGCAAATTGAAGTTGCAAAGCTATTTGAATATGGAAGCGAAAGACGATCCATTGATTTTGACCTATGCGCTTTTGTGCAGCGACACCGATAACCTCATCGATCGTGCGCTGTGGGAATCCAAGAGCCGCGCCGGAGCCGAAAAAGAAATGAAGAAATTTAAAGTTTTGGATCGCAACGAGTTTGATTTTGAGCGCCGTCGAATGAGTGTGCTGGTGAAGGCACCGAATGGGAAACGACTGCTCATTGTGAAAGGAGCTTACGAATCTTTGGTGCATCTTTCTAAAGTGCCTGCGGGCTTTCCGGCGCTTTTGGACGATTATCGCAGTTCCGGCTTCAATACGATTGCCGTGGCGGTGAAGGAACTCAAAAAAAATGATTCCAATAAATCGGATGAATCGGGGCTCACGATGCTGGGTTTTCTCACGTTCTTTGATCCGCCTCGTGACGATGCAGCCGCTGCGCTCAAAGACTTGGCTCGGCTGGGGGTGAAGATCAAAGTCTTGAGTGGCGACGACCCTTTGGTGACACGCAGTGTGTGCAAACAAGTGGGCTTTGCCATTGAAGGTCAAAAGATCTACACGGGGGAGGAGCTCGATAAAATGTCCAAGTCGCGGTTCATGGAAGTGGTGCACAAGTACAATGTGTTTTCGCGCATTGCTCCGGAACACAAATACAAAATTGTGAAGGCGCTGAACTCTGGCGAAAAAGTTACGGTGGCTTTTTTGGGGGATGGAATCAACGATGCGCCCGCTATTAAAGTTGCGGATGTGGGCATCTCGGTGAACACGGCTACGGACATTGCCAAAGAAGCGGCGGACATCATTTTGCTCGAAAAAGATTTGGCGGTGATTGGGCAAGGAGTGTTGTACGGGCGTCACATTTTTGCGAACATTCGAAAGTACATTCTCAACACAGTGAGTGCCAATTATGGGAACATGTTTACGGTTGCGATTTCGTCTTTGTTTCTGCCCTTTGTTCCACTTTTGCCTTCTCAGATTTTGCTCAACAATTTGGTCACGGATACGCCGATGCTGGCTATTTCTACCGACAATGTGGATGAAGAAACTCAACGCAAACCCAGCAAGTTGAATGTCAAAATGATCCGAGCTTTCATGACTTCGTTTGGAGTGCTGAGCTCCTTCTTCGATCTGATGCTCATCGTGACTTTGGTCTATGTGTTTAAGACGGGGCCTGAGGCATTTAGAAGCGCGTGGTTTTTGGAATCTGCCCTTTCGGAAATGGTGGTGACGTTCTCGCTCCGCACGCAAAGGCCGTTCTACAAGAGTCGTCCTGGAGGCACTTTATTTTGGCTTTCGGTGGTGGTGATTGGAATTTTATTTGCGGCCATGTACCTGCCTTTCTTTGGCCAGTGGTTTGAGCTGGTTCCTTTGAGTGGAACTTTGCTGGGTTGGTGTCTCACCGTTGTTGCTCTTTACTTCGTGGCTTGTGAACTCTTCAAACTGCGCTTCTTTAAAAAAACTTCTTTAACCTAAATTTGTATGGCCAATCAATGCAGGATTCCTTCCTTTCAAACTCAGTTCAAAGTCACTGTGATTGGGGCTGGAAATGTGGGCGCTACGGCGGCCTACGCGATGCTCATGGATGGAACGCCCACGGAGCTGGTGCTTTTGGATCACAATAAAGAAAAGGCGGCAGGTTTGGTATTGGACATGGAACACTCCATGGCCTTCTTTGATTACACCCGTGTGGTGGGCACCGACGACTACAGCGCGGCACGCAATTCGCACTTGGTGGTCATCACGGCGGGAGCTCGACAGCAGCCCGGCGAGACGCGTCTCGATTTGATTGCGAAGAACCGCGCGATTTTGAAAGACATTGCAGGCAAGATCATGAAGGTCGCGCCCAAGGCGATTTTTGTGCTGGTCAGCAACCCGGTGGATGTGCTGACTTATGAATTCCACAAGATGACCAAACTGCCTTGGGGTCGCGTGTTTGGAACGGGAACCCTGCTCGATACGGCGCGCCTTCGCTTTCATCTTTCGGAGCAGCTGTGTTTGAATGCCAAGAGCATTGAGGCCTTTATTTTGGGAGAGCACGGAGACACGTCCTTCCCGGTCTGGAGTTCGGCCAATGTGGCGGGACGGGCACTTACGAAGATGCCCGGCTTCACCAAGAGCATGGCCAACACTGCGTACAAAGACACTCAGCAGGCGGCGTATCGCATCATTCACGATGTGGGCTTCACTTGCTACTCCATTGGAACCGTGATCAAAGAAATCATGGTGCATGTGTTTCAGCATTCTCGTATTGTTTTACCGCTGTCCATTCCACTTGAAAAATGGCACAGTTTTGGCGGAGTGGAAGGAGTGGCGCTGAGTGTGCCCTGCGTTTTGGACAGTACTGGAGTGACGGGAATTGTTGAACTCCCTTTGAACCGTGTCGAAAAGAAACAACTCAAAAAGTCCGTGGCGACTTTAAAATCTTATCTTAAAAAATAAGGCCAGCTCCTAAGCCCTGACCTTCTGTTTGTTGTAGAACCAGGCCATGCTGATGAGGCTCAGCAAGACCACCGAGCTTCCTAAGACAATAGACCAAGGGGAAGTTCCTTGACTGTTGCTGACGAAGGCGGGAGTGGTGATGTCGAACGAGATTTGAGTTGGGGAACTCTTCTCGTTGGTTTCGAGGTCCACTGCGTACCAGGTCACGGTGTGGGTTCCCAATTCCAGGTTTTCGACAGGGCGGGCGCTCAAGATCTGTTCACTGGAGTCGGCGATGAGCGTTTGTCCGTAGATGGTGCTTTTCCAAAAGAGCACGATTTTATATCCCTCCAAGGTTTTTAAACTCAGTTCAGGCCTAGTGTCCGTGAAGCTGGATCCGTTTTCGATGCTCATGAATTGAGGTTTTTCTATGTATTTATGCAAAGTGAAAGTAACCGTGCGTGAAATGCTGGTGGCGGTTTCTAAGGTGCTGCCGGTGGTCAAGAACGTCACGTGTTCTCCGACAGAGAGTTCCACCAAGGTCATGAGCACGTAATTGCCGTTTTCGTCGCTGAGGGTTTCCCCGATCAGGCTTAGGCTTCCGTCTTTGTTCAGCATCCAGGCTTGAACAGTTTGAGCTCCTTCAGTTGTTCCGTTCGACACGTGACCAACAAAGAGCTTCTTTCCCGTTTCACCTTCTTCTATGGAGCTCAGGTTCACGATGCTGATTGCTTCTAGGTTTGTGGTGAGGGTGTTTGGGTCGGTTCCATAGAGCAGGATTTCGTCGCCGTCTGAAATGCCGTCTCCGTCGCTGTCTGCGTTTTGAGGATCGGTACCCCAAAATTCTTCATCTCTATCGACGAGTCCATCGTGGTCGGAGTCGAGAGTGGAAGAGCTGGTCGAGCTCACTTTTCTTGGATTGTATTCCGTGGGGGAGGTGTCGGTGGCGTCGGAAATGCCATCCCCGTCGCTGTCCCAAGCTTCGGTGTCTGTGCCTAAGATGAATAGTTCCTCTCCGTCTGAGATGCCGTCTCCGTCGGTGTCTGCGAGGTTTGGATTCCCGCCGTACAGAATTTCTTCCCAATCGTAGGCGCCGTCTCCATCTTTGTCGCCTGTGGCGGTGAGGGTTTCGCCACCGTTTAAGAGGTCGATTAGGATTTGTGGAATGTCTAGGTCGTCTGTGTTTTCAAAGAACGAATTTTCGAACAAGCGGTCGTCGAATTTTGTCTCCACAAGGGGTTCGGAGGGGAAGTCCTTACGAATGTTTTCCTCAATGACGGGATCCAAAACTTCATGAACTCTTGTCTGGAAGCTTTCCACGGGTGATTCTTCTGTTGTACTGGAAGAGTCTTGGCTTGGGCTGGACTCGCTTTTTGATTCTGATTTTGAAGACGTGTCAGTGGATGGATTTTCGCTTGAAGGCTGGGCCTCCACGGGTTCTTCGGGAACTTCTTCTTCGCCCGCCTTGCTTTCGCTGTCGGGTTCTTCGTTGTGTACGTGTAAGTGTTTGACCGGTGTTCCGCTGGCGCCCACGTAGGAAACGGTGTAGGCGAGGGGGGCAGAGGTGTTGAAGGAATAGTCTTTTGAAGTGATGCTGTAGCTGTTGGCTCCTAGCACTAAATCGATGTCACTCACGGTCCAGGTGGTGGCTTCGTCGGTGGGAACGAATTCAAGTCCATCGATCCAGATGCTGGAGTAGGCTTCTTTGGTTCCGGTGAGGGTTATGGTGGAGGTTCTCACGTTGCTTCCGCTCACGGGTGAACTCACCGTTGGAACAGTGGGTGCGGTGCCATCTTCAAGCAAAGCGAATTGAGCCGAGCTTGCAGAAGTGCTGTTGGTGGTGTTTGTGGCCGACACGCTTAGGTTGTCGTCCTCGGCGCGGCTTGCGCACGAGATCCATTCTCCTGCTCCATTGGCGGTGACGCTGCTTTCATAAAGTCCTTCTATGAAGACATCGATGCTCGCGTTTGCGGCACTGGTTCCTGTGGCACACGAAGAGTCACTGGTCCCATCGATGGTTGGAGTGGGGGTGGCTTCATTTGAGGCCCCTAAACGACTGATGTTGAAAGTAGTGTCGCTTTCGGTGCTGCAATCGTTGGCACGAATGGCATTGAAATCGCCTGCATTGGCGGCCACCAGGGTACAAGAGTTGGGTGCCGCTGCGGCCAAAGTGTTGCCTGTTCCGGTTGCGGTGCCTCCTATCGTGTTGGTGTTTGAGGCATTGTTGATGTAGATCGCATTTTCGGTGTTCAGGCGCTGCACATCCGCGGTGTTGTAACCGATGGTGTTGTTCACGATGGTGGCTCCTGTGCTGGTGTTGTCGATCCAAATTCCGTGTTCTCCGTTGCTCGCAATGAAGTTGATGGCTGCCGGGGTGTTGGCGGTTCCGATCGTAGCATCGTTGGAGTCGTTCAAACGAATTCCCGAACCCACGTTTGCCATGGCGGTTAGCCCATCGGCGGCCAAGCCCACAATGTTTCCGTTGACGCTGGTGCCTTGGTCTATTTCGAGCCAAATCCCGTCGGCTCCGTTTCCGGAAATTACATTTCCACTGTCGGCCACTCCGATGATCGTGTTCTCAGGTCCGTTGCACACATACACTCCTCGGTCGCCGTTTCCGAGGTCTGCGTTTCCTGTGATGTTGGTTCCGATGTAATTTCCGATGATGCTGTTGTCGTTGGTGTCTGAAAAGGCGCCTTGTACTTTCACTCCATAGCTGGAGTTGCCGGAAATGATGTTGCGTGAAGCGCTGGTGAGCCCGCCCACCGTGCAACTGTTGCATCCTTCGAGTTGGACTCCAGCTCCTGCATTGGGGATCGCAGCGTTTCCTGTGGCGTCAGTTCCAATGAGGTTTCCTTCGATAATCACTTCCGTTCCATTTGCAAAAATTCCGGCGTCTCCACTCCCTGAGATGAGGTTTCCTTCGCCTAGACCTGTTCCTCCGATGAGCCCTGTGCCTCCGTAATAGATGCCCCACCCTGCATTCCCAATCGCAGCCAACCCATCTGCACTGGTTCCGATGAAGTTGCCTTGAATCAAGTTGTCGGTACCATTGGCCACGCTCACGCCATGTTGTGTGTTTCCAGAGATAAGGTTTCCGTAACCTGCTCCACCCACGGTGTTGTTGGAAGCTCCAGATACAATCTCGATGCCGTTGGCTCCGTTTCCGAGATCGGCGTCCCCGTCCACATTGGTTCCAATGTAGTTCATTTGGATCACGTTTCCAGTCACAGGTCCCCATGCGCCTTGCAACGTCACTCCGCCGCCGGTGTTCCCAGCAATGAAATTGCGAGCAGAAGCATCGGTTCCGCCGATGAGGACATTGATACTGTTTTCAACGTAAATGCCGATGAGGTTGGGAATGGTTGCGTCTCCTGCGGAGTTCAATCCTATGTAGTTGCCTTGGATGACTGTGCCTCCAGTGGATCCACTGATGCTGATGCCACGATCAGCGGCTCCGCCAATCAAATTTCCTTCGCCGGCATCGGTTCCTCCGATGGTGCAATTGCTAGCACAGTAAATTCCGCCGCCCATGCCCACCGCGGCGGTTCCTGCGGCGTTGGTCCCCACGTAGTTGCCTTGGATGACTGAGGTGGTTCCGGTGCTCATCACGATGCCCACGTTGTCGTTTCCGGCAATGTAGTTTCTTTCACCGGCTAAAGGTCCCCCGATGACGATGTCGGTGTTGGTGCCTTCAGAAAGAATTCCGTGCATGGTGCCCCCTTGATCGGTGACTCCATCGAGGTCGAGTCCGATGTAGTTGCCTTTGATGGTGACGTCAGAGCAGTTCCCGAAACGAATTTGAGTTTCGCTATTGTAAAAGACGTTTCTTTCTCCTGCGCCGCTGCCTCCAACGATCATATTGGCACAGCCGATTCCCGAAAGACCTGATGTTGTGTTGCCTTCTATAGAGCCGAAGGTGTTTCCGTAAAAAGTGATGGTTCCGGTGTTGTATTCCACGCTGACGCCACGCACACAGCCGTCGAATTTATTTCCGTCTCTGGCTCCTGTCCCACCGATGACGGTTTCTTTATCGATCACCAAACAGCCCCCTCCGGGACCTTGAATATTCATTCCTTTGATGGAGCCTCCGCCGAGTAAATACACGACTCCGTAGTTGTCTGCATCCGATCCGATTACGGTGATTCCCGTGGCTAGCATGGAGGCATCGATGTTGAGTTCTTCGTCGCTTCTGGCGGACTCCAGCTCACTCAAAAGGGTGATGGTTCCTGCATCCACGCTGTTGTCGAAGTCGATGGTGTCTTCTCCGGCATTGGCGTTGGCATTGATGATGGCTTGGCGAAAGGATCCGGCTCCTGCGTCGTCGGTGTTGAGCACTGTGTAGGTGGAAGCCTCTGTGGAGGCGACTTGAAAGGCCAGAACAAAGAAACACCCCAGACTTAGGCCCAGGAGTTTACTCGAGGTAAAATGAGAGGATTTCTTCGAGTCCGCGTTTGCCATAGTGGATTTTTATTTTTGTATCTGTTTATTCTATCATGAATTCAGGTTTAAGGCAAAACTGGTCGGAGTGGATTGGCTCTAACAAGTGGAAACGCCTTGACGGTGAGTGCCCACTCACCTAAAATAGGGTAAAGTTTTATCCTTCGATTTATGGGTGATTTACAAGACAATAAGCTCGTATTGTTTCAGTCAAAAAAGATTCGTCGTGTTTGGTATGATAAGGAATGGTTTTACTCCGTTGTGGATATTGTGGAAGCTTTGACGGAAAGTCCTGCGCCACGCCAATACTGGGCTGTCTTGAAACAGCGTGAATTTCAGTTGTTAACAATTTGTTTACAACTGAAATTGGAGAGCTCGGATGGGAAAAAATATTCAACGGACTGTGTGAATACCAAGGATGCGCTCCGCCTGATACAATCCATTCCTTCTCCAAAAGCAGAACCGTTTAAGATGTGGCTTGCTGAGGTGGGCAAGGAAAGATTGGATGAAATAGAAAATCCTGAATTGGCGCAAGAACGCATGAAAGTGATCTATGAACAAAAAGGCTATTCTAAGGATTGGATCGATAAGCGCTTGCGTGGAATTGCGATTCGTCAAAATTTGACGGACGAATGGAAGGATCGCGGGCTTACGCACGAAAAAGATTATGCAATTTTGACTGCTGAGATATCCAAAGCCACTTTTGGTATGACTCCGAGTGAATATAAAAAGCACAAAAATATTCCTGATAAAATGAAAGCAAATTTACGCGATAATATGACGGACTTGGAGCTGATTTTTACGATGCTTGGAGAAAAAATGACAACCGAAATTTCTCACAAAGAAAAACCAAAGGTGATTATAGAGCATAAAAAGGTGGCAAGACGTGGAGGAGGGGTGGCGGGTACTGCTCGAAAGCAGGCAGAAAAAGAGTTGGGACGAAGTGTTATTTCGAAGGAAAATTATCTTCAAAATGGTGTGACAGAACAGTTGGAAGAGACGAACGCCTGAACTGCAGACACGGGGTAGAACCCAATCTAATCTGGAAAACGTAGCGAAAAGTCCCAAAAAAGGGAAAGATGGTCGGAGTGGCGGGACTTGAACCCACGACCTCTTGCACCCCATGCAAGCGCGCTAGCCAACTGCGCTACACCCCGACGTGCACCCTTTTTAGCAGACTTCTGGCTGAATTGAAATGCTCAAATCTTGACAGAACACCTTATTTCTCGTACGTTTTAGTCTTGATTTCGCCACTAACCTTCCCTTGATATGCGTCTTGCACGTCTGAGTTCGATTCTAGGTCTTGCTTTGCTGAGCCTGCTGTTCTCCATGAACGGAGTGCTCAGCTCTTTTGTTCCCACTGCAGAAGCGGTGTGTAGCTGGAGCACCACAGCTTATGTGGACTCTGCCACAGGAACGGATTTTGGCCCTACGGTTTGTACGGGTACGACCTCTGGAACGGCGTATAAGACGGTTTCGGCGGCTTTGGCCTCACGAAATGACCACTACTCTGCGGGTGGAAAAACGATCACGATTTACTACAAAGGCAATACCAATCAAACGCTCAACAACACAGGCTCTAAAAACGATGTGGTCCTGAGTCCTTACGGAGGAGGAAGCACGAGTGCTGTTTTTACCATTTCAGGTGACAAACAGATCAAAGTCACGGGTTTCACCTTCTCTGGTAGTGGAGGAGTCACCTTGAGTGGAACGAGCAACTACGTGCTCATTGATAAGAATACTTTTTCCAGCTCCACAAGCAATGTCACGGTTTCTGGAAATAATACGGTCACGATTTCGAACAATAATTTTCAGTCGGCGTTTGTTTATGCTCACGACAACAGTGCTTTGGTGGCTTTGGATCTGAACACCTTCAGCGGGTCTGCTTCTAAGACTGCGGACTCTCAGAAATGGTTTGTGGTGGCTTCTAAGCTCACCGGTGGGTTCTACTTTTTGGGTAGCAACGTGACGATGCAATCAGGAAATACTTTGTATGTGGATCAAACGACCGGGGTGAACATCATGAGCAATACGATCACGGGTGCCGGAGTGGGCACTAAAGCCTTTCACCTTAGACGCAGCAATGGGTCTTACATCACGGGCAATAAAGTGAACAATGTTTCGGTGGCTCTTTACATGACCGGGGATCGTACAAACACGTTCAGTTCCATTGATCAGAACCAATTCACGGTGGTGGGAGATGCCACGCATCCGGCCACTGGAGTGGACATGAGTTATTACGTGGTCACGGGACTCAGCAAAAACTTGGTGCAAGGGGGGCACTACGGCTTCAACATTCTTTCTTCGATGGTGACGCTGATGGAGTCCAACATTCTCAGTTCTTCCACGGCTGATATTCAGGCTAAGTATTCCACGCCCTCCACCATTCAAA
>CALRCE010000020.1:15783-23206 GCA_943354505.1 Candidatus Peribacteria bacterium
TTCTCCCCCCTCTACCCGACTCAAGAGTTTCTTCACGGGAACAGGTATAAACATTCATATCATTGATGGGAGTTTTTCTGAAATTGCAAACAATGCGGTGTGGTCTTCTTTGTATGGAATTATTCTAGAGAATCAAGCGGGTGATTTTAGCGATTGGTATCAAGAAGGAGCGCCCAACGATGTCCCTGGGGCCTCGACTTCGAGTGATGGATCCATCCATGATAACGATTTTTACAAGGCCGATCTTGCGATTGGAATGGCGTCCTACGACGTGGACAGCATCCACTCCAATAAATTTAGGGAAGTGGACGACGGAGTGTTTGCTTATTTTTCTGATGTCTCGAAGTTCCGTCTCAACACGGTGGGGCACGACAAGGCCATTGCGATGAACAACACGGGAGTCTATTTGTACGGTTCTCTGTGGAACAACGTGAAGCGCAACACCTTCACGGATTTTGAGAAAACCATTCATCTGGACTTCAACGCGAATATTTATGGAGTGATGGAAGCCAATCGAATCACGGGTGGAAAGGATGCGGTGACGATAGAAGACGCACAACTCACGGGAAGCATTTTCAATAATATTTTTGCCACGAGCCAGTATGGATTCAACACCACTGGAGCCGTTTCTGCTTTGCGACTGACCAACAACACCTTTTACGGTCAGGCGGTTTTTCCTCTCAACTTGAAGGGTGTTTTTGCCGGGCCTTCCACGATTGTTAATAATATCTTTTCGGGATACAACGCTGCGAATGGAGCGGTGAGCGTGGACGCCTTGGGCACTCTTTCTGTTTATAATGCCAATTTGTATGGAATTGTTGGAGGGTCTCCTTTGTTTGTGGCAGGAGTGGCGTATAAACTTGAGGACATTCAGGCGGCTGGTTACGAGGCTTCTGCTTACGAAGAGGCTACCAGCACTCTGGTGAACCCTGCGGCAGCGGATTATCACTTGACCATGAGTTCCTTGGCCGTGAACTCTGCAGATGCAGCTTACGCTCCTGTCAACGATATCGAACTGAGAATCAGACCAGTGTGCGCTGTTTCGGATCGTGGAGCTTATGAGGTTTCTGGGATGATGCCTGGGGCAAACACGGATCCAGATGGGGACTCTCTTTGTAATTTTCAAGAAGTGGCCTGGGGAACGGGAACCAACCTTGTAGACACCGATGCCGATGGACTGACAGATTACGAAGAGGTTTATACGTATAGAACCACTCCGAATGTGGCGGACACCGATGGCGATGGCTACTCCGATGGAGAAGAAATCAACACCTACAGCACCGATCCTTTGGATGCCAGCAGTCATGCCAACGATGCTGATCGTGATGGTTTGGACGACACTTGGGAAACCGATCATGGTTTGGATCCCACCGATGCCACCGATGCCACTGAGGACCCTGATGGCGATGGACTCAACAACACTGAGGAATACGCCGAGAGCACCGATCCTCAGGATTCGGATTCGGACGACGATGACTTGAGTGATTTTGATGAAGTGAGTACCTATGGCACCGATGCGAACGTGGCAGACACCGACGGAGACGGTTTTGAGGATGGAATAGAAGTCAGCTACGGCAGCGATCCCAACGATGCGAGTGAGACTCCTGAAACTTTGGACACGGATGGCGACGGTCTCAACGACTACGAAGAAGTGACGGTGTACGGAACCGACCCCGCTGATGCAGACACCGATGCCGACGGTTTGGAAGACGATTTAGAAGTCGATGTCTATGGGTCTGACCCTTTGGTCGCAGACACCGATGGGGATGGACTCACTGATGGCGATGAGGCCAATGTTTACTATGGAGATCCCACCGAAACAGATACGGATGGAGATGGACTCACGGATTTGGAAGAAGCAGAGCTCGGAACCAGCTTGGGCAGTTCGGACAGCGATGCCGATGGTTACACCGACTTAGAAGAAGTTGAAGCGGGTAGTAATCCTCTCGATGCCGCTAGTGTTCCCGATCCAACAGACACCGACAGTGATGGTCTGAGCGACAGTTATGAAACCAGCATTGGAACTGACCCCAACGACAGCGACTCCGATGAAGACGGACTGACCGATTATGAAGAGGTGAGAACCTATGGAACGGATCCTCTAGCGGCGGACTCAGACCTGGATGCGCTCAGCGACTACGAAGAAGTGGTCACCTATGGCACCGATGCCAACGACGAAGACACGGATGCCGATGGTCTTCAAGATGCCGATGAAGTGCTCGTTTACTCGACCGACCCAAATGACTCGGATTCTGATGACGATGGGCTGACGGATTATGAGGAAGCCATGCTTTATGACACCGATCCTGAGGATAATGACTCCGATGGCGATGGACTCACCGACTACGAGGAGGTCATCACTTACGGAACCGATGCCAACCTTCTTGACACGGATGGAGACACTCTCAGCGACTACGACGAAGTGATGACTTACGGCACGAATCCTTTGGAATCAGATGAAGATGGAGACTTGCTCGACGATGCGGAGGAACTCAGCTTTGGATCCTATACTGACGATGCCGACAGCGATGACGATACTTTCAGCGATTACGAAGAGTATTTGGCTAGCACCGATCCTTTGGACCCCGGTGACACCCCCGACACCACGGACACCGACTTGGATGGTTTGTACGATGTGATTGAAGCGGGTTACGGAACGGATCCCAATGATGCGGATAGCGATGACGATGGCCTTGGAGATGGTGAGGAGGTCACTATTTATGGCACGGATCCTTTGGACACGGATTCTGATACGGATGGCTTAAGCGACTATGAAGAATTGATCACTTACGGAACGGATCCCAACGATTCGGATTCTGATGACGATTTGCTCACGGACTACGACGAGTTGGTCACTTACGGAACGGATCCCAATGATTCTGACACCGATGTGGATGGATTGACGGATTATCAAGAAGTGGTGACTTATGGAACCGATGCCAACGACACGGACACGGATGGTGATGGGCTCACGGATTATCAAGAAGTGGTGACCTACGGCACCGACGCCAATGATACCGACACCGATGGAGATTTGCTCACCGACGGTCAAGAAGTTTTAACTTACGGAACCGATCCTTTGGACAGCGACACGGATGGAGATGGTCTTTCTGATTATTCAGAAATCATTACCTACGGCACCGATGCCTATGACACCGACACCGATGGAGATGGGCTCACCGATTATGAGGAGTTGATCACGTATGGCACCGATGCCAACGATACCGACAGCGATGCCGATGGATTGGATGACTACGAAGAAATTGTTACGTATGGCACGGATGCCGACGACAGTGATTCGGATGGGGATGGCCTTACGGATGGAGATGAAGTGCTGACCTACAGCACCGATCCTTTGGACACCGATTCAGATGGGGATACGCTCACGGATTATGAAGAAGTGGTGACGTATGGAACCGACCCCAATGACACCGATACGGATGGAGACACCTTCTCCGATTCTGTAGAGATTGCTGCAGCTACGGATCCTCTCGATCCTTTGGATGCTCCCACCGATGCCGATGGCGATGGCATGGATGACGTCTGGGAGGCGACTTACAGCTGCATGGATGCGGCGACTTCGGATGCCACTTTGGATTACGATTCTGATAGCGTGACCAATTCGGAAGAATACTCCCTTGGCACCGATCCTTGCGACGACGACACCGACGGTGATGGTCTGGATGATCTTTGGGAAGGAGTGACTTACACGTGCACCGACCCTCTGACCTCGGATGCGTCTTCGGATTTGGATTCGGACGACTACACCAATACAGAAGAATATGCCGCTGGCACGGATCCTTGCGACAATGACTCCGACGGCGATTTGTTCACGGATGGATTTGAAGACGCAGAAGGAACGAATCCTCTCAGCTCGAGTTCTATGCCACAGTTGAGCATCAGTGCGGTGGGTTACACTCAAATTTACGGAAACGGATCTTCCTCTTGGTCCACGAGCAGGTCTTATTCCTACTCCTCTCAATTGGACATTGATGTCGACTTTGGAGACTCTTACTGGATTGGTTCACGAAGCAACTCGTACGGAGCTTTTGGACTCAGCTACTCGTCTGGCTTCTTGGGTACGGTTTTAGTCGAGGATTGTGGAAGCAGCAGCTCTTCTTATAATCCCCTTTCAGCGACTTGTACCACGATCCCCACGTTCGCTAGCACTGCGGCACCCGATTCTCAGGTGACTTCGATTGATGACTCTGCGGATTTGGAACCCTGGTCTTCTTTGTCTTCGTATTACACCTTTGCAGATTTCGATTGGTATCGTCCTTCTTACACGGGCTCGGCCAACTACACCGGATACAAAATCACGGTGACGTACTAGGAGCTGTTCACATAAAATCGGTCTGATAGTTGAGCTGTAGGGGGTTCAGATGCACGAAAAGAGGAGCGTGACGCATCCAATGCGATGCGTGAGCGACAAATGACAAAGCAGATGAGCTTCTTACAGCTCAACCCAAAGGGAAGCTTCCAATTCCATTCATTCTTGCGTCATTCCTCCTTGATGTGCCTTTTGGCACACCTTCGTTGTCATTTCTTAGTCTGAATGAAATTGAGTGCTTCTATCTAGACTGATTTTATGTGAACAGCTCCTAAGGATTTGCTTCAGACGTTTCATTCCCCAGTGGGCCATGGCTGCTTCGGCAGCGATGGCCCCTGTTAAAATGAGCATGGCAGCGCCTCCTGACTCAGCTGTAAAGGTCGTGGCTAGTACAAAGATCAAGCAAAGGCCGAGAGCCAGCAGTTCGCGTTTAAGCCACCAGATTTCTTGTTTGAGAGCGAAGAGACTGAGAAAGGCCAGGTCATAAAAATAAGAAACGCCGGCGAGGACCAAGAGCATGGGGAGCAGGAACCACGTCTCGGGACTGATGAAATCTTTGCTGCTCACCAGACTGATGGCCCAAGGTGCTAGCCAGGTGCCGAGGCCCACCACGGCGACAAAACCGATGCTTAAAAATAGTTTTGCGTTTTTATAAAGAGTGCGAGCTTTGTCCCAATCTTTGTTTTTGAGGTGTTTTTCTAGCTCGGGCAAAACGGAGAACATGAATAGAGTGGAGAGCAGACTCACGGTGCTGGCCAAGTGAAGACTCAGGGAATAAACGCCGAACTGCTCTTCACTCAGTTTTTTGGCGAGCACGGCACTGGGGATGAAACGAAAGTAGAGATTGTTGAGAATATTGATGATGCCAAAAGGCAGGGAGGTCCAAAATAACTCTTTGAGCAGTTGGATGTTGAGCGACCAAATGGGTTTAACGGTTCTTTGTGCGATCAAAAAGCTGGCACACAAGGTCACGACGGAGGCCAGCAGGGGAGCCAGCACAAAGAGCTCCACCGGAGTACTTTCTGGGTTGAGTAGGAGCCTTTGACTGAGGGCATAGACCATTCCCAAATTTGTGACTCTTCCCAAGAGCAGAGCTAAAGTGGCCCGTCCCATTTTGTAGTGCGCTTGCAGAAGGGCGTCGCAAACGGTGGTCAAAAAATCTAAAAGCAGGCTGCTCATGAAGAACAAGGTGCCCACTAAAAATGCCTGATCTTGGATGGTGAACCAGGCGTAGCCCCATCCGGCTCCAAAAAAGAGGAGACCAGTGAAGAGCCTCAAGAGCAGGGCGTTGCCAAAGAGCTTTCCGTCGCTGGGATTCAGCGACATTTTACGCACCATGTTTCCAAATATCCCGAGGTTGGCGGCGGTGGCAAAAAACAAAGAAAACTCCGAAATTTTTCCGTAGACACCGTAGTTTTCACTGCCCAAGGCATTGGTGATGAGTTTAACGGTGAAGATGCCCAATCCAATCTGCAGGGCCTTTCCGCCGAATTGCACGAAGGTGGACCAAAGGATTTCTTTGGAGAGCTGCGGGAGTTTTAAGATAACTGTGGCGCGGAGCATACGGATACTGTTTAGGGGTAGATCTCAATCCATCGTGGGGTCCCTTGGGTGATGTCTTTGTCGTTCCAGTCGTGGAGGGCCAGATTGATCACGTCCCAGGTGTAAACGTAGTCGGCTCCGTTGCGAGTGCCCACGTCGTGAGTCACCACCTGATTTTGAGTGGCGTCGTAGCCTTTGATCACCAGCATGTGGTAATTGGGCCCGCCATTTTTAAAATTGGGATTGTTGAGCAGCTTTCCGGCAAAAGGAGCCACGATCAAGTGGCCGCTGCTCACGATGCTCTGCAGGTCTTGGTAAGTAGGATTGTCGTGAACGATGGTGTGGAGGCCATAGTTGTCTTGGATCATTTGAGCGGTTTGTTCCACCGTGGTGTGTTCATAGGCTCCGTAGCTTTGCATTTCCCAATCCACAAGTCGCAGCAGCTCCTCGTTGAACTCCTCGCGCGACCAATTTTTTTCTAAATAAAGGTTGGCGACTAAGGCGATGCTGGCTTCTTCACAGGCTTCTTGCCAGGGATAGTCCCAGTTCGAGAAAGGAGCTTGGGTGTAAAAGGGCAGGTCAATGTTGAGAGAGGTTGATAGAGGGGCTGGAGTCTCTGTTGCAACAGGTTTCTCCTCCAGTAAAGTCTTGAGCTCTTGGGCGACGGGTGCGTCGGGACCTTGCAGTTGTTCAGCTTGCCACGTCTTGTATGCTAAGAGAGCACCCAAGATTAGGGTGCCCGCTAAGAGTGCGAGGAGAATGCGTTTGATCATGCTTGAAGATCTACTGGATGAATTCCTGGTAGCTCAGGTCCACGATCTTCGCTGCTTCTCCACGGGTGAGGTTTTCACCGGGGCCAAAGGTTGTGGAAGAGTAGCCATTCATGATGTCCGTTTCGTCCGCCACCACAACGGCCCAGGCAAACCAATCGTTTTCATCCACGTCGGAGTAGTCGATGTCGCTTTCGTCAAAGCTGTAATCTTCTTGGTCAGCGGCACGGAGCAAGAGCACGATGGCTTCTGCGCGAGTGATCGTTTGATCGGGTTTGAAGTCGCCGTCGTCGTAGCCGTCTACGATGCCTTGAGCGGTGGCGTAGGTCACGTATTCGTAATACCAATCGTTGCTGTCCACGTCATCGTAATACACTCCAGAGACGGCGTAGGGGTTGTAGTCGAGACCTAGAAGCGCTATTTTCAGGAATTCCGCGCTAGTGATGGAGGAGTCGGGGTAGAATCGTGAGTCGCTGCGGCCCTCCACGACGTCGCGATCGTAAAGGTTGCAGATGAATTCTTCAGCCCAGTGTCCATCGATGTCGGTGAAGTCTCCACAGGATTCACTTCCACCGTTTTCGAGTTCACTGTCGTCCACGGTCATGCAGTTGTTGTCTTCGTCGTCTTCATCCACATCTTCATCGCTATCCACACAAACGGTCACGTCGAAGTCGCTCCCGTCGTCGTAATAGTCTTCCAAAACTTCACCCAAGTTGTAGGTGGTTTGATCGCCCTCGTTAAAGAAGTCGTTGCTAGAAGAAGAGCTGGAATAGGTTTTGGT
>CALRCE010000021.1 GCA_943354505.1 Candidatus Peribacteria bacterium
CCAGCAGACATCGACCCAGCCCTTGCATAACAAGTGAGCTCCGTCACCTTTTCTGTATCCGGTGCCGTAGTGGATGCCAGCATCTATTTAGAAGGAATTGACACCGGTGAAGACGTGGACGGAGCAGGAGAATTTTCCTTCGATGTCACTTTGGAACTGGGACTCAACAGTTTCCATCTCACGATCGTGGATCAAAGCGACAACGCCTCCAACATCGTGACTTTGAACGCAACCGGAGTCGACACCACCGCTCCCGACGCTCCAACTGCCGTTGCAAGCGCCAACTCTGGTGAACAAGGCAGCACCGTCAGCGTCTCTGGAACAGGAGAAGAAGACGCCAGCGTGCTCTTCAACGATGTTCTACAAGGAGTAGTGGATGGATTTGGAGACTACTCATTCGACATCATCTTGGTCCTCGGAGAAAATCCACTTGTCGTTACCTTGATAGACGCTTTCGATAATGTTTCTGACGGAACCACTGTCGACCCAGTCGTAGTGGGAGTCGACACCACCGCGCCTACCGCTCCCACTGCCACCATCAGTGCCACTCAAGGAAGTGTTGGCACCATAGTGACCATCAGTGGAACAGGAGAAGTAGGAACTGATGTGTACTCCAATGGAGAATCCACAGGGTCAACCGTAGACGGCTTTGGTGTGTACGCCTTCAATAAAATGCTCGCGGCAGGCTTAAACAGTTATGAAGTAACTCTCATGGATGCCAGCGACAACGTTTCTCTCGGCACCACCGTGACCTCCACAGGAACTCAATCTTCAGGAGGCACGCCTACACCTCCACCAGCAGGCATGAACACACCTATAGAAGAAGTGGAAACTGGAAACCTCGTGGACGAAGACACACAAATCACCATTGATGTGGGAACCACACCCGAAGATGCCAACAGCCTCGCCGGGGATGAAGAAGTGGCAGATCAAGAACCTCATACTTCAAACACACCAGAACCTCAAGAAATTCCTGGGACAAATGACGCGGATCAAACCGTCGTAAAACCCATAAAGCCAGTGAAGAGTTTCATTGAAGTCATCAACGAAGTGGCTCAACCCATTAAAATTCAACACATTCGCGACACACTTCCAGAGTATCCAAGCGCAAAAACAAAACTAACAGAACCTTTGCTCAAAACAAAAGTGTTTGGTCCTTCCTCAAACGATTACGGAATTCCCGATCAAATCGTAAAGATCAAACAAGATTTCTACCATCTCAAGAACAAAAACTTGGATTTGGATTCGGATGGAGACGGACTCACCGATGGTGAAGAATTCCTCTACCTCACCGACCCTCAAGTTTCAGACACCGACGGAGACGGTGTGGACGACATCCATGAAGTGTTCGTATTGGGAACCGATCCAAGCACCTACGATACCGACAAGGATGGCCTCGCAGACACCCTAGACACTGAACCATTCGTTTACAACAATCCTGAAGAACGTGTCACCGCAAAAGAAGTCACCGACTTCATTGCAGAGGAAAACCTCAAGACCTCCCCCGGTCTGACCGACAGCGATGAAGATGGTCTCGCCGACCTGCTAGAATTGTACTTGGGCACTGATCCATTAGAAGCCGACACCGATAAAGATTCCTACATCGATGGAGACGAATATCAACAGTATGGAACCGACCCCAATAGAAGCACTTCCAGTTCACAAATCGGTGGAACTGTCGTAGCAAACGGCTTCAACAATGAAGACGTAGGAGCTACTCAGCAATTCTACATGGGGCAAGCTCCAGCCAATAGCCCTGTTGGAATCTACGAAATTGGTAAAGACGGAGAATTCATTCCTCTTGGAAAAACAGAGAGTGATGAACTGGGACGCTTCAACGTTCTCACCGATGCAGATCTTTCTGCCGGAACTCACACCTTGGTTGCTATTGCAGGAACCCTTGAGAACCCTCTAGACATTTCCGCACCTTTCACCGTCAATGCGTTCAAGACCGTGAGTAAACCCGACTACGTGAGTGTGAACCTTCAAAATGGTTCAACAACCTCCGATCCAATCCTTGACCTAAAGGTCTCGGACAAATACATGGTTGTGGTATCTTGGAGAAGCAGCATCTACAGCCAAACCTTGATTGCAGACGCCGCAGATCAAACCATCTACGCAAAACCAGTGGAGAATCTTGAACTCGGAGACCACACCGTGACTTGGTACGCCGTCGATCCTGAAAGCAACCAAAAGAGCGAACCCACCCAAGTGGCCTTCACTGTCACCAACGCCGCGTTCATCAATGGAGAGAACGAATCCAACATTTGGACCGTGATCCTAGGAAGCATCGCCGTCTTGGCCAGCTTGACAGCCCTCGGTCTCTACTTCCGCAAAGGGAAGGCTAATCGTTAAGTCGTGAATCCAAACACAAAAATCATCGCAACGCTCGGACCCTCCTCCGAAACAAAGGAGGGGATCCGAGCCCTGATTCAGGCGGGCATGAACATTGCCCGCCTGAATTTTTCACACGGCTCTTACGACGAGTTCAAACAGATTGTAAAAACCATTCGTGAACTCGAAAAAGAGCTGAATAAAACCATTCTCATTTTTCAGGATCTTCAAGGTCCTAAAATCCGTTTGGGAGTTCTCCCTGCTGAAGGAATTCTTGTGAAAAAAGGCCAAACTCTAAAAATGGATACCCAGAAAAAAAACTACAAAGTGGGGGACAAAAGTCTCCCACTGCCCTACGCTCCCCTCCCCAAGGTGCTCAAAGTAGGACACCGTCTTTTCATTGAGGATGGACTCATCCGAACGGTGGTGACCGGATTGAAAGGACCCATCGTGGAACTCAAAGTCGAAGTGGGTGGACTGCTAAAAAGTCACAAAGGAGTGAACATCCCAGATTCCAAATTGCCCAACGAGTTGGCGCTCACTCCAAAAGATCGCAAGGATCTTACTTTTGGCGTACAAACCCTGAAAGTGGATGCCATCGCTCTTTCCTTCGTCGAAGAAGCCGAGGACATTGAGCGTGTGCGTGCCAAGGTGCTCAGTCTCAGCAAGAAGCCCACCTTTCTCATTGCAAAGATTGAAAGACCCAAAGCTCTCAAAAACCTCAGCAGCATTGTCGCCGCTTCCGACGCCATCATGGTGGCTCGAGGCGATTTAGGTGTAGAAACTCCCGCCGAAGAAGTGCCTTTGGTTCAAAAACAAATCATTCAAGAGTGCCGCAGCGCCGGAAAACCGGTGATCGTCGCCACACAAATTCTGCAATCCATGGTTGAAAACGCAGTGGCCACTCGCGCCGAAATCAGTGACGCCGCTACCGCTATTTTTGAACAAACCGATGCTTTTATGCTCTCGAACGAAACGGCCTCCGGTAAATACCCCGTGGAAGCGGTACAAACTCTTTACAAGGTGGCCAAAAGCACGGAAGAAGCCATTCGTGAGAAACAACTCCTGCTCCCCACTCTATTGCCTTTCGGGCGCATGAACGGAACGCTCGAAGACGACCGCATGTCTTCCGAAGCATGGAAACTTTCTGAAGAAATCCATGCCGACGCACTGGTGATCGCGACCAAACAAGGCTACACCGCTCGTGCCGTGCTCCGTTACCGACCTCAAATTCCGGTGCTCATCGTCACGAACAATCCTCACACACAACGGCTGCTCCATTTCTATTGGGGCGTACAAAATGTGCTGCTCTTGAAAGGCCCTCTGCGACCCGATAAGGTTCGGGAAAAAGTCAGTGCAATACCAAACATGAAAGGCAAAAAACGCATCGTCTTTTTGAGACTGGGCAAGACCAAACGCTCTCTTGTGGTCATGGACCTCGCTCGCTAAGATGGAGCCATGCGCATACTCGGATTGGACCCTGGCTTAGCCACCATAGGCTACGCACTTCTCGAAATCGAAAAAGGGGAAAAGAAGCTGCTCGCTTGCGGAGTCATCCGCACCGCCGCTGGTTTAAGTTTGGGCGCGAGGCTCAAAGAAATTCACGAAGATTTTACGAGCCTACTCTTCAAATTCAAACCTGAAATTTGCTCTATTGAACAAATTTTTTTCTCAAAGAATGTGACCACTGGGATCGCGGTCTCTCATGCTCGAGGCATCCTGATTTTGTGCTTAGAACAAGCTGGCATCCAAGTCACCGAGTTTTCGCCCAGTCAAATGAAGAGCGCCCTAACGGGTGATGGTCGAGCCGACAAAAAAAACATCCAAAAAATGGTGATGCTCGAACTGGGCCTCTCCGCCCCTCCTCAACCTGACGACGCCGCCGACGCGGTGAGTCTTGCCCTCTCCCTGGCGGCTACAGTAAGATGACCCCAGTGAACCAACGCCTCCCACAATTTGGCATCATCGGCTTTTCCGCCCTCTTCACGGTGGCTTTGGGACTCTTCGCTTTTCAAAGCCTCAATCAACTGAGTCAGAGCAATGTGCTGGACTCCAACACAGAAACTCCTGAGACTTCCACTTCTTACGAGGCCCGCATCAAAAAAGGAGATGATTATTTTGAAGGAGGATTTTACACCGAAGCCGCCTCGGAATACGCTTACGCCAGCCAACTCGAAACCGAGCTTTCGGAACCCTACTTAAAACTCGCGGAGACCTACAACGCTCTTTTTGATTTTGGTAAAGCCGAAGAAAATGCCAAAAAAGCCTACGACTTAGAAACCTCCCTTGGGGAACCAACTCCAGACACTGTAGCAGTTTACGCTCACAGCCTCCTCAACACGGGCAAGGTCAACGATGCACTCAACGCCCTGGGCACCGTACTCGCACCCACTCAAAAGGTGCTCTACACCCAAGGACTCGCAAACATCGCTCAAGGCACCGCGACTGAAGCAAAACCTTATTTTGAACAGGCGCTTGCTCAAAGCGGAACCGTGACTCCCGCATTCATTCAAGGATTTTCAAGTGCCTACTCCAGTTACGAAAGCGCCCAAGGCTCCGACCTCTCTTACCTCAATGCCTTGCTCAGCAAAGCCCTGTTGGACGCCAACGAATGCGTGCTGGCAGAGAACTTGGCCCTGAGCACCCTCAAAACCAAAAGCGATTATCGGGATGTGTGGATGATCCTCGGTTACAGCGAGTTGCAATTGAACAAACTGGCCGAAGCCGAAGATTCTTTTAGGGCGGCTAAGAAAATCGATTCGGTGAAACCCGAAGTCCATTACCTACTGGGAACCGCTCACTTCTTACAAAACGAATTCCAAGACACCATCGATGAAATGGAATTGGCCTTACTCTACAATTTTGAACCCGCCGCAGAAGCTTATAAAAAAATGGCAGAAAGCCACACGGCCTTGGGTCAATATCAAGAAGCCCTCGCCGCTTACGAAGCCATGGTGAACGTCGATCCCAGTTCGATCTCACTTTTCAAAGACCCCGTCCATCTCGCCATCGATCAAGTCCAGGACCTCGATCGAGCCGAAACGCTGGCCCAAAAAGGCATCACCCTCTTCCCCAGCGAAGCATTGAGCCACACCTTGCTAGCAGAAGTTTACCTTAAAAAGGGCGAATCCGATCTCGCCAACGATTCCATCCAAACCGCCTTCGACATCAATCCCAGTGACCCAGAGGCTCACTTCATTGCGGGTCAAATTCGAGAACAACAAGCCAACTCAGAAGGAGCCAAATGGGAATACAAAAAAGCCTTTGAACTGAGCAAAGCGGGCGATCCCATCAACATGGCGGCTGCCGAAAACTACAACCGTCTGATGACCACCGCCACGGAATGAATCCACTGAGCTTCGCCTTCAGCATAGCCTTTGGCCTGATCTTTGGAAGTTTCCTGAGCATGCTGAGCCCACGACTCCACAACGGTGAAAAAGGAATAGTGAAAGGCCGCTCTCACTGCGCGGAATGTAAACATGTGCTTGGGGCCGCAGAGCTCATCCCTCTGTTCTCTTATCTTTTTCAAAAAGGCCGATGTCGACATTGCAAAAAAAACATCTCTGCTTGGTACCCCGCCAGTGAAATCACCGTTTTGTTCATGAGCGTAGGCCTGAGCTTCCTCTTCCCCGATTTTAAAGAATGGCTCTTAGCCTTCCCTCTTGTTTTCGTACTGGCTTTCATTTTCATTTACGATCTCCGCTATCAAGAAATTCACGAAGCCGTGCTCTTCCCAGGCATGGTCTACGCACTCGTTTGGGGCTGCTTCACCTACGGCTGGCAAAGCACCTTACTCGCCATGGCCATCGGCGGTATTTTCTTTGGGGCGCAATTCCTGCTATCCAAAGGGAGATGGCTCGGCAGCGGAGACATCGAAATCGGCCTCTTCATGGGAGCCCTCCTCGGCTGGCCCAACATTCTGATCGGGCTTTTTTCCAGCTACCTCTTAGGCAGCTTCATTGGCATCGGACTCCTGATCAGTCAAAAAGCAAACGGCAACACCTCAGTACCCCTGGGCCCTTTCCTCGTGATCGGAAGCATGCTAAGTTTCGTGTGGGGTGAAAAACTTCTTTCTCTCTATTTGAACGCACTATGAAAATTGTGATTTTAGCGGGAGGAGCCGGATCAAGGCTCTGGCCGATGAGCTCAAAGCAAAAACCGAAACAGTTTCAAAAACTGGTTTCCGATAAAACCATGCTCCAAGAAACCTTCGCACGGGTTTCTTTTGTGCCCATCGAAGACATTTACGTGAGCACCAACGCCGAATACGCCCACTACGTTCGAGAAGAGCTCCCAAACCTGCCCGAAGCCAACCTCATTTCGGAGCCCAGCATGCAAGACACCGGCCCTTGCATCGGTCTTGCCGCCGCCCTCATCGCTCAAAAAGACCCGCAGGCCGTGATGGCCGTCGTCTACGCCGATCATCTCGTTCAGGACGTGGCAGAATTTGAAGCCAAACTGAAAGCCGCCGAACAACTCGCTGCCACCGAAAACACCCTCAACATCATCGAAGTGAAAGCAAAATACCCCAACACAAACTTGGGCTACGTGCGCATCGGACGCATGCTCAAAGAAGAGAACGGCATTGAAGTATACGAATTCAAAGCTTTCAAAGAAAAGCCCGACTACGAAACCGCCAAGCGCTTCCTTTCTTCCTACAGTTACTTGTGGAACACCGGTTACTATGTGTGGAAAGTGAAGACCATCCTCGAAGAGTTCGCCAAACACCTACCCAAGACTTACACCGAGCTGGAGCACATCACTCAAGGTGAACCCATTGAAGTGTGCTACCCCCAATGCGATAAAATATCCATCGACTACGGCGTCATGGAAAAAGTGGATCCTTCGCGTGTGCGCATCATTCCTGCCGATCTGGGTTGGAGCGACATCGGCACCTTTGCGTCCTTGCACGAAGAACTGGCGAAAAGCCCCAAAGACAACCTGATCAAAGGGGATGTGGTGGCGGTGGAAAGCGAAGGTTGCTTGCTTTACAATGAAGGCGGAGACGAAATCGCGGTCTTTGGACTCAAAAACATGGTCGTGGTGAACGCCGCCGGCAAAACCCTCATTTGCCCCAAGGAACGAAGTGGAGATCTGAAAACCCTTTTAAATCAAATGCAAAATGGATCAAACCCCAATTAAAGAAGTGCTCAAGCCCTGGGGCAAAGAACTCTGGTTCGCCGTGGAGCCCGAATACGTCGGCAAAATTTTGTGCATCAAAAAAGGTCACCGCTACTCTTTGCAGTACCACGAAAAAAAGAAGGAAACCCAGTACCTCATGTCCGGCAAAATCAAATTCAGCCTCGGCGACAACGTCGACGACCTCGACGAAATAATCATGAATCCCGGCGATAAACTCGATGTGTACCCCGGCAAAATTCACCGCGCCGAAGCCCTCGAAGACTCCGAAATCTTTGAAGTCTCCACGAACGACCTCGACGACGTCGTGAAACTAGAAGACGACTACGGAAGAAGCGGAAAAGGAAATGATTTTGAAACTGACGCTCGCCTCGCACAGCATTCCAAAGAACTCTAAAAGGGATTTTCTTTGCTTTTTCGAGGTTCCATCTCTAGTATGCTGATAGAAGCAAACTCACCCCAGATTTATGAAGTATCTTCTTTCGTCCCTAGCACTCTGCACAACATTGCTACTTCCACAAATAGCAAATGCAGACATTGCACCAGAACCAGGAACACACGAATATTCAACCCATGCTGTTTTCGATAACCTTGCAGATTATCCAGATTACGATGTTTACGCCACCAACAACTGGCGATTTGGCCCGACTCCGATACTCGCTGGTGATGCAGTAGCGCCGGAATCTGAACAACTCGAATCCAATGGACACCCGAGTTCTAGCGTGCCTCCTTTTTTTGCCGTGAAAAAAAGCAATCAAGCGCTGATCACCCATCAAGAGGATCCGAATGGAGAACAGGGAGACATGTGGGGAAGTTTGACGGAGAACCAGCAGTACAAAATTGACGCGACGGTTACAGGTGAAGGAGCAGATCTTGGCGAGAACAATCTTCCAGATTCAAATGCCGCCGTATACGTTGTTTGGGTGTACCACATCGACAACTTAACGGACACCTCCTTCACAGCTCACTTCGTCAACGAAGCCCGTTACGACTCAGACGGAAAGTTGGCCTATGGCGCCCTTACAGACAGCGTGAGCACAAGCACCGCTACAACCGTCCCCACTTCCAACTCTGAACCCAGCACGACTGCAGTTCCTTCCGAGACTCCCGAAGCATCTCAAACACCCATCTGGATTGCCATCTCGTGTTTAGGTGTTGCACTCCTCGCAGTTGCGATTAAGGCATGGAGGAAGTAAAACTACTCATCCTAACGGTTCTCTTTGAACTGCCCCTCGCTCTCCTCTTTTTGAGAAAGGAGGAGTGGCAACGGGTGGTTTTGGTTGTGCTTGGTGTAAACATGATTTCGCACCCGATTGTTTGGCAAATGCTTTATTCCTGGGACATGAACTGGTTTTTGGCTGAAGCCTGTGTAGCTGCCTTTGAGGGCCTCATTTACGGTTTGATTTTCAAAGACAGGCAAAAGCTGGCTCTTTTTACCGGAGTTTTTATAAATATTGTAACAGCTGCTATCGGCTATATATTTTTCTAAGGGATTTTTGGCTCACACAATATGAACATCACCCCCGAACACAACGAACGAATGGCAAAAATGACTTTTGCTGCAGTGTATCCAGCCTACCTGAAAAAAGTCGAACGCAAAGGCCGAACAAAAGAAGAGTTGCTTCAAATCATCGAATGGTTGACCAGTTTTAATGAGAAAAAGCTTCAAGAGTTGATCACTAAAAAGGCCACCTTTGAAACCTTTTTCAAGGAAGCAACGCTCAATCCAAACGCCGCGCTCATCACCGGTGTGATTTGCGGCTATCGAATCGAAGAGATCGAAAACCCCCTCACCCGTCAGGTACGATACCTAGACAAGTTGGTGGACGAATTGGCGAAAGGGAGAAAGATGGAGAAGATTTTACGTTAGCGCGTCATGAGCACCCAAGCTTGCAATCGGTATTCAAATGAGAAATTGTACACCAAAACCTGAAAAAGGCCAACAGGTTAATTTTGACACTCGCCAGGTTCTTCCCTACCATGGTCTCATCCTTACCCACGCCTCATGAAAAACTTTAATAAATACGCTGCCGAATTCGTCGGCACCTTTGCTTTGGCCTTGGTAGTGAGTCTTTCAATTTCTGGCACCTTTCCAATTTCCACTCCTGTTCTTGCTGCATTGACCCTGGGGCTTTTCGTCTACACCCTGGGCCACATCTCCGGAACTCACATCAATCCCGCCATCACCGCCGGAGCCCTTTCCATCGGGAAAATCAGCTTTCAAAACGCAGTCGCTTACTGGGTCGCACAATTCCTAGGTGCCGGACTCGCCATGGTGGTTGCGGATCAAATGAGCTCCTCTGTGACGCTCACCGTCAGCGCTTCTCCATGGATCGCCATCGCCGAAGGACTCGGAGCTTTCTTCTTTGCTTTTGGAGTGGCTTCCGCCATTTACGGCCGCACACCTAAAGACGTGCTCGGAGTTGTGGTCGGAGGTTCCCTGCTCATGGGTATTTCCATCGCAGCCAGCGTTTCCAACGGTGTCCTCAATCCTGCTGTGGCTCTCGCCATCGGCTCCTTCAACCTGATGTATGTGCTCGGACCGGTGGTCGGAGCTGTGCTCGGAATGTGGGCCTACAAGCTGATTTCCGAAAGAAAATAGGCTCATGAAAAGAGCTTTTCGAAAATCGACTCTTCATCTGCTTTTGGTTTTGGTGTTAGCAGGAATGATTTTTGGCCTCTACACCACACTAACACCGACGCCTGAGCCGCTTTTGGGAGACCTGCACTATCACGCCGATTTCAAGGTTTATTTGAACGGAATCGCTTATGATTTTGCGCAAGAAAAATACATGTCTGAAGAGGAAGGCGCACTCAGCCCCTTCACTCACCTTCACGATATGAATGGAGAGATCATCCACAAACACATGAGCGGCATCACCCTCGGAGATTTTTTCGAGTCTATCGGCATGAGCCTAACAGAGACTTGCTTCACGGTGGACGACGGCACCGCCTACTGCGACGACGAAACGAAAACACTCCAATTCTACGTGAACGGTGAATTGAACACAAAATTTGATCAATACGAGTTGCAAGACCTGGATAGGATCCTAATCTCTTACGGTGACGAAACGGAAGCCGAACTCCAGATTCAACTCAGTAGCGTGACCGACGAGGCCTGCATCTATTCCGAAACCTGCCCCGAACGTGGCAGCCCCCCGGATGAAAGTTCGTGCGTCGGTTCTGAGGAATGTTTGGCACCGAAACTACAACTCTAAAGCACTCTCCTCTTCCCCTGAACTTTCAAATTGATCACATGCGCAATGACGTGATGCTCTTTGCAGAGTGGAGCCAAATAGTGAGGATCGTGTCGCCGGCTGAGCGCAAAAGTCTGGGTGTGATGGAGTTGCTCGGCAGAATGCTTGCAGGTTTGGATGGAGCATTTCGTCCCGTATTCCCTTTCTACGATTTTCTTAATCCTGATCGGGATATAGCGAGATTTTGCTGGCTCTAAATCACTACTAACCTCCTCTTTTTCTTGAAGAATTTCTTCTTCACGCTTCTTCAAAAATTCCAAAAGCAACTCATTCAAATCGATTCTTTTTTCTTGGAGTTCGAGAAGTTTTTCCGTTATCTCTAGACTCAAGTTCAAGCTTTGCGTTTGCGCACGCAAAGATTTTGCCTCAAACAATGGCTCACCGAAGCCACTCTCATTTTGAACAAGCTCGCTCCTTTCATCCCGCACAAAAGTCTCCAAAGCTTTTTGCGGCAAGAGCTGTACCGCCTGAGCCAATTCGGCTTCATTCTGCGGGGTCGCAATGGACTGAATGCGCACCAACTTGTGAACACTGACTTCTCCATTTTCGAGCAAAGCCTTCAAAGCAGGTTTGTCTGAAAAACGCCGATCCAAATTCAGCGCCGTTCGCACCTGCTGTTCACTAAGCCCAGCGAACTTGAAAGCAAACTCAAATACCGAACCAAAGCCTTTCTTTTCATACAGCCGTCGCCTCTGAATTTCAGGCAGCAAACCGATGAACTTTTGCCTCCAGAGCAAAGCATTCTTTCCGTACAAGCGTGCTTTTTCATACAATTCTTGATCGGTCATAGTGGATGAGTGAGTGAATTTAAATTCTAGCAAAAAAATAACCCGATTTGCAGATTAAATCCGCCATTTTCAAGTGACAAAATGGCGGGTGAGTTCATGCTCACCTTTCGCGAGATTTGGCCTAAAAAAGCGCCCACTTCTCTCAGCGAGCTTATTCAAATCTTTAGCCCCTCCTCAAAGGCACCTTCCCTTCCATTACTCCATTTAAAAATCCAGCAATCACAGAAGCTTGCGAAGCCACATCGGTTTCCAAAACATGAATCCACGGTGTTTGTGTGCGCAATTCCACAAGAACTTGTTCAAAACCATGCGGATTCATAAAATCTGGATCCAATCCACCCAAAGGAAGTGATGCCCTATAAGACCCATCCGCCGTTTCAAGTAGCCTCCTTGCAGAAGCCTGACCCCGCACCACCACCACCGCTTGCAAAAGTTGACCCGGATAAGCCATCCGAAAAGAGTTCAGCACCGTGAGCAAACCAATGCGAAAGTTCGTCACCGAAGGAGCCTCGACAAGATGAAGGGAACTCGTATCAGGAGCAAGAAAACGAGCCTGCTGCGGATCGTGAGGAAAGCAAATGGAAGGAACAGGAGGAAAACCAGTAGCTCTGACCCTTTCAGTTGGAAAAACCCTTTGCAAGTAACCTCGATACAATTCAGATCGTTCTCCACCTGCCAAGCCAACCCCGAATTCAGGAATACTGTTCGCCATAGCTCAGGATGATAACATGAAAGAACAATTCGTCAACAAAACCGGTGTTTCGTGGCTTGTTTTAAAGGAGTTTGGTCGTATAATTTCGCCGCAAATGATTCCTTACTATTCATAAATACTTTCTTATGGTGTGGACCTCCAAACGTACGCTCGCCGCCAAAGCACTGCTCATTCTTGCTTTCGCTGGTTTCCTTTCTTACTTCGATTCCGTGAGCGAGCTCAAACTCGGGCTCGACCTCAAAGGAGGAACTCAACTCGACTACTCCATCGACCTCACCAATGTGGAAGAGGCCGACAAAAGTCAGCTCGTGGAGGGAGTGAAGGAAGTCATCCGTCGCCGTGTGGACAGTTTGGGAGTTTCTGAACCCAACATCTACGTGTCCAACGTGGGAGATGAATACCATGTGATCGTGGAATTGGCCGGAATCACCGACCTCGACGAAGCCAAATCCGTGGTTGGGAAAACCATTCAACTCGAATTCAAAGAAGAAGACCCCAATCCCGACGACTCCGCACAAGTGGAATGGGCTGAGTCTTCAGCGGAAGCGTTCTTGAGCTCCGTGAAAGCCGGAGGTGATTTTGAAACGCTTGGACAAGAAGAAGAAAAATCAAACAAAAACGAAATTCAATACACTCCTTACACAGAGACAAATGTGGCTCAACTGCCCGAAGACATCGCCACAGCCATTGAAGGGAAAGCAGACGGAGAATTGGTGGGTCCCCTCTCTCTCACCGGAGCCTACACCATGGACGACAAGGGAAATCTAAACTCCATATCTGGGACCGGAGTGATCCAGGTTGTCGCCCACAGCACCGCCACCGAAGATAAAGAAATTCCAGAAACCGTCAGTGCTAAACACATTTTGATCGGATGGGAGGGCAGTGACGCCAGTCCAGATGTGACTCGCACGAAAGAAGAAGCATTGACCTTCATTAAGGATCTGCAAACTCAATTGGCAGCAGGGGGTGATTTTGATGCTCTCGCAACAGAGTTTTCAGATGACGCAGGGACCAAAGCAGAGGGAGGAGACTTAGGAAGTTTTGAAAAAGGAGCCATGGTTCCGGAGTTCGAAGAGGCAGCCTTTGCCCTCGAAGTGGGACAAGTCTCTGACATCGTGGAAACAGACTTTGGTTATCACCTCATTCAAGTGTACGACAAACAAGAAGCCAGCATCGAAACCACAAACATTGATCAAGTGACGCTCAAGATGATGATCTGGAGCACCGCCGTAGACCCTTGGAAGAAAGAAGCCGCCATCACCGGAGAACACTTCAAACACGCCGATGTGAGCTTCAACAGCGCCTACCAACCTTACGTGAGCATCACGTTCGACGAAGAAGGAGGAAAAATGTTTGAAGAACTCACGGGTGCCAATGTCAATAAACGCATCGCCATTTTCGTAGGAGGAGAAGTCATTTCTGCCCCCAATGTGAATGAAAAAATCAGCGGAGGACAAGCTCAAATTTCTGGAAACTTTAGCCTTGAAGAAGCCCAAGCCCTCGCTCGTGACCTCAACACCGGAGCCATTCCTGCTCCTGTTGAACTCGTGGGACAACACAACATCAGTGCCACCCTCGGACAAGAAGCCCTCGATCAAAGCATGCACGCCGGTCTCATCGGAGTGATTGTCCTCGCGCTCTTCATGCTCCTCTACTACCGTCTTCCTGGGTTGGTGGCAACCGTGGCGCTGGGCATTTATTCTTTAATGCTCGTCTTCGTAATTAAGAGCGCCATTCCTTTAGCCATGGCCCTGCTCCTCAGCATGGGTATCTTTGCCTACCTCGTGCACCTCATTCTTAAAAATCGCGACTCGGGTGGAGAAAAATTCATCGCCTTCATTGTCGCTTGTTTCGCTCTGTTCTTTGTGACGCTCGTACTTTCCAGTCAAATCACCCTGACCCTCGCGGGTATCGCCGGAGTCGTGCTCTCCATCGGTATGGCCGTGGACGCCAACATCTTGATTTTTGAACGCATGAAGGAAGAACTCCGCGATGGACGCACCCTGCACAGTGCCATCGACGAAGGCTTCAAACGTGCTTGGGATTCCATCCGCGATTCGAACTTCTCTTCCCTCATCACCTGTGCCATCTTGTTCTACTTTGGCTCTTCGATCATTCGCGGATTCGCCACCAACTTGGCGCTCGGTATTTTCGTTTCCATGTTCAGCGCCATTCTTTTGACTCGCACCCTCCTGTTCTTCCTGGCAGAAACCAAACTCGCAAACAAACTATGGCTTTGGGGAAGTGTTAAAAAGGCACCTCACCACTGGCCCATCATGAAGTATTCCAAAGCGTGGACCGCTCTTTCTGGACTCTTGGCCGTGATCGCGATCCTTTCCATCCTCACCTTCGGAACTCGCTTGGGCCTGGATTTCACCGGAGGAACCAGCCTAGAAGTGAAACTCAACAATCCTGAGGTGACCAATGAAATGGTGCTCGCCGACGTGGAAGCCACCGAAGCCGCTCTCGCCGAAGACTTGGGCAACCCTCAAGTGCTTTCCACCGATGAAGGCGCCGTGATCATTCGTCTCAAACATATTTCTGAAGACGACCGCCTCGCCATCGTCAGCAAACTCAAAGAAAGCAGTCCCGAGCTGGAAGAAGTGAGCTTCACCACCGTGGGACCAACCATCGGAGACACACTCAAGCAAAAAGCCATGATGGCCCTCGCGTTTGCTTCCATCATGATCGTGCTTTACATCGCCTTCGCCTTCCGACGTATTCCTAAAGAAGTCAGCGCATGGCGCTTCGGAGTCTCTGCCATTGTGGCCTTGATTCACGACGTGCTCATCGTATTCGGATTCTTTGTCATCTTGGGTCACTACTACGGCGTAGAAATGGACGCGCTCTTCATCACTGCCGTTCTAACCGTGATGGGATTCTCAGTTCATGACACCATCGTGGTGTTCGATCGTATCCGTGAAAACCTCCGTCACCGTGCCGACAAAGAGACGCTCACCGAAACCGCGAACAAGGCTTTGAATCAAACCCTCGCTCGCTCGGTGAACACCTCGCTCGCCACCCTCATCACCATCGTTGCGATGTTGGTGTTCGGACCCGAAAGCATCCGCATGTTCGTCCTGGCCCTCACCGTCGGTATCACCGCCGGAACCTACTCTTCCATCTTCATCGCAAGTCCTGTGATGGTGTGGTGGAACAACTGGGCAGCTAAAAGAAAATAATTTGGTCTGAAAAAAACCTGTGTTACACTAGGGCCCGCCAATCAAATGGCGGGCCTTTCGTTTCCAGGCCAGACACACAATGCACCCGTAGCTTAACGGATAAAGTCCTGGTCTTCGGAACCAGTTATGGGGGTTCGATTCCCTCCGGGTGCACCATCACTGCACGAAAGTGCAGCTTTAAGAAAAGCTGGGGTTTTCGCAATCGTGTTACTTTCTCGCCCACTCCCACGTATCCCTCTGCGACAAAGCTTTACTTTCTAACACCAACTATATGAAAAAAGCTGTCGCAAGTTTAGTCCTCACCGTTTGTTTGAGTCTCGCAGCCTGCCAAAGTCCCATCCAGGACGAAACCGGCTCCACATCCCAGCGAATCCAAACAAACGATTCACTTTCAGAAAGTCAGATCGTCGCCCAAATCCAAGCGGCCTTCGCTGCCAATCACTCTGGCGAACCCACCGCAGACGTTCAACTGTTAGAGAAAGATGGCGCCATCAGCTACTATCAAGCAAATCCAGATGGACTCGGCGGCTACATCCTCTACTCGGGCGCCATGGAACTCTACACCTACACAGAAGGTCAGGGCACCGTGGAGTGTCTCTCCAGTCAGTTTTTCCTCGGAGATTTTGTCACCGACATTTCATCCGACAACACCATGGCGCTAGGATTTGCACTTTTCGAAGGGCCCAACGCCGAACAGATCGGAGCACGCGTGACCGATCTTAAAACGGGCTACCCAAAAGATTACCTAGTGGACAATTTCACGGTAGGACACCAAGTAGGAGCCGGGGTCTTTTCACCCGACAACAGCCAAATGGCCTTTGCAGTGACTGAAACAGATTCAGGAAACGAAAATACCGTCGTCTACCTTGTGGATCTCGGAACGGAATCCATGTCCGAATTCTCTAAAAACACAGGGGCTGTGAAGCTCACATGGGAAGGCGACGAACTCACAGTAGAAGCCGCGTACTAAGAAGATCTAAACAAAAAGGGAGGACTTGCCGAGGCAAGTCCTCCCTTTTCTTAAGTTTTATTCATTCATCAAATCACTCACCACAAGATAGCGGTAAAGCTCGAGAGCCATTTCTCCACGAGTGCGTCCGTCCGCCGCCTCAAAGGCCGTGCCGGGTTCCTCAGCAAGGATGCCCAATTCCGTGGCTCGCTTCACATAAACGGAATACCAAACGCCATTGCTCAAATCGGTGTAAGGCAAGTCCGAAACCGTGTCTCCTTCCTCAAGATCCACGCCATAGACTTCAAAGAGCATCTTGAGCGCTTCCACTTTGCTCACCGTCTGACCCGGACGGAAACCTCCATCGCTGTAGCCGCTCACCCAACCCTGGGTCTTGGCGTAACACACATAACGCGCGTACCACTCCGTAGTGACATCGGTGAAGCAGTTCTTATTGTCCGTGCTGGGCGTTTCTCCCATCCCTTCAATCAAAATCTTCAAAAGCTCTGCACGATTGATGGTTGCCTCGGGCTTGAAGGATCCATCGGTGTAGCCCTTAAAAATGCCTTGATCAACCAAAGCACTCACTTCCTCGTAGTAATCGTTCACATAAGACAAATCCGTGAAGAGCCATTCTTGAGGAGTCACTGCCAGCATGGTGCTGGGGTCGCCCACTTCAGAACCTTCTGCATCCAAAGCAAAGAGTTGGAAGTAGTAAGTCTCTCCATCCTCTAAGTCATCGACAATGGCCGAAGTCGTGTAGTCGTGAACCACCGCCTGAACTTGATCGGGCTCATCCTCATCCGTCCCGTATTGGATTTCATAACTCGCAATCTCGTCGTCCACCAATCGATTCCAAGAAAGCGTGACCGAATCTTCATCGTAGTTCACAACACTCAAGGTGAGGGAGTCCGGAAGCACCGTTCCCTTGTCACCTGTAGAAAGTTCTCCTTCTTTGGAACCGGAAGAACTGGCGTCCGTGGAAGTGGAATCCACCGTTGAAGAAAGATCTTCACCCGCAGCACCAAATTCCGCTAAAAAATTGTAGACATAGGCTTCGTCAAAATCAGTGGATTCATTCCCAAGCGAAAAATCTATATCCAAAGGAGAAACCACCGCAATCACTCCCTCTTTGTCAGAAAGCGAAGTGAGCTCCAAAGCTTCATCCATGGTTTCATCTCCGCCCACGATCACCGAAGTGGAACGGGTCAGGTTGTACTCACCCGAATCATAAGGAACCAAAGTCACTGCGAATTCAACTCCTTCAGGTTTCTGAACGTGAAAGTAAAAACTCTGATCGTTGCCTGAATTGTCAAAGAAAATATAGTTCGTGCCATAGAGCGCAGGGGCATAACTGTTGTTGATCTCTTGGTAAGCGATGTCGGTTTCGCCCTCCAACATAAAGACATCGGGATAGGCGTTTCCTTCGTCGTAATTAGAAAGATCCAAGTTCCACAAAGTGAACTGACGGAAGACTTCGTTCAGGTCGTCTCCATTGGCCTCCACAACAGACTTAACCGTGTTGAAGAGTTTGAGGTCACTGTCAAAGCTCACGTCGGAATCAAAGTACCCGTCCCAAATATCTTTGATTACGTCATTGTCGTAGTACTCAGAAAGAAATCGAGGCCAGATGTTGAGGCCGTACTCAAACAAAGTTCCACTGGGAACAATGGAGGCAAAAACAGAATAGTCGGGATAATCAAAAAAGTCGGAGAGGTAATTCACATAATCGTTGTTCGAATCGTACTCAATGTCTTCCATCCAAGTCGCGGTGGATTCCGCCCAGTTGATCCCTGAGTAAGTGTAGGCAAAATCTGCTCCATATCCGAACTGAACCGTGTGAAACAACTCGTGCCCCACCGTCACTTGCAAATAGTCGTCGGAAAGCCAAGGGTCCACGGCGACGTAAGGGTCCCCATTGCTCAGCAAGCTCGTCACCCCCAAAGCACCGCCCCCAAGATATTCACTCGTGTCGTCCAAAATAATGACCAGCTTATCTCCATCATCCATCGGATCTTCGTAGTTCAGGTCCTCCATCAAAACTCCATGACTGTATTCAGCCGCCTCAGCGATCGTATCGATCACGTCCGCCAAATCATTGTGGTTGGAGTCCCTTTGCTCCATCACAAGATCCGAAAATTCAATTCGATAGTGTTCGGTTTCGTAGGCATTTTGTTTAATAAAACCGCTTTCAATGTCCACCGCATGAGCAGTAGGAATCGACACGAAAAAAAACGCAATCGGAAGAAAGTAAGGGTGAAGTTTCATAGCGTGGGGTTGAAGGCGTGAAAAGAGGACGACTCATTTAAACACGGACTCGCACTTTTTGTAAAACCGTTTATAGTGTCGCTAAAAACACTATGAATTACGCTGAAGTTCTCGTCCAACACGCTTATTCAAGAAAACAAGAGCGTTTCACGTATCAAATTTCAGAAGAATTGCACTTAAACGTGGGCGATGGTGTCCTCGTGCCTTTTCAAAAAGGAGAAAAACTGGGTCTTGTGCTCAAAATTCACCAAGAAACTCCAGAGTTCAAAGTGAAAGAAATCTCGAAAACCCTGGAACTTCAACCTCTTTTGTTCCCATGGCAGCTTGAACTTGCTCACTGGATAAGTGAATACTATTTTTGTTCACTTTGGGACTCCATAAGATTGTTTATCCCAAAAGATATTTTCAAAAAACAAAGAAAAAAGAAGGAATTGAACAAAAAAAATACTCGACAAAACACCGACAAAGAGCTAACCGTCGAACAAAAGCATATTCTTGAAAAAATTCTCAAAGACAAACCCTCCAAAAGTCTCATCCAAGGCATCACGGGATCCGGAAAAACAGAAATCTACAAACGCCTGATTCAAGAAGCGGTTAAAGAGGGTGGCCAATGCCTATTGCTGGTCCCAGAAATTTCACTCACTCCCCAATTCGTTTCCTATTTCAAAGAAGAGTTCCCAGAAATCGCTGTCGTCCACAGTCGCATCAGTGAAGGCGAACGAACCGAACTCTGGCGCCAAGTCAAAACAGGAGAGGTTCAGCTTGTTTTAGGCTCCCGTTCTGCACTCTTTTCTCCTTTCAAAAACCTGAAGCTCGTGGTGATGGACGAAGAGCACGAGTGGAGCTACAAACAGGATCAAAGCCCTCGTTATCACGCTCGCGATGTGCTGTTCAAAATCCAAAGTCTCACTGGAGCTCAAGTGGTTTTGGGTTCCGCCACTCCCAGTTTAGAAACCCGCACCAAAGCCGAACAAGGCGAACTCGCCTATTTCACCCTCGAAAAAAGAGCCTTGGGTTCCGAACTCCCAAAAGTCCAAATCGTGGACATGCGAGACGAATTGAAAAAAAAGAACTTCAGCATGTTCAGTGACGAACTTGAACAAAAAATTAGATCAACTCTCGCCGCAAAGGAACAAGTGCTGCTCTTCCTCAACAGAAGAGGATCGGCCAGTTCAACCGTCTGTCGTGAATGTGGAAAAGTGGCCGAATGCGCGGAGTGCAAAGTGCCCCTCACCTACCACGCACGCAATTTTTCAAAGCCCATTTTGGTCTGCCATCACTGCGGCGTGTTTGCTCCCCTTCCCGAGCACTGTGACCGTTGCGGGAGTGTGCGCATTAGGCAACTGGGAGTCGGCACTGAAAAAGTCGAGACAGAATTGCAAAAGCTCTTTCCCACCGCTCGCCTCGCTCGCGCCGATAAAGACACCATGGGCAAAAAAAACAGCTTCAGCGACCTACACGACAAGATGCACGCCGATGAAGTCGATATTCTCATTGGAACTCAAATGATAGGCAAAGGCTGGGACCTCCCCAAGATCAGTTTGGTGGGCGTGCTCCTCGCCGACATGGGATTGAACATTCCCGATTTTCGAGCCTCCGAACGCGGCTTTCAACTCCTCACTCAAGTCGCAGGACGCGCTGGACGGGCAAAAACTCAAGGCACCGTGCTGATTCAAACTTACAATCCAGAAAATCCAGTCATCGAATACGTCAAAACTCACGACTACAATGGCTTCTACGAACAAGAAAAGAGTTCACGAGAACTCGACCACCTCCCTCCTTATGGCAAAATCGTGAAAGTGATGTTTTACGAAGAAAAAGAGAAGAAAGCCGAAGAACGAGCAAAAAATTTACTCAAAGCCCTCTCGGCCGAGACTCACAAAAATTACGCTGCTCCCGCCTTTCTGAGCCGAGTGAAGGGCAAATACCAATGGAACGTCCTCATCCAAGGACCCGACCCACGCTCACTACTTCTGAACTGCCCCAAAGACTTGCTCGAAAACGCCCGCATTGATGTGGATCCGATGGTTTGCATTTAAAACGCCAACCTCTCCACAAACTCCCACTCCAAATCGGTGAGCGGAACCACCGATAAGCGCCCCTGTTTGAAGAGTTTCATGTCTTTGAGTTGCGGATAAGTTTTCAAGTCATCCAAGCCCACCACCTGCTTCGCGGCTTTTACTTTTTCCACATCCACCCAAGACCATTGCGGGTCGCTATCATCGGGATAGGCCTCTTTCACGATGCGCACCATGCCCACAATCTCGCGCTCTCCACCCGTGTGATAAAACAAGCAGAGGTCCCCTATTTTCATGGCGCGCAAATTGTTGCGGGCTTGAAAGTTGTGAATGCCATCCCAAAAGGTTTTTCCATCTCTTTCCATGTCCGACCAGGAGTAACATTCGGGTTCCGTTTTTAAGAGCCAGTGATTCATGCCGACATCTTAGCTTTTTTTAAAACAAAGTTTAAGCTATAAATAGTCCATGCGTATTGTTTCTGGAATCAAACCCACCGGCCGACCTCATCTAGGAAACTATTTGGGTGCCATGCGAGAACACATCGCCCTGCAAAATGAAGGCCACGAGTGTTTGTATTTTGTCGCCGATTATCACGCCCTCACCACCGTGCGAAATGCTGCCGAGCTCAAGGAGTACCGACGCGGAGTGTGTTTGGATTACCTCGCCTTGGGCCTAGATCCCAACAAGGTCACTTTCTTTTTTCAAAGTGATGTACCCCAGCACGCCGAACTCGCTTGGATTTTGAATTGTGTGGCCCCTCACGGACTGCTCGAACGGGCTCACGCCTGGAAGGACGCTGTGGCCAAGGGCAATAGAGAAATGAATGTGGGCCTCTTCACCTATCCCGTTTTGATGGCCGCGGACATTCTGATCTACAACGCCAATCAAGTGCCCGTGGGCCAGGATCAAAAACAACACGTGGAGATCGCCCGAGACATCGCCGAAAAATTCAATCATCTGTTTGGTGAAACCTTTGTGCTGCCCGAACCTCGCATCGAAAAAGCCGTGGCCACCATCGTAGGCACCGACGGACAAAAAATGAGCAAGAGTTACGGAAACACCATCTCCATTTTTGACGACGAAGCCGTGATCAAAAAACAAATCATGGGCATCAAAACCGCCAGCATCGACTTGAAAGATCCCATGCCCCTCGAAAATGACCTCATCCTTTCGCTTTATGAACAATTTTCTAGTTCACAAGAATTAGAAGCCCTCAAAGCCAACTACCAAGCGGGTGGCTTCGGGTACGGAAAAGCCAAACAAGCCCTCCTAGAAAAAGTCCTTTCTTTCTTTGCCGAAGCTCGCGCGCGTCGCAAAACACTCGAAACCTCCACGAAGCTCGACCAAATCATGGAAATGGGGGCTCAAAAAGCGCGCACGCTTGCCGAGTCCACCATGCAGTTGGTCTATCAAAAAACCGGGCTCAACTAAGCAAGCCTTCACCCACGCCTCATGAAAAAATTCCTCACCCTCGTTCTCGCCTTCAGCACGCTTTCGAGCACAGCCTTTGCCGAAAGCACCGCTACGGGCTGCGAACATCCTTTTTCAGACGTGAGCGGCCATTGGGCCGAAGAAAGCATTTGTGAACTTTACAGCTCAGGAGTCGTGAGCGGCTACTCCGAAAAAACCTTCAGCCCCAACTCTGAAATGACACGCGCTGAATTCGTTAAAATTCTCGTCGAAAGTCTGGGCTACAACGTCTACGCTGTGCAAAGCGCCGCCTTCACCGACACCGCCACCGATGCCTGGTATTACGCCGTGGTAAGTTTTGCTCATTCCAAAGGCTTGGTCTCGGGCTACTCGGACAACACCTTCCATCCCAACAGCTCCATCACTCGTGCCGAAGCGGTCGAACTCCTCGTGAACGCCTCCGGCTATTCCAACGCAGACACCAGCAACCTCAACCATGAGTTCTACGATGTGAGCTCCCAAGATTGGTACGCCACTTCTCTGGCCATCGCCCTCGAAAACGGCATCGTGCAAGGCTACGGAGACGGCAGCTTCAGACCCAGCAACTCGATAACTCGTGCAGAAGCCTGCGAAATGTTGGTGAGAGCACTGGGCTCCATCCTGCAATAAACCGCCCTTCACGATCAACCTTGAAAAAAGCGCTCTTTTAGTGTAAAATGAAAAGATTTATAAAAACAAAAAGCTATGTCCAGAACCCGAAAACTGCTCCTATTCACCTTCAGCATTTTAGTGCTGGGAGGAGTT